>NZ_CATKPN010000031.1:0-113649 GCF_949767245.1 Pseudomonas sp. IT-P176
GTGAGCCGCTGTAAAAGCGGAACCATAGGAGGCCGTTACCGCAAAAATGGATATGCACGCGGTCTAATCCAACATCCCTGACGGCCCACAGGTGCAACGTCGCACCACAGTGGTGTAGATACCTATGCCGCGATGAGGCAGTCCAACATTTGCGGCAGTTCAGATAAGGAGTTGTATTCAGGCCTTGCCGGGAATCCCGTACTTGCGCAGCCGATGGGCGATGGCGGTGTGGGAGGTCTGCAGGCGGCTGGCCAGTTGGCGGGTCGAGGGGTAGTTGACGTAGAGCTTTTCCAGCAGGCATTTCTCGAAGCTTTCCATGGCCTGCTCCAGGCTGTCGACCTCGCTGTCGCTCTGGCGCGCCACCGAGGTGCCGGCAATGTCCAGGTCGCCGATGTCCACCAGGCTGCTTTCGCAAATGGCCGCGGCGCGGAAGATCACGTTCTGCAACTGGCGCACATTCCCTGGCCAACGATTGCCGAGCAGGGCCGGGTAGGTGCCGGGTGCCAGGCGGCAGACCGGACGCTGGATCTGCGCACACGCCTGCTGCATGAAGTAGCGAGCCAGCAGCAGAATGTCCTGGCCGCGCTCGCGCAATGGCGGGACTTCGACGTTGAGCACATTGAGGCGGTAGAACAGGTCTTCGCGAAAGGTCCCCTCGCTGACCATCTTCTCCAGGTCGCGGTGGGTCGCGCTGAGGATCCGCACGTTGACCTTGACCTCACGGTCCCCGCCCACCCGGCGAAAGCTGCCATCGTTGAGAAACCGCAGGAGCTTGGCCTGCAGATAGGGCGACATCTCGCCAATCTCGTCGAGAAACACCGTGCCCTGGTTGGCCAGTTCCATCAACCCCGGCTTACCACCGCGCTGGGCGCCGGTAAAGGCACCGGGGGCGTAGCCGAACAGTTCGCTTTCGGCGAGGTTTTCCGGCAAGGCCGCACAGTTCAACGCCAGGAACGGCGCGCTGTGGCGGGCGCTGATGGCATGGCAGGCGCGGGCCACCAGTTCCTTGCCGGTGCCGGTTTCACCCTGGATCAACAGTGGCGCGTCGAGGGCGGCTACCCGCTGCGCACGGGCCTTGAGTGTGCGGATCGCCGGCGACTCGCCGAGCAAGGCATCAAAACCTTCGGCGTGATCGTGATGCAGTGCCGAGAGCTGTTCGCCGATCCGGTTGGGTGGATACAGGGTCAGCAGGGCGCCAGCGTCGGTGATCGGCGTGGCGCCCAGCAACAAGGTCTGGCCGTTGACCGTGATTTCCCGCAGCGGCAAGCGAAACCCGTGCTCCAGCAAGGTTTCCAGCAGGGCTGGGTCGGCAAACAGTTCGGCGACGTTTTCCCCGGCCGGTTCGCGGCCGTACAGGGCGATCAACGCCGGGTTGGCCAACAGAATGGTGCCGGCACTGTCGAGGGCCAGCACCGGGTCGGTCATGGCGGCCAGCAGGGCATCCAGTTGCAGGTGGCGGCGTTGTCCGGGAAGGATGTCGACCACGGTCACCGCTTGCACACCACGTACGCTGAACAAGGCATCGCGCAGTTCTTCGAGCACTTGCGGGCTCAAGGTCGGGGCGTCGATGTAGACGTTCGGCGGGACCATTTCCACCGCATCCAGGTTGAGGTTGCGCCCACCGAGCAAGGCCAGGACTTCCTGGGTGATGCCGACGCGGTCGATGAAACTGACGTGGATACGCATGGGGCGTTTGTTGGTTCTGAGGTGCGGAGGGGGGCAAGTATGCCTTGGGGCGGGCGAATGGTGAAAGCCTGCTCGCGATAGCGCTGTGTCAGTCGACAGCGCGCCATCGCGAGCGGGATGGGATTACTCGAAGTGTTCGATATTCACCGGGTCGCCGGATTTCATGTTCAGTTGCACCCGGATGTCTTCAAACATCAGGTCGTAATGCTTGTGCACCGAGCCGATCTGGCTGTGGGTCTTTGGAATGCCGTACTTCTCGGCGATCTTCGTCACGTTGTTGGCAAAGTTGTAGGCCTCCTCCTTGGGCAGGAAGAACGTCTCGCTCATGTCCTTGCCCTGAATGTTGCCATGCATGGTGAACTGGATGCCCTTGTCGCCCTTTGGGCTCTTGCTGACTTCGTAGTCGAGGTGCACGTTGTAGCTGACATCATCCGGGGTCAGTGCATGACGCTCGATGTGCAAATGACCTGGCTCAAACTTTGCCATAGACGTCTCTCCTTACAGGTAAGTAATGCCAGGTTTGGACGTGCTGATTCGGGTGCCGGCCTTGCCCTGGACGATCGCTTCGATGTCCGAGAGTGAACCGATCACCGCGACTTTTCCAGTGTTGCGCGCGAAGTCGCAGGCGGCCTGGACTTTCGGCCCCATGGAGCCTGCGGCGAAGCCGAGTTTTTCCATTTCGTCGGGGTGCGCCTGGGCGATGGCTTTCTGGGTGGGCTTGCCGAAGTCGATGAACGCCGCGCTGACGTCGGTGGCAATCACCAGCAAGTCACCTTCCAGCTGTTCGGCCAGCAGCGCCGAGCACAGGTCCTTGTCGATCACCGCTTCGATGCCCTTGAGCTTGTGGTTTTCGTCGTACATGGTCGGGATCCCGCCACCCCCGGCGCAGATCACGATGCTGCCCTTTTCCAGCAACCACTTGATCGGGCGGATTTCGAAAATACGCTTGGGTTTCGGGCTGGCCACCACGCGGCGGAACTTGTCGCCATCGGGGGCGATTGCCCAGCCTTTTTCCGCCGCCAGCGCTTGGGCTTCAGCCTTGCTGTAGACCGGGCCGATCGGCTTGGTCGGGTTCTTGAACGCCGGGTCGTTGGCGTCGACTTCAACCTGGGTCAACAGGGTTGCGAACGGCACCTCGAAGTCCAGCAGATTGCCCAGTTCCTGTTCGATGATGTAGCCGATCATGCCTTCGGTTTCAGCACCGAGCACGTCCAGCGGGTAGGGGGAAACGGAGGTGTAGGCGGCTGCCTGCAGCGACAGCAGGCCGACTTGCGGGCCATTACCGTGAGCGATCACCAGTTGATTGCCGGGGTGGATCTTGGCGATCTGTTCGGTGGCGATCCGGATGTTGGCGCGTTGATTGTCTGCCGTCATGGGTTCACCACGACGTAGGAGGGCGTTACCGCCCAGAGCAACGACGATACGCATAATGCAGTCCTTCTTCGAAGAGATATAAGCCGGTACGCGGTCCCCTGTAGGAGCGAGCTTGCTCGCGATAGCATCACCAAGGTCTGTCAGAAGCACCGGGGTGCTGCCATCGCAGGCAAGCCAGCTCCCACATTGACTGTGTCCAGTCAGTGGGAGCCGAGTGAGCTGTTACAGATCAGCCAGGGTCGATACCAGGATCGCCTTGATCGTGTGCATGCGGTTTTCCGCTTGCTCGAAGGCGATGCAGGCTGGCGACTCGAACACGTCATCGGTCACTTCGATGCCATTGGCCAGGTGCGGATACTGCTCGGCAATCTGCTTGCCGATCTTGGTATCGCTGTTGTGGAAGGCTGGCAGGCAGTGCATGAACTTGGTGCGTGGGTTGCCGGTGGCTTTCATCAGCTCGGCGTTGACCTGGTACGGCAGCAGTTGCTGGATCCGTTCGGCCCAGGCTTCGACAGGCTCGCCCATCGATACCCAGACGTCGGTGTGGATGAAGTCCACGCCCTTGACCGCGGCTTTCGGGTCTTCGGTCAGGGTGATGCGGGCGCCACTTTCTTCCGCGTATTTTTTGCAGCGAGCCACCAGGTCGTCGAGAGGCCACAGGGCTTTGGGTGCGCAGATGCGTACGTCCATGCCCAGCTTGGCGCCGACCAGCAGCAGCGAGTTGCCCATGTTGTTGCGCGCGTCGCCCAGGTAGGCGTAGCTGATCTCGTGGATCGGCTTGTCGGCGTGTTCACGCATGGTCAGCACGTCGGCGATCATTTGGGTCGGGTGGTATTCATCGGTCAGGCCGTTGAACACCGGTACGCCGGCGAACTTCGCCAGTTCTTCGACGATTTCCTGTTTGAAGCCACGGTATTCGATGGCGTCGTACATGCGCCCCAGTACGCGGGCGGTGTCCTTCATGCTTTCTTTGTGGCCGATCTGCGAGGAGTTCGGGTCGATATAGGTGACGTTGGCGCCCTGATCATAAGCGGCCACTTCGAACGCGCAGCGGGTGCGGGTCGAGGTTTTTTCGAAGATCAGCGCGATGTTGTTGCCTTTGAGGTGCTGCTGCTCGGTACCGGTGTACTTGGCGCGCTTGAGGTCGCGGGACAGGTCGAGCAGATAACGCAATTCGCGAGGGGTGTGGTGTTCCAGGCTCAGCAGATTGCGGTTATGAATGTTAAAAGCCATTTTGGATCTCCTTGGGTTTCGGTTATCCCCCTGGCCGCACTCGATAAGTGTCGGCCAGGGTTTATAGGTTAGTAGTCGATTGGGTCGCGGATGATCGGGCAGGTCATGCAGTGGCCGCCGCCACGGCCGCGACCGAGCTCGCCGGCGCTGATGGTGATGACCTCGATCCCGGCCTTGCGCAGCAGGGTGTTGGTGTAGGTGTTGCGGTCGTAGCCGATGACCACGCCTGGCTCCACGGCGACCACGTTGTTGCCGTCGTCCCACTGCTCGCGTTCGGCGGCGAAGCTGTTGCCGCCGGTTTCCACCACGCGCAACGCCTTGAGGTTGAGGGCCTTGGCCACGGTGTCGAGGAAACTGGTTTCCTCGCGGCGGATGTCGATGCCGCCCTGTTTGCTTTCGTCAGGTCGCAGGGTGAAGGCAACGATCTGATTCACCACTTCCGGGAAGACCGTGACCAGGTCGCGGTCGCAGAAGCTGAACACGGTGTCCAGGTGCATGGCTGCGCGGGACTTCGGCAGGCCGGCAACGATCACTTTCTCGACGGCTTTGTTCTTGAACAGGTTCAGTGCCAGTTGGCCGATGGCCTGGCGGGACGAGCGCTCGCCCATGCCGATCAGGACCACACCGTTGCCGATCGGCATGACGTCGCCGCCTTCAAGGGTGGAGCTGCCGTGATCCAGGTCCGGGTCGCCGTACCAGATCTCGAAGTCGGCGTTGGTGAACTGAGGGTGGAACTTGTAGATGGCGGTGGTCAGCAGGGTTTCCTGGCGACGGGCCGGCCAGTACATCGGGTTCAGCGTCACGCCACCGTAGATCCAGCAGGTGGTGTCGCGGGTGAACTGGGTGTTGGGCAGCGGTGGCAGGATGAAGCTGGTGTGGCCGAGGAAGTCGCGGAACATCTGGATGGTCTTGCCACCGAAGCTGTCCGGCAGATCATCGGCGGACACGCCACCGATCAGGTACTCGGCGATATGCCGTGGCTCCAGGCTGCGCAGCCAGGATTTCACTTCGTTGATCAGGCCCAGGCCCACCGAGTCGGCGGTGACCTTGCGTTCCAGGATCCAGTCCAGCGCTTCGGGGATGGCAACGATGTCGGTCAGCAGGTTGTGCATTTCCAGCACGTCGATCCCGCGTTCGCGCATCTTGGTGACGAAGTCGAAATGGTCACGCTTGGCTTGGGCAACCCACAGCACATCATCGAAAAGCAGTTCGTCACAGTTGTTCGGGGTCAGCCGCTGGTGGGCCAGGCCGGGGGAGCAAACCATGACTTTGCGCAGTTTGCCGGCTTCGGAATGTACGCCGTACTTAACTTTTTCCGTGGTCATTACAGTGATCCTCCAGATGACAATACAAACTTGAGTGTTACAGGGTCAGGAAGCCGTCGTAGAGCCCATAGGCCGCTACCAGCGCACCTATGACTACCGCGGCGAAAATCAGCTTCTCGACGTTGGTGAAAATCGGTTTGCCCAACTCGCGCTTGGCCTTGGCGAACAGAATCACGCCAGGGGCATAGAGCAGGGCAGAGAGCAGCAGGTACTTCAGGCCGCCGGCGTAAATCAGCCAGACCGCATAGATCAGGGCTACGGCGCCGATGAACAGGTCCTTCTTGCGTTCGGCCAGGGCGTTCTCGTAAGTCTCGCCGCGCACTGCCAACAGCAGGGCGTAGGCCGCCGACCAGAGGTAAGGCACCAGGATCATCGAGGTGGCGAGGTAGATCAGCGACAGGTAGGTACTGGCCGAGAACAGGGTGATGATCAGGAAGATCTGCACCATGGCGTTGGTCAGCCACAGGGCGTTGACCGGTACGTGGTTCTCGTTTTCCTTGCGCAGGAACTCCGGCATGGTGTGGTCTTTGGCGGCGGCGAACATGATCTCCGCACACAGCAGGACCCACGACAGCAGGGCGCCCAGCAGGGAGATGATCAAGCCAACGCTGATCAGCACCGCACCCCAGTGACCCACCACGTGCTCAAGCACGGCGGCCATCGACGGGTTCTGCAGCTTGGCCAGTTCCGGTTGAGTCATGATCCCCAGCGAGAGGACGTTCACCAGCACCAGGAACAGCAGCACGGTAATGAAGCCGATCACCGTGGCTTTACCCACGTCCGAGCGTTTTTCCGCACGGGAGGAGAAGATGCTCGCGCCCTCGATACCGATGAACACCCAGACGGTGACCAGCATCATGTTGCGCACCTGGTCCATCACGCTGCCCAGGTCCGGGTTCTTGATCCCCCAGATATCGGCAGTGAAGATGTCCAGTTTGAAGGCGAAAATGGCGATCAGGACAAACAGCAGCAGCGGTACAACCTTGGCCACCGTGGTCACCAGGTTGATGAACGCTGCTTCCTTGATCCCGCGCAGGACCAGGAAGTGCACCGCCCACAACAGCACAGACGCACCGATGACGGCGGCGACGGTGTTGCCTTCGCCGAAAATCGGGAAGAAGTAACCCAGGGTGCTGAACAGCAATACGAAGTAACCGACGTTCCCCAACCAGGCACTGATCCAGTAGCCCCAGGCCGAGGAGAAACCCATGTAGTCGCCGAAACCGGCCTTGGCATAGGCGTAGACCCCGCCATCCAGATTCGGCTTGCGATTGGCCAGGGTCTGGAAGACAAAGGCCAGGGTCAACATACCGACAGCAGTGATGGCCCAGCCGATCAAAACAGCGCCGACATCGGCACTGGCGGCCATGTTCTGGGGCAAGGAAAAGATCCCGCCGCCAATCATGGAGCCGACCACAAGCGCGACCAGGGCACCTAGTCGTAGTTTTCCGGGAGATTCTGACATTGCATGACTCCAATGCAGGAGAAGTGAGTTCGCAGAGTAAATCCGCTGACGTTTCAAACAGCTGACTTAGATCAGTTCATTGCCACATTCCATTGTTGATGAATGACTTTCGTCGGTTTGTTAACGCGCTGAGAGGCCTCTCCTAGAGGCTTCCAGGTGGAACTAAAGATAATGCATCGTATTGCAGCAAGGTATGAAGCTAGTTGGTTTTTCAGAATGTGCAAATTTTTACCGGCGGTTCTCAGTACAGAATGGATTTATCGGAAATGCTTCACAAAACTGGCAAAATCCCCCGGCGGCATAGATGAGACAGTTCTAAGCGAAGTCTGATTTTTATCCTTTACTGATAAACGTGTGGCTGCGCTGGATATTTAATTGAGTGAACACTTGTTATGGTTCGCAAACATGACAAAACGTCGATTTGAGAGGTAACGATGTCGCAACCGGCGCAAAAGCTCCGACTCAGTGCCTTGATCGCCTTGGTGGTCGGCTCGATGATTGGCGGCGGGATCTTTTCCTTGCCGCAGAACATGGCCGCCCGCGCCGATGCCGGGGCCGTGTTGATCGGCTGGGCCATCACCGCCGTAGGCATGCTGACCCTGGCCTTTGTGTTCCAGACCCTGGCCAATCGCAAGCCTGAACTGGACTCGGGGGTGTACGCCTACGCCAAGGCCGGGTTTGGCGACTACATGGGGTTCTCCTCGGCCTGGGGCTACTGGATCAGTGCCTGGCTGGGCAACGTTGGCTATTTCGTGCTGCTGTTCAGCACCCTGGGTTACTTCTTTCCGGTGTTTGGCCAGGGCAATACGCCGATTGCCATCGGCTGCGCCTCGGTGCTGCTGTGGGCGGTGCATTTCCTGGTGATGCGCGGGATCAAGGAGGCGGCGTTCATCAACCAGGTGACCACGGTGGCCAAGATCGTGCCGCTGGTGATGTTCATCGTGATTGCCGCCGTGGCGTTCAAGGCTGACATCTTTACCCGGGATATCTGGGGTCGCAGCAACCCGAACTTCGGCAGCGTGATGGACCAGGTGCGCAACATGATGCTGGTCACGGTATTCGTGTTTATCGGCATCGAAGGCGCGAGCGTGTATTCGGCCCGCGCGGAAAAACGCTCCGACGTGGGCCGGGCCACCGTCATTGGCTTTATCGGGGTGCTGGCGCTGTTGGTGCTGGTGAACGTGCTGTCACTGGGGATCATGAGTCAGCCGGAGCTGGCCAACCTGCAGAACCCTTCGCTGGCGGCGGTGCTGGAGCACATTGTCGGGCCGTGGGGCGCTTTGCTGATCAGCGTCGGCCTGGCCATTTCGTTGCTTGGGGCATTGCTGTCGTGGGCGCTGCTGTGCGCTGAAATCCTGTTTGCCACGGCCCGGGACAAGACCATGCCGGCGTTCCTGAAAAAGGAAAACGCCAACCATGTACCGGTCAACGCGCTGTGGCTGACCAACGCGATGATCCAGTTGTTCCTGCTGATCACGCTGTTTTCTGCTGGTACCTACACCAGCCTGATCTACCTCGCCTCGTCGATGATCCTGGTGCCTTACTTGTGGTCGGCGGCTTACGCGGTGCTGTTGAGCGGGCGCGGTGAAACCTATGAAAACGCCTCGGGCGAGCGCACCAAGGATTTGCTGATTGGCGCGATCGCCCTGGTTTATGCGGTCTGGCTGCTGTATGCCGGTGGGGTCAAGTACCTGCTGCTGTCGGCGCTGCTGTATGCACCGGGGGTGATTCTGTTCGCCAAGGCCAAGCATGAGCAGGGCCAGCCGTTGTTCACCCACATCGAAAAAGGCATTTTCGCCTGCGTGGTTGTCGGTGCGTTGGTGGCGGCCTATGGCTTGTACAGCGGCGTGCTGAGTTTGTGAGGCTGACGCTCGACTATCAGGGGGCCTACGATTGGCCGGCGATGCTCGACTTCCTAGCGGCGCGGGCCATCGATGGGCTCGAGGTGGTTCGCCCCGGGTCGTACGCCCGCAGCTTCTGCCTGCACGGTTTGCAGGGCACGTTTGTCATCAGCCAGGCGCCGGGTCACGGCCTGGCGGTAGAGCTGGCCTATGCCGATTCGGCGGCGTTGCCGCAGATCATGGCGCGCTTACGGCGGATGTTCGACCTGGATGCGGACTTGCCGGCCATCCACCGGCACCTGGCCACAGACCCGCTGCTGGCGCCGTTGATTGCCCGGCGCCCGGGCTTGCGTGTGCCGGGCACCTGGGACGGCCTGGAGTTGGCGATGCGGGCGGTGCTGGGGCAGCAGATCAGTGTGGCGGCGGCGATCAGGCTGGCGGGTAAGCTGGTGGCGCAATACGGCGCGCCGCTGGTGGGGCCCGAGCCGTGGTTGCCGGGCCTGAGGCAGGTGTTTCCCGAGGCGCAGGTGTTGGCTTCGGCGGATCTGGCCACGCTGGGCATGCCCCGCAGCCGTGGGCGCACTTTGTCGGGTGTGGCCCAGGCGTTGCTGGAGAACCCCGGGCTGTTCGAGGCGCGCGAGCACCTGCCGGCGTCTGTGGCGCCGTTGCTGGCGTTATGGGGCGTGGGTGACTGGACGGCCCAGTACATCGCCTTGCGCCAGATGCGCGAGGCGGACGCGTTCCCGCCGGGGGATGTGGGGCTGCTCAAGGCGCTGGCCGCCCTCGAAGGCCAGCCAGTCAGCGCCCAGCACCTGTTGGCCCGGGCAGAAAGCTGGCGACCATACCGGGGTTATGCGGCGCAAGTGTTGTGGACGTCCTTGAGTCGGGGGGATTGAGGTGTAGCAAAGACCGGCTTCGCAGGATTGTGTAGGAGCGGGCTTGCCCGCGATGGACGTCAACGATAACGCGCAGATTCAGGATCAACGCAGCGCTCTTGAGACCATCGCGGGCAAGCCCGCTCCCACAGGATTTTTGGCTGCCAGCAGATTTTGCGGGCACCATCGCTGCCTGAATGCCCATAGCAGGCGCTGTTCACCACCGTGCCCGATGGGCGCCCAGTTCCCCGGCCGGCAGTGACCACTGCAGGGGCGTGCCGCTGATGGTTAGTGGCACCTGCAGTCGATTGGCCGGTCCCCAGGTTGTTTGTTCCAGCACGAGTCCCTGATCGCTGGGCTCTTCGGCACGCAGCGCCGGTTGTGGTGTGGCGGGCTGTTGCAGCAGCAGCTTCGCCGTGCGCGCCAATGACAGGCGGGCGGAGCCGCCGCAGCCGCTGGCCAGGCGCTCGGTCAACAGCTTGAGACAGCTGGCCGCCATCAGGTACCCGGTGGCGTGGTCCAGGGCCTGCACCGGCAGGGGCGTCGGTTGGTCGCTGTGCTGCCAGGCCATGCCGGCTTCGGCGATGCCGGTGCTCATCTGCACCAGGCTGTCGAAGCCCCGGCGATTTTGCCAGGGACCGCACCAACCATAGGCATTGAGGCTGACGTCGATCAGCCCCGGCGCCAGCGCCTGGCGTTCGCGAGCGCCGTAGCCGAGGTTTTCCAGGGCGTCGGCGCGGTAGCCGTGGAGCAGGATGTCGGCGTCCTTGAGCAGGGCTTCAAACACCTGGCGGTCGCTGCGTTGGTGCAGGTCAAGGTGGGCGCAGCGTTTGCCCAGGGTCATTTCCGCGACCACGCCCGGCTCGTGCCAGTGGGGTGGGTCGATGCGCAGCACATCGGCGCCCAGGCCGGCGAGAAAACGACTGGCTGCGGGGCCGGCAAGGACCCGGGTCAGGTCCAGCACCCTGAGCCCCGCCAGCGGCCTCGCGACTGATCCCGACCAGGCCTGCCGGCGTTGATCCTCAAGGGGCGCCAAGTGCACCAGCGGCTCGGCATTGACCGCCAGCCCCTGGGGATGGACCTGCCATTGCTGCCAGGAGCGCATGACCGCCGCGCAGCCCCCGGCGTCGACCACCGCCTGTTCCAGATCCTCCTTGGCCCACGACGCAACCTTGGCGGCCATCGCGCTGCGGTCGCTGCAGGCACCCAGTACTTTTTCGGCGGCGCGTCGATGATGGGCAGCATTGGTGTGCAAGCGGATCCAGCCATCGCCCGTGGCATAGTCACCGGCGAGCGGATCCCACATCGGCGGCAGCTTCCAGCCCAGCGGGCGCAAGGAGGTGGCGAACCAGAAGGAGGCAAGTCGGCGATCAACTTCGAGGGTCGGTAAACGGCCGGTCTGTTGCTGCAGCAGTTCGCTGAGGGCCTGGCCGGCCACCGCAATACTGGCGCTGGCCAGCTCGGTGACGGCAAACGCCGAGGGCAGGGCGCCCTCGGCGGTGAACCGGATGGCAGTTTTCTGCAAGCCCAATGCGGCTTGCAGGGCAGTCAGCAAAGTGGTCATCGAGAGCCCTCCGAAAGAGGGCTCGATCATAGAACAAAAGCGCTGTGGTGGAGGGCCTAAACCCGGAACTGGTCCATCAGTTTCATCTGGTGGGTGGCCAGGGAGTTGAGCTGGCTACTGATCTGCGCCGATTCGGTGGCTTGCTCGGTCAGGGTCTCGGTGACCGTGCGGATCGCCGAAACGTTGCGGTTGACCTCTTCGGCCACGGCGCTCTGCTGCTCGGCGGCACTGGCGATCTGCAGGTTCATGTCGCTGATCACCGTGACTGCCTCGCTGATCTTGCCCAGGGCCTGCACCGCTTGCTGGATCTGCCCGGCGTTGTTGTGCGCCTGGGTCTGGCTCGAATGCATGGTGGCGACCACGCCGCGGGTGCCGGTCTGGATCCGCTCGATCACCAGGCGGATCTCCTCGACCGAATCCTGGGTACGCTTGGCCAGGTTGCGCACTTCATCGGCGACCACCGCAAAGCCGCGTCCGCTTTCGCCGGCGCGAGCCGCCTCGATCGCGGCGTTGAGGGCCAGCAGGTTGGTCTGTTCGGCGATGCTACGGATCACTTCCAGCACCGAGCCGATCTGCTCGCTGTTGACGGCCAGCGCTTCGACTTCGGTCACTGCCTTGCTGACTTCTTCGGCCAGTTGATTGATGTCGCGGGTGCTGCGTTCGATGATCGACATCCCGTCCCGCGCCGACTGGTCCGCGCCCCTGGCGGCGCTGGCGGCATTCGAGGCGCTGTTGGCGACGTCATGGGCGGTGGCGCTCATTTCGTTGGAGGCGGTGGCGACCTGGTCGATTTCGCGGAACTGCACCTGCATGCCTTCGCTGGTCTGGCGGGCGATTGCCGAGGACTGGTCGGCGGTGCCACGGGCGTCGGTGATGCTTTGCTTGATCTGTGCGATGGTCGGCTGCAGTTTGTCGAGGAAGCGGTTGAACCAGCTCACCAGCTCACCCAACTCGTCTTGCTTGCTGTAGTTCAGGCGCTGGGTGAGGTCGCCGTCGCCGCTGGCAATCGCCTTGAGCATGGTCGCCACGCTGTTGATTGGCCGGGTCACGCCGGAGGCAGTCAACCACATCAGCAGCAGGCCCAGCAGGCCGGCGCCGATGGCCACGGCCAGGGTCTTGTAGGTGCCAAGGTCCTGCGCCTCATCGAGCACCGTTTGCAGTTTCAGCGAGTCGGCCAGCAGCACGTGCCGGGGCAGGTCGATCACTACCCCCCAAGGCTTGGTGTCGGCAATCGGGCTGACCGGCAGCACCGCGCGAATCAGGTCGCCCTGCTGGAGAATCTTCGCGGTGTTGGTATTGAGGAGTTGCAGCACTTCCTTGCCATCGTTGCCCAGGGCCTCGACCAGGTTTTTCCCCAGTTTGCTGGCGTCGACGCTGTAGCCGGCCAGCGCACCGCTGCCAGACACGATCAGCATGTGCCCGGCACCGTTGAACAAGTCCCGCTGGGAGCTGAGGGCGGCGGCTTGCAGGGCGTCGAGGGAGATGTCGATACCGACCACGCCGATGGCCTTGCCATTGACCAGCAACGGCACGGAAATACTGGTCATCAGCATTTCCTTGCCGGCGACGGTGTCGGCATAGGGGTCGAGCAGACAGGTACGCTTGCTGTCGCGGGGGCAGGTGTACCAGCTGTTGTACGGGGTGCCACTGAGATTGAGGGTGGTCTTGGTCATGTCCTCTTCGGTCATGATGGTGTTTTCCCCGGTCCCCCCGGCTCGGCTCCAGTAACTGGCGAATCGCCCGGCTTCGTTGGACAGGCGAGCGGCGTCGTCGACGAAGCCCTGGTCCTGGCCGTCCAGGCCATTGGGTTCGAATGCCAGCCAGATTCCCAGGACCCCGGTGTTGCGCTCGAAAGCGCTCTTCAGGCTCTGGTTCAACTCCTCGCGCAGGGCGCCGGGATCCAGGGCGCGCTTGCCGGCCAGACGACGCAGATCAGCGATCTGGTCGGCCAGGGCGGTCACTACCAGCAGGCTTTCGCCGAAGGTCTTCTGCACCCGCACCGCCTGCTCGGCAGCCTTGGCCTGCAGCAGGTTCTCGACGCTGGCCGTGAGCATCCGGGTGCTGGAGGCGCTGACCAGTTGATCGTTCTGATTGGTCTGGTAGATGTTCATGCCGACGATCAGGCCCACCACGCCCAACAGGCACAGTCCGGACAACAGCACGATTTTCAGGCGGATGGAAAGAGAGTCGAACATGGGGCGATCTCGCGAAGGGATGACTGGTGGGCTGAGGGTCTTGAGCGACCCGCTCGCCAAATCCATTCAGCGCCATGTGTGACACATCGGCTTACAAGAGCTGGGCATGAGCGACAGCCGACGAACGGTCGCTGGCGCGGCAGGGACTGGAGATATCAGGAGGCTTGAGGCAGTGACTCCGGGCGCGACCAGATCCACAGGTTGCCCAGGCTCATGCCGGCGATGGCGAGGTAGATCGGCCAGCCGTGGTCGAGCATCACCAGCATCAAGCCGGCACACAGCAGCATGCTCGCGGTGGCGCTGATCTTGGCTCTTCGCGCGACAATCTTGCCGTTGCGCCAGTTTTTCAGGATCGGCCCGAACAGCCGATGGTTTTCCAGCCAGGCACTCAGGCGCGGCGAACTCTTGGTCGCCGCCCAGGCGGCCAACAGGATGAATTCGGTGGTCGGCAACCCCGGCACGACTATGGCGATCAGGCCAATGCCCAGGCTGACATAGGCCAGCAGGCCGAAGAGGAGGCGCGCGAGTTTGGAGGAAGCGAGGCGAGACATGGATTATTCAGAGGTTGACCGCGAGGTTGGATCGCAAGGCTAAAGGTTTGCCCTGCCCAACCAGGTTGGGCAGGGGGTCGGTCAGGCCAGTTCAGGCTCGGTGGCGTAAGCCTGTTCCAGCAATACGGTGAAGCGGTTGAAGGCGTCGATGGCACCTTTATCGACCGCGGCTTCTTCTTCGGCGCTGAATGCCAGGCCGTCGAGGGTCCTGACGAAGTTTTTCCAGCCTTCGGCGCGACCACCGGTCGGCTCGCCCAGGTGGCGGGCACCGAAGGTTTCGCTCAGGCCCAGGCCTACGGCACGCTTGATCAGGAACGCGGCACCGAGTTTCGAGCCTTCGGAAACGAACAGCCAGCCCAGGGCTTCAGCCTTGCTCGGCTGTTGCACGGCGCCTGCCACCGGAGCCGGGACCTGGGTGTCGAGGTCAGCCAGGTCGGCCTTGGCGGCTTCGGCGCGGCAGCGCTCTGCCAGGTCGGGGACGATGGCGATCAGATCGGGATCGTTGTACAGCGACACCAGTTCCGACTGAAACAGGTACTGGGCCACCACAAAACGGGCGAAGTTGGCCTGGGTTTCAAACGGCGCATGGGCCTTGACCAGGGCGTCGAGCTTGGCATGGGGCTCGTGGGTGATCTGGTTCAGGCGTTGGGAACGCAGGCTCGGGCGTTGAGTAGGATCGGCAGCGGTCATGAAGAAGTCCTTGAGAATGAGATGCGCTTGGTAACTAGACGAACCAGCTGGCGCAGCACAGTAAAAAATCCTCGCTGCGCCTGGGAAAAAGGCGCAACGAGATTCCATTAGCGGGTAACGATCAGATATCCCAGATCAGGTTGATCGCGAAGTTGCGGCCTGGCTCGGTCAGGCGATCGAGGTTGGCCGGGCTGAGCACGGCGGCCTCGCCGACGCTGTCGTAACCGCGCACGTTGTCCCACTGCCAGTATTTCTTGTCCGCCAGGTTGTACACGCCAGCGCTGAGGGTCACGTCGTCGCTGACCTTGTAGAAACCGGCCAGGTCGAGCACGCCGTAGCCTGGGGTCTTGAACTGGCTGCTGACGCCGTCCGGCGACTTGAAGCTGCTGTCGTCCACCAGGTTTTTCTTCTGCACCAGGGTCCAGCTGAGCAAGGCGCCGTAGCTGTCCTGGTCATAGCCCAGGCCGAACACGCCGGTCAGCGGGTTGATCGAGTTGAGTGGCTCGCCAGTGTCATTGTTGCGACCGTGGGCGTAGGCGATCGAGCCCTTGGTGTAGAGGCCCTGTGGTGCGCCGAAGGTATCGAGGTTCAGGCGACCCTTGAGCTCCACGCCCTTGATGGTGGCGTGCTTGATGTTGTTGCTCTGGAACGTCAGCTCGTTGTAGCCGGGGGTCACGGCGTCTTCGTTGATGAAGTCGCGGTACTTGTTATAGAACACCACCATGTCGAAGTTGCCTGCCTCGAAGTTGCCGCGCAGGCCAGTCTCGTAGGTTTTGCTTTTTTCCGGTTCCAGGTCCGGGTTCGGCGCCACGTTGTAGCCGGTGGTGCTGTTCTCGAAACGACCGTACAAGGCCTTGGCGGTCGGCGTCCGGAAACCTTCGGCGTACTGGCCGAACCAGGTGTAGTTGTCGTCCAGGGCGTAGGTCAGGCCGAACTTGGGCGAGAGCCGATGCCAGGTCTTGTTCTCGTCGCTGACCGTACCCAGGCCATCAGGCGCTACGGTGTTGAGGAACTCCTGGGTGACATGGGGCTTGAGCTTGGTGTAGTCGTAGCGCAGTCCTGGGGTGAAGGTCCAGTCGTTCCAGGTGATCTGGTCCTGGGCGAACAGGCTGTAGGTGTCGATGGTCGGGTCCGGGAAGTCGCTGGATTTTTTCAGCACATCGCTGGGGCTGATGGCGCCCACGGCGCTGCAACCACGACCTACCGCCAGGCAGGTGCCGCTGCCGGTGCGCGAGCCGGTGACTTTCTGGTGTTTGATGGTGGTGCCGTAGGTCAGCACATGGCCGGTCTCGCCGATGGCGAATGCCTTGTCCAGTTGTGCGTCGAACACCCACTGCTTTTCCTCGTAGAGGGTTTCGCGCGAGCGCATCACGTTGCGGCTGAACGGGAAGTAGTTTTCCAGGGTGGTCTGGTCAGTCTTGGCGATCTGGTAGTTCAGGCTCCACTTCAGGTTGTCCACCAGCAGGGCATCGACGGCGAAGCTGTTTTCCAGGCCAAAACGTTCGCGGCTGACTGTGTCATCACCCGTGCGCGAGCGGTACATGCCCAGGGGCTGGCCATTGTTGAACGGGCCGCCGATGGCGCTTTGCTGGTCGGTGTCGCGGTGGTCCTTGTATTTTTCGTAGGTCAGGCCCAGGCGTGCGTCTTCGGCGTAGTTCCAGCCAGCCTTGGCCAGTACGTTGGTGGTGCGCACGTCTTCCGGGTTGGCCGCGGTGCGATCCAGGCCGGTGCCATTGTAGTGATCGTAGGATTCAGTTTCGTGACCGTCGCGCTGGCTGAAGTGCAGCAAGCCATCGAACTGATCGGCGCGTCCGGCGACGGTGGCGGATTTCAGCCAGCTGTCATCGGCGGAGCTGTAACCGGTTTTCAGGCGGGCGCCGACATCCTGGCCGGGCTTGATGATGTCTTCCGGGTCAAGGGTGAAGTAGCTCACCGCGCCGCCGATAGCGTTGCTGCCGTACAGCACCGAGGCCGGGCCGCGGAGGATTTCCACGCGCTTGACGATTTCCGGGTCAACGTAGTTGCGTTGGGTCTTGGCATACGGGCCGTTGAAGAAGCCGTTGGGAATCTCGACGCCGTCGACCTGGGTCAGGATCCGGTCGCCGTCGATGCCGCGAATGTTGTAGCCGCTGATGCCGCCCCGGGTGCCGGTACCGCCGACCGATACGCCTGGCTCATAGCGCACCAGGTCCTTGATGGTGTTGACGTTGTTGCGATCCAGCTCTTCGCGGGTGTGCACGGTCACGGTGCTGGGCACGCTGTCGACGCTCTGCTCCTGGCGCGTGGCGCTGATGGTCATCTGCTGCAGTGCGAGGGTGCCGCCGGCGGTGCGTTTTTCCAGCGCAATGTTGTTGCTGCCCAGCTTGCGATAGCTCAGGTTGGTCCCCACCAACAGGCGATCCAGGGCTTTTTCCGGGCTCAGTGCGCCGTGCACGCCTGGCGAGGCCACGCCTTCTGCCAGTTCTGCCGGCAAGCCGACCTGCCATCCGGTGACGGCGGTGAACTCGTTGAGCGCCGAGACCAGTGGCTGCTGGGTAATGGCGAAGCTGTAGTCGCCCATCTGGCGGCTTGGCTGTTGGGCCGGGGTGGCGGCCATCACAGGCGCAGCCTGGGTGCCGGCCAGCAGCATGGTGGCGGTCAGCAAGGACAGCGTGCAGTTGTGCACGCGGGCGGATGGTGAAGAGGACTGGCGGGTAAGGCGAGAGGACATCGATAGCGCTCCGTGTCGCACGAATCTTATAGGTGCAGATTGGCATCAAGGATGCGAATCAATTGCATTGGCTATAACGAGACGTACGGCGAATGACTATCGAGTAAAAATAATTCTCATTCAGTTCAAAATCACCAGCGCCGGGAACTCCTGGAGCTTGGCGGAGGTGATGTGAGCCAGCGACCGGACCACGTCCAGCGGCTGGTCGAGGCGGTAGTTACCGGTGACCGAAACGTTGGCCAACTGTTCGTTGTTGTTGATGATCCAGCCCGGGTAGTAGCGGCGCAACTCGGCCAGGACCTGGTTCAGCGGGCAGTTTTCGAACACCAGGCGGCCCTGGACCCACGCCAGGTCTGTCGCCGGATCGAGGCGGGCCGGTTGATCGAAACCATTGGGCCCGATACGGATACTTTCGCCTGCGCTCAAGCGCACCCGTGCATCGCTGTGGGCGCTGCGCAGGTCGACATCGCCGCGCTGCACCCGCACCTGGGCGACGCCGTCCAGGTAACGCACGGCGAAGGAGGTATCGCGCACGCTGGCGGTGACCGGCCCGGCATCGATTTCCAGGGGCAGGCCACGATTGGCGGCTACCTCGAAATAGGCTTCGCCCTGGAACAGGCGAGCCACGCGTTGTTGATCATTGATGGTGCTGGAGAAGGCCGAGTTGGTGTTGAGCAGGACTTTCGAGCCGTCCTCCAGTTGCAGGCGCTGGCGCTCGCCGACCACGGTCAGGTGATCGGCCTGCAGGCGCATGGGCAGGTTGCTGAAACTGAACAGGCCGAGCAGCAGCACTGCCGCGCTGGCCAGGGGTTTCCAGTGTGGGCGCAAGCGCCCGAGCACGCTGACCTTGCGCTTGGCGCTGTCTAGGGTCTGCGCGCACTGTGCCACTTGCGGGCCGTCCCAGACGGCCTGGGCCATGGCGAAGGCTTCGGCGTTGCGCGGGTCGGCGGCGAGCCAGGCGTGAAATTCACGGCTTTGCTCCTCGCTCGGACTGTCCAGCACGATCAGCCAGTCCAGGGCTTGTTCCATCGCCCTGGTGCTGGCTGAATCCCGCGCCGGGGTTGGCGGGTGGGAGTGGTGGCTGTCCGTCACGGGTGTTCCTCGGCCACGTCTGCGCGCGGCTGGTTTTGGATAAGAGTGCTACAAACCTCGGCTAAGGGTAACAAAGCCGACGCCCTGACGCAGGTGTGCAAAACAATGGAGCGAGCGACTCAACGGCCGTTGAGACGATCGGCGACACCGACACAGATCGCCATGATCAGCTTCAGGTCTTTTTGCACGGTGCTCAGGGACACGCTGAGTTTCTCGGCGATCTCCAGGTAGCTGTGGCCGTGCAGGCGGCTGAGGATGAAAATCTGTTGTTGGCGCGCAGTCAGTTGGTTGAGGCTGATGTTCAAGCGTTCGAGCATCTGTTCGGCATGGGCGGCGTCCTCGGCACTGCTGAGCGGCGCGGCAACGTTCTGCACCACCTCCAGCGGTACGTCCTCGAGCATCGTGCGTGACTGGATACGGCGGGCGCGCAGGTGGTCCAGCGCCAGGTTGCGGGCAGTTTGAAAGACGAAGGGTTCCAGGTGGTCGATGGCCCGCTCACTCAACGCCCGGGTCACGCGCAGGTAGGTTTCCTGCAACAGGTCCTCGGCGGTGCTGTGGTTATTGACCATCCGCTCCAATGTGCGCAGCAGCGAGACGCGCTGAGCGAGGAAGACGTGGTTGAAGTGCGCTTGACTCACAGTAGGACCTGATCGATTTCAAGCGAATGATAATGCTTATCATCTGTGTCAAAGGTCAAGCGCTTCTTTCTGTAGGAATTATCGGCGACCTTGTAGATAGGCCGGGTAATCAGGGATCCGGTGGGTGTGTGGCTGATCCAGCAGCGGGCTGCTGAGCAAGTAGTCGGCGCTGCATTCGTTGCAGGCCACTGGAATGTTCCAGACGGCCGCTACTCGCAGCAGTGCCTTGATGTCCGGGTCGTGGGGTTGTGGTTCGAAGGGATCCCAGAAGAACACCAGCAGGTCTACGCGTTGCTCGGCGATTTGCGCCCCGAGCTGCTGATCGCCACCCAGTGGGCCGCTGATCATGCTTTCCACTGGCAGGTCCAGGCGTTGGCTGAGCAACAGGCCGGTGGTGCCGGTGGCGACCAGTTGGTGTTGGGCGAGCTTGTGCTTCTGGCGCTCGGCCCAGTCGAGCAGGAACACCTTGCAGTGGTCATGGGCGACCAGGGCGATGCGCTTGCGCGCCGCCATGGTTTTTTCGGTGAAGGTGATGCCGATCATCGGTGGGCTCCAACAAAACCAGAGGGGAGCTGCCGGTGGCAGCTCCCGCATTGCTTATTCGGCGTTGCACAGCGCCAGGCAGTTATCCAGCATGCGGTTGGAGAACCCCCATTCGTTGTCGTACCAGGCCAGCACCTTGAGCAGCTTGCCGCTGACTTTGGTGTGGTTGGCGTCGAAAATCGACGACAGCGGGTTGTGGTTGAAGTCGCTGGAAACCAGGGGCAGGGTGTTGTAGCCGAGGATTTTCGAGTGCTGGCTGGCTTCGCGCAGCAGCGCGTTGACCTCATCGGCCGTGGCTTCGCGCTTGAGCTGCACCGTCAGGTCCACCAGGGAGACGTTGATCACCGGCACGCGCACGGCCATGCCGGTCAGCTTGCCGGCCAGTTCCGGCAGCACCAGGCCTACCGCTTCCGCGGCGCCGGTCTTGCTCGGGATCATGTTCTGGGTAGCCGAGCGGGCGCGGTACGGGTCGCTGTGGTAGACGTCCGTCAGGTTCTGGTCGTTGGTGTAGGCATGGATGGTGGTCATCAGGCCACTCTCGATGCCCAGTTCGCGGTGCAGCACCTGGGCCACCGGGGCCAGGCAGTTGGTGGTGCACGAGGCGTTGGAGATGATCTGGTGCGACTGGCGCAGGATGTCGTGGTTGACCCCGTAGACCACGGTGGCATCGGCGCCCTTGGCCGGTGCTGAAATGATCACTTTGCGCGCGCCGGCGCTAATATGCGCGGCGGCTTTGGCCCGGTCGGTGAACAGACCGGTGCATTCGAACACTACGTCGATCTTTTCTGCAGCCCATGGCAGTTCGGCCGGGTTGCGAATGGCGCTGACCGCAATGCGGTCGCCGTTGACCGTCAGGCTCTCCTGGTCGTGTTCCACCTGGGCATCAAACGTGCCGTGCACGGTGTCGTACTTGAGCAGGTGGGCGTTCATCGAACTGTCGCCCAGATCGTTGATGGCGACGATCTGCAGATCCTGACGGTAGCCTTGGGTATACAGTGCCCGCAGGACGTTGCGGCCGATACGGCCAAAACCATTGATTGCGATTCGAAGAGTCATTTGAACAGCGCCGCCGTCGTTTTGTTGTTGGAATTACAAGATTATTCGCATAAAAATAGAAAACAAGCCTTTTTAGTGGCAATATTTTGTTCTATCTACAACGAGTGACCTGAATCAACTGGTCCGATTGGTCAAGAAAACCGTCAAACGCTGCCCGCGTGGACGCCTCTTGATCAGCATAGACACGAACAGGTCGCCATATCCGTTAGCCTGGAGTTCTACACATGCATCCCCGCGTACTTGAGGTCACCGAACGGCTTATCACCCGTAGCCGCGCTACCCGTGAGGCTTACCTTGCATTGATTCGCGGCGCCGCCAGTGATGGCCCGATGCGCGGCAAGCTGCAATGTGCCAACTTCGCCCACGGTGTGGCCGGATGTGGCACCGAAGACAAGCAAAGCCTGCGGATGATGAACGCGGCCAACGTGGCAATTGTTTCGTCATATAACGACATGCTCTCGGCGCACCAGCCCTACGAGACCTACCCGGAACAGATCAAGCAGGCGCTGCGCGAGATCGGCTCGGTCGGCCAGTTCGCCGGCGGTGTCCCGGCAATGTGTGACGGCGTGACCCAGGGCGAGCCGGGCATGGAACTGGGGATTGCCAGCCGTGAAGTGATCGCCCTGTCGACCGCCGTGGCGCTGTCGCACAACATGTTCGATGCGGCGATGATGCTGGGCATCTGCGACAAAATCGTCCCGGGCCTGATGATGGGCTCGCTGCGTTTTGGTCACCTGCCGACCATCTTCGTCCCGGGCGGCCCGATGGTCTCGGGGATTTCCAACAAGGAAAAAGCCGACGTTCGCCAGCGTTACGCCGAAGGCAAGGCCAGCCGCGAAGAGCTGCTGGAGTCGGAAATGAAGTCCTACCACAGCCCTGGCACGTGCACCTTCTACGGCACCGCCAACACCAACCAGTTGCTGATGGAAGTCATGGGCCTGCACCTGCCGGGTGCTTCGTTCGTCAACCCGAACACCCCGTTGCGTGATGCCCTGACCCGCGAGGCGGCGTTCCAGATCACGCGCCTGACCAAGCAGAGCGGCAACTTCATGCCGATCGGCGAAATCGTCGACGAACGCTCGCTGGTCAACTCGATCGTGGCCCTGCACGCCACCGGCGGCTCGACCAACCACACCCTGCACATGCCGGCGATTGCCATGGCGGCGGGCATCCAACTGACCTGGCAGGACATGGCCGACCTCTCCGAGGTGGTGCCGACCCTGAGCCACGTCTACCCGAACGGCAAGGCCGACATCAACCACTTCCAGGCGGCTGGCGGCATGTCGTTCCTGATTCGTGAGCTGCTGGCGGCCGGCCTGCTGCATGAAAACGTCAACACCGTGGCCGGCCACGGCCTGAGCCGCTACACCCAGGAGCCGTTCCTCGAGGACGGTCAACTGGTATGGCGCGAAGGCCCGAGCGAAAGCCTCGATGAAAACATCCTGCGGCCGGTGGCCCGGGCGTTCTCGGCCGAAGGCGGCCTGCGGGTGATGGAAGGCAACCTCGGGCGCGGCGTGATGAAAGTCTCGGCGGTAGCCCCGGAACATCAAGTGGTCGAGGCTCCGGCCATGGTGTTCCAGGATCAGCAGGACCTGGCCGATGCGTTCAAGGCTGGCCTGTTGGAGAAGGATTTTGTTGCCGTGATGCGCTTCCAGGGCCCGCGTTCCAATGGCATGCCGGAACTGCACAAGATGACCCCGTTCCTTGGCGTGCTGCAGGATCGCGGCTTCAAAGTGGCACTGGTCACGGACGGGCGGATGTCCGGCGCGTCGGGGAAAATCCCGGCGGCCATTCACGTCAGCCCTGAAGCTTTTGTCGGTGGCGCTTTGGCCCGCGTGCAAGAGGGCGATATCATCCGCGTCGATGGCGTCAAAGGCACTTTGCAAGTGCTGGTGGACGCCGCTGAATTTGACGCGCGTACCCCGGCCACTGGCCTGCTGGATAACGGCATTGGTTGCGGGCGCGAACTGTTCGGTTTCATGCGCATGGCCTTCAGCTCGGCAGAGCAGGGCGCCAGCGCCTTTACCTCTGCCCTGGAGACCCTTAAGTGAAACTAGCGCTGGTCGGTGACATTGGCGGTACCAATGCACGTTTTGCCTTGTGGAAAGACCAGCAACTGGAGTCGGTCCAGGTGCTGGCGACAGCCGACTTTGCCTGTCCACAAGATGCCATTGGTGCCTATCTCCAGGGTCTGGGCCTGGCGCCCGGAGCGATCGGTGCGGTCTGCCTGTCGGTGGCCGGCCCGGTCAGTGGCGATGAGTTTCGTTTCACCAACAACCACTGGCGCCTGAGTCGCAAGGCGTTCTGCCAGGCCTTGCAACTGGAGCAACTGTTGCTGGTGAATGATTTCTCGGCCATGGCCCTGGGCATGACGCGCCTGCAGCCGGGGGAGTTTCGCCTGGTCTGCGCCGGCACCCCCGAGCCGCTGCGCCCGGCGGTGGTGATCGGCCCGGGCACGGGCCTGGGTGTCGGCACCTTGCTCGATCAGGGGCAGGGGCGTTGGGCGGCCCTGCCGGGTGAGGGCGGGCATGTCGACCTGCCGTTGAGCAGCGTGCGGGAAACCCAGTTGTGGCAGCACCTGCATAACGAAATTGGCCATGTCAGCGCAGAAAGCGTGCTCAGCGGCGGTGGTTTGCCACGGCTGTACCGGGCGATCTGCGCGGTGGACGGGCACGCGCCAACGCTCGACACCCCGCAAGCCATCACCGCCGCTGGCCTGGCCGGCGACCCGATTGCCCGCGAAGTACTTGAGCAGTTCAGCTGCTGGCTGGGTCGGGTGGCGGGCAACAACGTGTTGACCACCGGTGCCCGTGGGGGGGTCTACATTGTCGGTGGGGTGATCCCGCGGTTTGCCGATTTTTTCCTGGAAAGTGGCTTCGCCCGTTGCTTTGCCGACAAGGGCTGCATGAGCGATTACTTCAAGGGCATTCCGGTGTGGCTGGTGACAGCCCCGTATTCCGGCCTGGTGGGCGCGGGTGTGGCGCTCGAGCAAGCATAATCCACCCCCCTTCATAACAATAAGGAAGCCGCCCGTGAGCTCAGTCAACAAGTCGATTTTGTTGGTCGATGACGATCAGGAAATACGCGAGTTGCTGGACACGTACCTCAGTCGTGCCGGCTTTCAGGTGCGTACCACGCCTGATGGCGCGGGGTTTCGCCAGGCGCTGAACGACGCGCCTTGCGACCTGGTGATCCTCGACGTGATGCTGCCCGACGAAGACGGCTTCAGCCTGTGTCGCTGGGTGCGCCAGCACCCACGCCAGGCCCATGTGCCGATCATCATGCTCACCGCCAGTTCCGACGAGGCCGACCGGGTCATCGGCCTGGAACTGGGCGCCGACGACTACTTGGGCAAGCCCTTCAGTCCCCGTGAATTGCAGGCACGGATCAAGGCCCTGCTGCGCCGGGCCCAGTTCGGCCAGGAGCGTTCGGGCGGCGAAGTGCTGGCTTTCGACGAGTGGCGGCTGGACATGGTCAGCCACCGGCTGTTTCACACCGACGGCGAGGAGGTGATTCTCTCCGGCGCCGATTTTGCCTTGCTGAAACTGTTCCTCGATAACCCCCAGGCCATCCTCGACCGCGACACCATCGGCAACGCCACCCGGGGCCGCGACCTGATGCCCCTGGACCGGATTGTCGACATGGCGGTCAGCCGCTTGCGCCAGCGCCTGCGCGACACCGAAAAGCCGCCACGGCTGATCCGTACCGTGCGCGGCAGCGGTTATCAACTGGCGGCCAGCGTGGTCGCCAGCAATGGTCACTGAGTTTTTCGCCCGGCTGCTGCGCAAGGTCCCGGTACCGCGCTCGCTGCTGGGGCGGATGCTGTTGCTGACGTTGCTGGCGGTACTGTTTGCCCAAGCCCTGTCGAGCGTGATCTGGGTCTCGCAGTTGCGCGCCACCCAGCTCGAAGGGCTGGTGACCGCCGCCCGCAGCCTGGCTCATTCGATGAACGCCAGCGTCAGTTACTTCCGCTCGTTGCCGGTGGCCTATCGGCCGCTGGTGCTGGACCAATTGCGCAGCATGGGCGGCACCCGATTTGTGGTCACCCTCAACGACAAGCCCCTGGATATGCAACTGCTGCCCGCCACCCCGCGCAAGCAGGCGGTGCTGGCCGCGGTGGACGAGGTGCTGCGCACGTCGCTGGGGGCCGACACCGATATTTCCGTGCAGTTTGTCAGCCCGGATGATCTGCGGATCTTCAATGGCGGCTTGAAGCTCGATGAATTGCCGCGCTCCTGGGCGCACTACGCGCTGACGCTGGAGCCGGTCAACCCGCCGGTGCTGGTGACCCAGATCAAACTGGCCAAGGGCGAATGGCTGTACATCGCCTCCCTGTTGCCCGAGCCCTACACCAGCCTTGAAGAACAGGGCCTGCCGTCGCAGCAGGTGTGGTTCATCGTGCTCACCAGCGGCTTCCTGCTGCTGTTCATCGGGCTGCTGGTGCATTGGCAAAGCCGGCCGCTCAAGCGCCTGGCGCGGGCAGCGCGGGACATGTCCCTGGGCGCCGACGTGCTGCCGGTGGCCGAGGGCGGCGGCAGCGAAGTGGTCGAAGTGGGCCGTGCATTCAATGCGATGCGCGAACGCATCAGCCGCTACCTGACCGAGCGCAGCCAGTTGTTCAGCGCGATTTCCCATGACCTGCGTACGCCGATCACGCGCTTGCGGCTGCGGGTCGAACTGCTGGACGACGAGCAGTTGCAGGCCAAGTTCGGCCGCGACCTGGACGAGCTGGAGCTGCTGGTCAAGGGCGCGCTGCAATGCGTCAAGGACACCGACATTCACGAGAACATCGAGCCGGTGGACCTCAATCACGTGCTCGAATGCCTGGTCGAGCCTTACCTGGCGCCCAACGGCAACGGCCGCGTGACCCAGCAGGGGCGGGCGCTCACGGCGTATCCGGGCAAACCGCTGGCGCTCAAGCGCTGCATCGGCAACCTGATCGACAATGCGCTGAAGTACGGACAGACCGCCCACCTGCACATCGATGACGATGACAGCGCGTTTATCCTGCATGTCGACGACGAGGGCCCGGGTGTGCCGGAGCAGCGCCTGGAGCAAGTGTTCGAGCCACACTTTCGCCTGGCCGGGAAGCAGCAGGGGTATGGCCTGGGGTTGGGGATTGCGCGCAACATCGCCCATAGCCATGGCGGCGAAGTGAGTTTGCAGAATTTGCGCGAGGGTGGGTTGCGGGTGACGCTGCAGTTGCCGCGCAGTGTGGATTAATCAGGGACCGCGTAATCGTTGATCGCGGGCAAGCCCGCTCCCACAGGGACGGATGGTGGATTTCCTGTGGGAGCGGGCTTGCCCGCGATGGCACCCGAAGCCAATGTCACTGCCTGGTGACATAACTCGGCGCCTTCGTTACCTGGCCGTCACGACCTGTTGTTTAGACTGCTGGCAGTCATAACAACAAAAAAAGGTCCACCATGCACTCACCTGCCCACCAACAATGGCTGGCTGCCGAGGGCTTGCGCCTGTTGGCGTTCGCCAAGGCTTCCAGGCTGCCCACAGGTTTCGGCAATCTCGACGAGCGCGGCCACCTGCCGCCGGACGCGCAAGCTGAAACCATGAACACCGCGCGCATGACCCACAGCTTCGCCCTGGCCCATATCCAGGGCTTGCCAGGGTTTGCCGAGCTGGTGGATCACGGTATCCAGGCCCTCACTGGGCCGCTGCGTGACGCCGAACACGGCGGCTGGTTCGCCTCGCCCGAGCACCGCGACGGCAATACCGGTAAAGCCGCTTACCTGCATGCGTTCGTGGCATTGGCCGCGAGTTCCGCGCGGGTCGCTCGGCGCCCTGGTGCCCAGGCGTTGCTTGACGATGCGATCGAGATCATCGACCGGCATTTCTGGTGCGAGGAGGAGGGCGCGATGCGCGAGTCGTTCAATCGCGACTGGAGCGTCGAGGAAGCCTATCGCGGCGCGAACAGCAACATGCACGCCACCGAGGCCTTTCTCGCCCTGGCCGACGTCACCCAGGACAGCCGCTGGCTGAGCCGCGCCTTGCGCATTGCCGAGCGACTGATCCACGGCCACGGCGCCGCCAATCAGTACCTGGTGGTCGAGCATTTCGACCGTCAATGGCAGCCGCTGCACGCCTACAATCAGGCCAATCCGGCCGATGGTTTCCGCCCCTTTGGCACCACCCCGGGCCACGGGTTTGAATGGGCGCGGCTGCTGTTGCACCTGGAGGCGGCGCGGGTCCAGGCCGGCATGCTCACCCCCGGCTGGCTGCTGCGCGATGCGCAGCAACTGTTCGCCAACAACTGCCAGCACGCCTGGCAGGTCGATGGTGCGCCGGGCATGGTCTACACCCTCGACTGGGACCGTCGCCCAGTGGTGCGTCAGCGTTTGCATTGGGTGCACTGCGAAGCGAGCGCGGCGGCCAGTGCCTTGCTCCAGCGCACCGGCGAGGGCCAATACGAAACCTGGTATCGGCGGCTTTGGGAGTACAGCGAGCAGTACCTGATCGATCTCGTCCATGGCAGTTGGCACCACGAACTGGACGCCGACAATCGCCCGAGTGCGCAGATCTGGGGTGGTAAGCCGGACCTCTATCACGCCTGGCAGACGGTGCTGATTCCGCGGCTGCCGTTGGCCCCGAGCATGGCTACGGCGTTGGCGCAGGGCTCTGGGTCACGGGTTATGTAACCATGCGGTGACATTTCGCCGTCGCTTCGTTACCTGCGGCGGATCCCAGCCTGTTTAAACTCGTTTGCAGCGCAAGCACCAGACTTGCATGCATAACAACAAGAAAGGTACTTCAGATGAATGCGATTTCTCGCCTCGCCACAGTCATTTCCCTCGCCTCCATGTTCCCCCTCAGCGCCCTGGCCGCCGACCCCAAAGGTTCCGTGGAGGTTGTGCACTGGTGGACCTCGGGTGGTGAAAAAGCAGCGGTCGACGTACTCAAGGCCCAGGTTGAAAAAGACGGCTTTATCTGGAAGGACGGTGCGGTGGCAGGCGGCGGTGGCGCAACGGCCATGACCGTACTCAAGAGCCGCGCCGTGGCCGGCAACCCACCGGGCGTGGCCCAGATCAAGGGCCCGGATATCCAGGAGTGGGGCAGCACCGGCCTGCTCAGCACCGACGCGCTGACCGAGGTCGCCAAGGCGGAAAACTGGGACGGCCTGCTGTCGAAAAAAGTCTCTGACACCGTCAAATACGAAGGTGACTACGTCGCAGTACCGGTGAACATCCACCGCGTCAACTGGCTGTGGATCAACCCGGAAGTGTTCAAGAAAGCCGGGATCGACAAGGCCCCGACCACCCTCGAAGAATTCTACGTCGCTGCCGACAAGCTCAAGGCGGCCGGCTTCATTGCCCTGGCCCACGGCGGCCAGCCTTGGCAGGACAGCACCGTGTTCGAAGACGTGGTGCTCTCGGTCATGGGCGCTGAAGGCTACAAGAAAGCCCTGGTCGACCTGGACCAGAAAACCCTCTCCGGCCCCGAGATGGTCAAGTCCTTCACCGTGCTGAAAAAACTCATCGGCTACATGGACCCCAACCGCGCGGGCCGTGACTGGAACATCGCTGCCGCCGACGTGATCAACGGCAAGGCTGGCATGCAGATGATGGGTGACTGGGCCAAGAGCGAGTGGACCGCGGCGAACAAAGTCGCCGGCAAGGATTACCAGTGCGTGCCGTTCCCAGGCACTGAAAACGCCTTCACCTACAACATCGACTCCCTGGCGGTGTTCAAGTTGAAAGCCGATCGCAAGGGTGACATCGCCGCGCAGCAGGACCTGGCCAAAGTCGCGCTGGGCAAGGACTTCCAGAAGGTCTTCAGCATCAACAAGGGCTCGATCCCGGTGCGCACCGACATGCTCAACGACATGAGCGCGCTGGGCTTCGACTCCTGCGCCCAGGCCGCGGCCAAGGACTTCCTGGCGGACGACAAGTCCGGCGGCCTGCAACCGAGCATGGCCCACAACATGGCCACTTCGCTGGCGGTGCAGGGGGCGATCTTCGACGTCGTCACCAACTTCATGAACGACAAGGACGCCGACCCGGCCAAGGCCAGCGCCCAGTTGGCCTCGGCGGTCAAAGCCGCGCAGTAATCCTGGACCCTGAGTAACCCTGTGGGAGCGGGCTTGCCCGCGATAGCTGACTGACATTCAACAGCAGTGTCGACTGTTGCATCGCTATCGCGGGCAAGCCCGCTCCCACAAGGGTTCTCCTCGACTCCGACTCTTACTCCTTTCACTTGGATAATCCCGATGAGCTCTGTGGCGGTTTTCAGCAAAGCCTCACCGTTCGATGCACTGCAGCGCTGGCTGCCCAAACTGGTTTTGGCGCCCAGCATGCTGATCGTTCTGGTCGGCTTCTACGGTTACATCATCTGGACATTCGTTCTGTCCTTCACCAATTCCAGCTTCATGCCGAGCTACAAGTGGGTCGGCCTGCAGCAGTACACCCGCCTGCTGGACAACGACCGCTGGTGGGTGGCGAGCAAGAACCTCGCGCTGTTCGGCGGCCTGTTCATCGGCATCAGCCTGGTGCTGGGGGTGTTCCTCGCGGTGCTGCTGGACCAGCGCATTCGCAAGGAAGGCTTCATCCGCACCATCTACCTGTACCCGATGGCGCTGTCGATGATCGTCACCGGTACCGCCTGGAAGTGGCTGCTAAACCCGGGCCTGGGCCTGGACAAGATGCTGCGTGACTGGGGCTGGGAAGGCTTTCGCCTGGACTGGCTGGTGGATCAGGACCGCGTGGTGTACTGCCTGGTGATCGCCGCCGTGTGGCAAGCCTCGGGTTTTGTCATGGCGATGTTCCTCGCCGGTCTGCGCGGAGTCGACCAGTCGATCATCCGCGCCGCCCAGGTCGATGGTGCAAGCCTGCCGACCATCTACCTGAAGATCGTCCTGCCGAGCCTGCGCCCGGTGTTTTTCAGCGCCTTCATGATCCTCGCGCACATCGCGATCAAGAGCTTCGACCTGGTCGCGGCCATGACCGCGGGCGGCCCGGGGTACTCCTCCGACCTGCCGGCGATGTTCATGTATTCCTTCACTTTCAGCCGTGGCCAGATGGGCATCGGTTCCGCCAGCGCAATGATGATGCTCGGCGCGATCCTGGCGATCCTGGTGCCGTACCTGTACTCCGAACTGCGGGGCAAACGCCATGAATAACTCGCTTGCCACCCCGCGCCTGAGCGTCAGCCGGATCGCCATCTACGCGACCCTGCTGCTGGCCGCTGCGGTGTACCTGATCCCGTTGGTGGTGATGTTGTTGACCAGCTTCAAGTCGCCGGAAGACATCCGTACCGGCAACCTGCTGAGCTGGCCGCAAGTGATCGACGGCATCGGCTGGCTCAAGGCCTGGGACAGCGTAGGAGGGTACTTCTGGAACTCGGTGAAAATCACCGTGCCGGCGGTACTGATCTCGACCTTTATTGGCGCGATGAACGGCTACGTGCTGTCGATGTGGCGCTTCCGTGGCTCGCAGCTGTTCTTCGGCCTGCTGCTGTTCGGCTGCTTCCTGCCGTTCCAGACCGTGCTGCTGCCAGCCTCGTTCACCATCGGCAAGCTCGGCCTGGCCAACACCACCACCGGGCTGGTGCTGGTGCACATCGTCTACGGGCTGGCGTTCACCACGCTGTTCTTCCGTAACTACTACGTGAGCATTCCCGATGCCCTGGTCAAGGCGGCACGCCTGGACGGCGCGGGCTTCTTCACGATTTTCTGGAAGATCCTGCTGCCGATGTCGATCCCGATCGTGATGGTCTGCCTGATCTGGCAGTTCACCCAGATCTGGAATGACTTCCTGTTTGGCGTGGTCTTCGCCAGTGGCGACGCGCAACCGATCACCGTGGCCTTGAACAACCTGGTCAACACCAGCACAGGGGCCAAGGAATACAACGTTGATATGGCGGCGGCGATGATCGCCGGGTTGCCGACACTGCTGGTCTACATATTCGCTGGCAAGTATTTCCTGCGTGGGCTGACGTCCGGCGCGGTCAAGGGGTAGAACATGGCAACTCTCGAATTACGCAACGTCAACAAGACCTATGGCGCCGGCTTGCCGGACACCTTGAAAAACATCGAGCTGAAGATCGACGACGGTGAGTTCCTGATCCTGGTCGGCCCGTCCGGGTGCGGCAAGTCGACCCTGATGAACTGCATCGCCGGCCTTGAGAACATCAGCGGCGGGGCGATCCTGGTGGACGACGCCGACATCAGCGGCATGAGCCCCAAGGACCGAGACATCGCCATGGTGTTCCAGTCCTACGCGCTGTACCCGACCATGAGCGTGCGCGACAACATCGCCTTCGGCCTGAAGATTCGCAAAATGCCGACCGCCGAAATCGATGAAGAAGTGGCGCGGGTGTCCAAGCTGCTGCAGATCGAACACCTGCTCGGGCGCAAGCCGGGCCAGCTTTCCGGCGGCCAGCAACAGCGCGTGGCGATGGGCCGGGCGTTGGCGCGGCGGCCGAAGATCTATCTGTTCGACGAACCGCTGTCCAACCTCGACGCCAAGCTGCGGGTCGAGATGCGTACCGAAATGAAGCTGATGCACCAGCGCCTGAAAACCACCACGGTCTATGTCACCCACGACCAGATCGAAGCCATGACCCTGGGGGACAAGGTGGCGGTGATGAAGGACGGGATCATCCAGCAGTTCGGCACGCCGAAGCAGATCTACAACGACCCCGCCAACCTGTTTGTCGCCAGCTTCATTGGTTCGCCGCCGATGAACTTCATCCCCCTGCGCCTGCAACGCAAGGACGGCCGCCTGCTGGCCCTGCTGGACAGTGGCCAGGCGCGTGTCGAGCTGCCATTGGCCATGCAGGATGCGGGCCTCGAGGATCGTGAAGTGATCCTCGGCATGCGTCCCGAGCAGATCGTGCTGGCATCTGGCGAAACCAACGGCTTGCCGACTATCCGTGCCGAGGTCCAGGTCACTGAACCGACCGGGCCGGACACCCTGGTGTTCGTCAACCTGAACGAAACCAAGGTCTGCTGCCGCTTGGCGCCGGATGTGGCGCCCGCCGTGGGCGAGACCCTGACCCTGCAATTCGATCCGACCAAGGTGCTGCTGTTCGATGCCAAGACCGGGGAGCGCCTGGGGACGGCGGGTCTGCCAAGGAGTGAAGCTCACAGCGCCAACGTGACCCAGTTCAAAGGCCGCTGAAGCACACGATTGTAGGCGCGAGCAGGCTCGCTCCTGCAGGGGATGCCAGTTAATAACAATAAAACGAGGAAGTAGGGATGAAGATCAAGAACAACGCTCAACTCATCTGCCAGCTGTCGGCGGTCGCAGCAATGTGCCTGGCAGCCAACGCGCATGCCGCTGACGCGTTCAGCGCTGACTCCAAGTGGATGACCGGCGATTGGGGCGGCGAGCGTACCCGGCTGATCGAGCAAGGCATCGACATCAAGGCCGACTACGTGGGTGAAGTCGGTGGCAACCTCAACGGTGGCTACAACGACGACAAGACCGCGCGCTATGCCGACCAGTTTGGCCTCGGCGTGGCGCTGGACCTGCAGAAACTCTGGGGCTGGGACAACACCCAGGCCAAGATCCAGCTGACCAACCGCAACGGCGAAAACATCTCCAACGACCGTATCGGCGACCCGCGCGCGGGCACCTTGAGTTCCTCCCAGGAAGTCTACGGTCGCGGCCATATGGTGCGTCTGACCCAGTTGTGGATCCAGCATCAGTTCCTCGACAACAAGCTCGACGTCAAGGCCGGTTACTTCGGCGAGGGCGAGGACTTCAATACCTTCCCGTGCGAGTTCCAGAACCTGGCGTTCTGTGGTTCCCAGGTGGGTAACTGGGCCACCAACATCTGGTACAACTGGCCGGTCAGCCAGGCGGCGATCCGCGTGAAGTACAACATCACGCCAGAGTTCTTCGCGCAGATCGGTGCCTACAACCAGAACCCGTCGCAACTGGAGCACGGCAACGGCTTCAAGCTCAGCGGCAGCGGCACTCAGGGCACCGTGTTGCCGGTCGAGTTGGTCTGGTCGCCGAAGGTCAACAACCTGCCGGGTGAATACCGTGTGGGCTACTACAAGAGCACGGCCGCAGCCAATGACGTGCGCGAGGACGACAACGGCCAGGATGCCGCAACCAGCGGTGACAGCTACCGCGAGCACAGCAGCAAGCACGGTTACTGGTTCGTCGCCCAGCAGCAACTGACCAGCCACAACGGCGACGCTTCCCGCGGCTTGAACATCGCGGCCAACGCGACCTTCCACGACAAGGACACCAACGTCGTCGACAACTATCAGTCGCTGATGTTCGTGTACAAGGGCCCGTTCGATGCACGGCCAAAAGATGACGTCGGCATCGGCTTCGCCCGTATCCACGTCAACGAAGACGTGAAGAAAAACGCCGAGCTGGTCAACGCGGCCAATGGCGTCAGCGACTATGCCGATCCGCTGTTCTCGCCATTGCGGACCACCGAGTACAACTACGAGATCAACTACGGTTTCCACGTCACCAACTGGCTGACGGTGCGTCCTAATCTGCAATACGTCACCCACCCGGGCGGTGTCGATGAAGTCGACAACGCGCTGGTGGCCGGCCTGAAAATTCAGTCGGTGTTCTAACGCGGTTGCGATAAGCTCTTCTCCATGTGCGCATTTTTGCGGACAGCCCAGGCTGTCCGCTTTTTTTTGGGGTCGCGCGCCCTCTGGTTACCGCTGATTTTCAGGACCGTGGCACATGCAAGAGCATCCGCTACAACGTTTCTTCAAATCCTTGCGCGAACGTCCGGTGTTTGCGTGGGAGCGCTATCAGAAGCGCGATGTGTTGGTGATCGACCATCCGCTGTGCCAGGCGGTGTTCAGTCGCCAGGGCGCGCAGTTGCTGCATTTCCAGCCCTCGGGGCACAAGCCCTGGTTGTGGTGTGCGGCGAAGTGGCCACAGGTCGGCGCCATCCGTGGCGGCGTGCCGGTGTGCTGGCCGTGGTATGGCCGCCACCCGAGCGAAAACGCCTGGCCGTCCCATGGTTGGGCGCGGCTGATCGACTGGAAGCTGATCGACAGCAGCAGCGATGCCGACGGCGTACGCCTGCACTGGCAGTTGCAGCTGTGTGACTGGCAAGTGGACCTGCACGCGCACCTGGGCGAGCGCATGGAATTGCGCCTGAGCACTGAGCACCAGGACAGCCTGCCGTGCCAGTTGAGCCATGCTTTGCACGCTTACTGGCGTATTGGTGACGTCGGTGAGGTAGCGCTGTCTGGGCTCGATGGCGCCCAGGGTTATGACCAGCTCAAGCGGGAAAATTGCCAGCAGCAGGGCGAGTTGCGGGTCGAGGGCGGCTGTCAACGGGTGTTCCAGCATGAGGGGGAACTGCAGCTCAAGGACCACGCCTGGCAGCGCCAGTTGTGCATCGACACCGGTGCCAGCGCTGACACGGTGGTTTGGCATCCCGGCTCACGGCCGTTGCTGGGGGTGAGCTGGAACGAGATTTCCGAGTTTGTCTGTGTCGAAGCCGCCAGTGGTGGCACCGACAGCTTGTGCCTGGCGCCGGGGGAGCGGGCGCATTTGAGCCTGCAGGCGTGGGCGGCGGCTTAGTTTAAGAAATTGCGGTGTCTGGACTGGCCCCTTCGCGGGCAAGCCCGCTCCCACAGTGTCCACGTCGAGCACAAAACTTGCGGCTGCCATTGAACCTGTGGGAGCGGGCTTGCCCGCGATGAGGTCTGAGCGGGCAATGAAGCTGTTGGATCAGTTGAACTCGTCACCTACCGGATAGCGGCTGGCATTCAAGCTCTCTTTGATCTTGCGCAAATGTGGCTGGAAGTCGACGCCACGGCGCAGGGTCATGCCGGTGGCGAGGACGTCGAGCACGGTCAGTTGAATGATCCGCGAGGTCATCGGCATGTAGATGTCGGTGTCTTCCGGCAACGGGATGTTCAGGCTCAAGGTGCTGGCCTTGGCCAGTGGCGAGCCCTCGGCGGTCAGGCCGAGGACCGAAGCGCCATTTTCCCGAGCGATGCGCGCCACTTCCACCAGTTCACGGGTGCGTCCGGTGTAGGAAATGATCACGAACAACTCGCCGGTGTGGGCCACTGAGGCAATCATCCGCTGCATCAGTACGTCGGCATGGGCGGTGACCGCCAGGTTGAAGCGGAAGAACTTGTGCTGGGCGTCCAGGGCCACAGGGGCGGAAGCACCGAGGCCGAAGAAGTGGATCTGCCGGGCCTGGATCAACAGGTCGACGGCGCGGCTGATCAGGTTCGGGTCCAGTGCCTGGCAGGCGCTGTCGAGGGAGGCGATGGCGCTGCCGAAGATTTTCTGGGTGTAGGCTTCGGGATTGTCATCAGCCTCCACCGCGCGGCTGACGTAGGCCGCTCCGCTGGCCAGGCTCTGCGCCAGTTGCAGCTTGAGTTCCGGGTAGCCGCTGACCCCGAATGAACGGCAGAAACGGTTGACCGTCGGCTCACTGACCGAGGCGGCCTGGGCGAGGGCGGCGATGCTGAAGCGAGTGGCCTGCTGTGGGTTGAGCAGGATCACTTCGGCGACCTTGCGCTCGGCCTTGTTCAGGTCGGCAAGGCGATTCTGGATCTGTTCCAGTAAGTTCCGCACGCGGTCCATATGAAATTCCTTGGTTCAGCTCTGCAAAGAGGGGGCTTGGCTATGCCAATTGAGACTTTGATCGGGCCCATAACGGTGGCCTATCCTACTGATGGCCCCGACTGACCACCACTCGGAATCTGTATTTTGGAAAAATGTTGTGGTTATTACTACATTTTTCCTTGAGCGATGCCTTGAAAAAAGGTATTTGTAGCTTAACTTGATAAAAGAACAAACATCATGCCTTCGATTACGGTTGAACCGTGCACCTTTGCCTTGTTCGGCGCCCTCGGCGATCTGGCCCTGCGCAAGCTGTTTCCTGCCTTGTATCAACTTGATGGCGCGGGCCTGCTGCATGAGGACACGCGCATTATCGCACTGGCCCGTGAAGCGGGCACGGAGCAGGAGCACCTGGCTTTCATCGCCCGGGAACTGCGGCGCTATGTAGAGGCCAAGGAGCTTGACGAAGCCGTGGTCGAGCGCTTCCTGGCACGCCTGACGTACCTGCACGTCGACTTCCTCAAGGCGGACGACTATGTCGCCCTGGCCGAACTGGCGGGCACCGCGCAGCGGATGATTGCCTACTTCGCTACCCCGGCAGCGGTGTACGGCGCTATCTGCGAGAACCTGGCGCAAGTGGGCCTGACGGAAAACACCCGGGTGGTGCTGGAAAAGCCCATCGGTTCGGACCTGGAGTCCTCGCGCAAGGTCAACGATGCCGTAGCGCGGTACTTCCCGGAAAACCGTACCTATCGCATTGACCACTACCTGGGCAAAGAGACGGTACAGAACCTGATCGCCCTGCGTTTCGCCAACAGCCTGTTCGAAACCCAGTGGAACCAGAACTACATTTCCCACGTGGAAATCACGGTCGCCGAGAAAGTCGGGATCGAAGGTCGCTGGGGCTACTTCGACAAGGCCGGCCAACTGCGCGACATGATCCAGAATCATCTGTTGCAGCTGCTCTGCCTGATCGCCATGGACCCGCCGGCCGACCTGTCCGCCGACAGCATCCGTGACGAGAAGGTCAAGGTGCTCAAGGCGCTGGCGCCGATCAGCCCGGAAGGCCTGACTACCCAGGTGGTGCGCGGCCAGTACATCGCGGGCTACAGCGCGGGCAAGCCGGTGCCGGGTTACCTGGAAGAAGAGAACTCCAACACCCAGAGCGATACCGAAACCTTCGTTGCGCTGCGGGCCGACATTCGTAACTGGCGTTGGGCCGGCGTGCCGTTCTACCTGCGTACCGGCAAGCGTATGCCGGACAAGCTGTCGCAGATCGTCATTCACTTCAAGGAACCGTCGCACTACATCTTCGCCCCCGAGCAGCGCTTGCAGATCAGCAACAAGCTGATCATCCGCCTGCAGCCGGACGAAGGTATTTCCTTGCGCGTGATGACCAAGGAACAAGGCCTGGACAAGGGCATGCAGCTACGCAGCGGACCGCTGCAGCTGAATTTTTCCGATACCTATCGCAGTGCGCGGATTCCCGATGCCTACGAGCGGTTGTTGCTGGAAGTGATGCGCGGCAATCAGAACCTGTTTGTCCGTAAAGATGAAATCGAAGCCGCGTGGAAGTGGTGCGACCAGTTGATCGCCGGATGGAAAAAATCCGGAGATGCCCCCAAGCCGTACGCGGCGGGGTCCTGGGGGCCGATGAGCTCCATTGCACTGATCACGCGGGACGGGAGGTCGTGGTATGGCGATATCTGAATTAAAACTGCCCGAGGGCGTCAGCGCCCATGCATTCAAAAGCCCGGTGCTGCTGGCCGAGAGCCTGGCGCTGGCAGTGGCTCGGCAACTGGGCGACGCCATCGAAGCCCGGGGCACGGCGACCCTGGTGGTCTCCGGTGGGCGCAGTCCGGTGGCGTTTTTCCAGCATCTGGCCAAGCAGAAACTCGACTGGGCCAACGTCGTGGTCAGCCTGGCTGACGAACGCTGGGTGCCGGTCGAACACGCCGACAGCAATGCCGGCCTGCTCAAGCGTTATCTGCTGCAGGGGCCGGCCGCCAAGGCGCAGTTCCTCAGCCTGTACAGCGCCAGCGCGAACCTTGAGCAAGCCGCCGAACAGGCCGACCGCCTGCTCGCCGAGCTGCCGAAGATTGATGTGCTGGTGCTGGGCATGGGTGACGACGGGCATACCGCTTCGTTGTTCCCCAACAGTCCGCACCTGGCCGAGGCCCTGCAGGTCGACGGCACGCGCCGGTGCTGGCCGATGCTGGCGCCGACCGTACCTCATCAGCGCCTGACCATGAGTCGTGCGTTGCTGGCGTCGGCGCAGGTCACGGTTCTTTCGATTTCCGGTCAGTCCAAGCTGGCCACCCTGAGTGACGCACTGGCCGGTGACGATGTCGCCGCAATGCCGATTCGTGCCTTTCTGCAACCTACGTTAGAGATTTACTGGTGCCCATGAGCCAAGGATCAGCCGCTATGAAAAACCCATCCCCGACCGTTTCCATGGCGGACAAAGTTGCCCTGATCGACAGCCTCTGCGCCAAGGCGCGGATCCTGCCGGTGATTACCATTGCCCGCGAGCAGGATGTCCTGCCTCTGGCTGACGCCCTGGCGGCCGGTGGTCTGACCGCACTGGAAGTGACCTTGCGCTCGCAGTTCGGCCTCAAGGCGATCCAGATCCTGCGTGAGCAGCGTCCGGAGCTGGTCACCGGTGCCGGCACGGTGCTGGATCGCACCACGCTGGCTGCCGCTGAAGCTGCGGGTTCGCAGTTTATCGTCACTCCGGGGATTACCCGTGAGCTGCTGGAAGCCAGCGTAGCCAGCTCGATCCCGTTGTTGCCGGGGATCAGCAATGCCTCGGGGATCATGGAGGGTTATGCCTTGGGTTATCGGCGCTTCAAGTTGTTCCCGGCCGAGGTCAGCGGCGGTGTCGCGGCCATCAAGGCCCTGGGCGGTCCGTTCGGTGAAGTGAAGTTCTGCCCGACGGGTGGGGTGGGTCCGGGGAACATCAAGAGCTACATGGCGTTGAAGAACGTGATGTGTGTGGGCGGGAGCTGGATGCTGGATCCGGAGTGGATCAAGAACGGTGACTGGGCGCGTATTCAGGAGTGTACGGCTGAGGCGCTGGCTCTGTTGAATTGATGGTTTTTGCAGGATCGTTGTAGTTGTTCTGTGTTTTACGGCTATTTGGCGCACTTGGTCGGTGCGCCTTTTTTTTTGTTCTCGTTGGCGTCTCAGCTCAATTCGATCAACGCCTGTGCCAGCAGCCGCATGTCCCGTGCGGTGCTGGTCAGGCCCGGGGTGATGCGGATGCACGGGCCGCAGGCCGAGCCGCTGCGGGCGACGGTGAATAGGTTGTAGTCCTTGAGCAGGCGCTCGACCATTGGTTGCTGATCTGCTTGGCGGGTAAACCGTACGGAGCTGATCGCGCAGTACAGGCGCGGGTCATCCGGGGTCATGACTTCAATCCCCGGTACCTTGCGCACGGCGCTGACCCACAGGTTGCGCAGGTAGTTGAGGCGCGCGCTTTTGGCTGCGGCGCCGCCCATGGCTCGATGCTCTTCGAACACCAGGGGCAGGGTCAGCAGGGCTGGAATGTTCGGGGTGCTGTAGGGCGTGCGGCAGCGGATGTCGCTCGTGGGGAAATGGAACTCGCCCATGTCCGGATCGATTGCGGCCAGGCGCTGCGGCGCGATGTAGATGAACCCCAGGGTCAACGGGCCGCCGATCCATTTGTGCAGGTTGTAGCCGGCAAACTCGATGCCCAGTTCATCCAGGTCGAACTCGATCTGGCCGAGAGCGTGGGCGCCGTCGAGGATTACGTCGATCCCGTGTTCTCGGGCAGCGCTGGCAATGGCCTGGACCGGCAGCACCAGGCCGGTGCGGTGGGTGACGTGAGTCAGGGCCATTAGCTTGAGACGCGGATATTGCTCGAATGCCGCGCGATAGCTCGCCAGCAGGGTCTCGAAACTCGCCGGGTGGGCATGCTGGATTTCAATCACTTCCACGCCACGATGGCGGGCCAGCCAGCGCATCGCACTTTTTACCGTGTCGTATTCCAGGTCGCAGAGCAGTACCTGGTCGCCCGGTTGCAGGCCGTTGTAATTGCGAATCAGCGCTTGCAACCCATCGGACGCGCAGCGGGTGAAGGCGACCGCCTCGGCGGGTACCCGCAGCAAGTCGGCCAGGTGCTCGCGCACGGTCACGCTCTCGAACTGTTCGAAGCGCTGGCGCACATGCACCGAGTTACTGCGGTTGATCAGTTCGATATTGCGCTGGTACTCGTCGATCACCGTACGCGACATACGGCCGAAATAGCCGTTTTCCAAGTTGATCGGACCTGGCTGGACATCGTAGCGATCAGCGAAGGTTTGCCAGAAAGCTTCATCACGGGCGCGTAGCGTGTTATCGGGCATGGGGCGACTCGGTGCGGGTTCAGTGGCTCAGTGACGAGGTTTGGGTTTGCCGTGTTTGGCCCGCAATGGGTCCAGCAGATCGGACAACCCGTTGTGGTCGATTTCCTGCATCAATGCCAGCAGGCCGCCCAGTTCACCGTGGGGGAAACCCTCGCGGGCGAACCAGTTGAGGTAGGGGCCAGGCAGGTCGGCGATGATGCGTCCCTTGTATTTGCCAAAGGGCATTTCGCGGGTGATCAGTAATTCGAGCTTTTCAGGGTTCATCGGTCAGCGGTCCTGGTTCAGACACTTTGGAAAATACAGGCATTCTGCATGCAGGCCAATTGACAGATCATGCAAATAGCGTGGATACAGATTCCATCTAAAATACCAAGTCGTTGAAAAATAACGGAAATTTATCAATTCAAAAGCTGGCACACGAGCTGCAACTCTTAATGCAACTCTCTCAACCCGCAAGGAATTGAAAAATGACCGACATTAATAAAGAAGCGATTTCAGTCCTCAACGACTTGATCGAGACCAGCAAGGACGGCCAGGAGGGGTTCAAGACCTGCGCCGAAGACATCAAGCATCCTGAACTCAAGGCGCTGTTTGTCAAACGTTCTACCGACTGCGCCACCGCCGCCGCGGAACTGCAGAGCACCGTGCGTTCGATGGGTGGCGATCCGGAAACCTCCACCAGCGTCAGCGGTGACCTGCACCGTCGCTGGGTCGACCTCAAGTCGCTGGTGACCGGCAAGGACGAAGAGGCGGTACTTAACGAAGCCGAGCGCGGCGAAGATCATGCCCTGAAGGCTTACAAAGAAGCGCTGGAGAAAATCAACAAACACAACCTGGTGAACATTCGTGACCTGGTTGAACGTCAGTACCACGGCGTGCAACGCAATCACGATCAGGTCAAAGCCCTGCGCAACCAGGCGCGTGCTCGCTCGTAAGCTTGTAGCTGTGTAAAAACGCCGCTCGTCCAGTCATGGACGGCGGCGTTTTTTTTGGCCCAGCCACTGCAATCAGGTTGGATTAAATCCGGTCCACAGCCAGACGACTTTTTCACCTTTAATCCGTGGCATTGCAGTGGCGTAGTCGAGCCAGTGTCATGGGCAGTCGGACGGGGCTGTCATGGGTGTAAGGTTGTTTTAAGAAGTGGCGATGTACAGGTAGGCGCGAGCTAGCGGTTCGCCTGAATTAATCTCATGCACATAAAAAATCCGCAGGCCTTATCGGGCTGCGGATTTTTCTTGGCTGCGCGGATCTATCAACGCGGACCGCATTGCGCTCAGGCGGACACCTTTGTGGGTGTCAGGGCCTGGTGCGAGGGCGAATCAGCCGATGCTGATTGCGGGCAGGGTTGGCAGGGTCACGGTCTGCTGCTTGCGCGGGGCGAGGATCTCGGCTTCGCCATCGACCACCAGTTCATCACGCTGGTTGAACACGCGAGTGGCGATGCGTACGCGGAACTTTGGCAGTTTTTCGAGGATTTCCAGGCGCACGGTCAGGGTGTCGCCGATCTTCACCGGCTTCTGGAAAGTCATTTGTTGACCGAGGTAGATGGTGCCCGGCCCAGGTAGTTCGCAGGCGACTGCGGCGCTGATCAGCGCACCGCTGAACATGCCGTGGGCGATACGTTCCTTGAACATGCTGGCGGCCGCGAATTCAGGGTCCAGGTGCACCGGGTTGTGGTCGCCGGACATCGCCGCGAACAGCTGGATATCGCGCTCTTCCACGGTCTTGCTGTAGCTGGCGGTCTGGCCGACTTCGAGGGCTTCGTACGGCGTGTTGGTAACCTGGGTCATGTGTCTTGGATCCTGTGACGAGTTAAGTGAAAAAAACCGAAGGTCATTCGGTCCTGGCAGGACGGCGATGGCTCAAGGCCCCGGCCAGCCAGGTGAGCAGGTCCGCAGTCACTTCATCGCGGTTGCTCTCATTGAACAGTTCGTGCCGGGCCTGGGGGTAGATCTTCAGTTCCAGTCCCTGGCTGCCGGCGCGGCGTAGCGCCTCGGCCAAAGAGGTGAGACGCTTGCCCTCACTCACCGGATCACATTCACCGCCGATCACCAGTAACGGCAGGCCCGGATCGATCTGGGCGAGATTGGACGCTTTGCTGATCTGCTGCAAGCCGCCCAGCATGTCGATCCACAGCTGATTGCTGCAGCGAAAGCCGCAGAGCGGGTCGCGGACGTACTTGTCGACTTCGTCGGGATCGCGGCTGAGCCAGTCGAACGCGGTGCGATTGGGCTTGAACGCCTTGTTGAATGAACCGAACGACAACCACTCCAGCAACGCACTGCGCCCGGTAGGGCCCTGGCGCCAGTGTTCGAAACGGGCGATCAGGCGCGCTGCGCGGTACAGCGCCACCGGCTGGAAATTCGAACCGCTGAGGACCGCGCCATGCAGGCTGGCGCTGTGGTGCAGCAGGTACGCCTGGGCGATGTAGCTGCCCATGCTGTGGCCCAGCAGCACGATGGGCACGCCTGGATGCTGTTGGCCGATGTGCTGGTTGAGGCTGGCCAGGTCACCCACCACTTTGCACCAGCCGTCGGCGTCGGCGTAGTGCCCCATGACCCCGTTGGTGGCGGTCTGGCCGTGTCCGCGCTGGTCCAGGGCATACACGCCGTACCCCTGGTTACACAATTGTTCGGCCAGGCGTGCGTAGCGTGCGCTATGTTCCGCCATTCCATGGGACACCAGAATCACGGCCTTGAGCGTACCCTCCGGCAACCATTGGTTGACGAACAGTTGGCTGTGGTCGTTCGCGGTCAACCAGAACGTATCGTGGATCATGGCGATTCCTTTGCGCGGGGTCGCAGCATTGTATAGCGCAACAACCCGGGGACGGGTAATGCGCAAAGCCCGCGGCAGCAAGATTCACGCGATCAATGACGCCGGTGCTGATATTTGCCTGATTCACCATAACTGCTAGTGTCCCAGAAGCTCCGCTCAGGCGGCCCGGATTGGCTCAGGTATAGAGGACAATAATAATGCAAGCTGATTTCTGGAATGATAAACGCCCGGCCGGCGTACCCATCGATATCGACCTGGGTGCCTACAAGTCGGTGATCGAGGTGTTCGAACGTTCCTGCAAGAAATTCGCTGATCGTCCCGCGTTCAGCAACATGGGCGTGACCCTGACCTACGCTGACCTCGAACGCTACAGCGCAGCGTTCGCCGGCTTCCTGCAAAGCCAGACTGACCTGGTGCCCGGCGATCGCATCGCGGTGCAGATGCCCAACGTCCTGCATTACCCGATTGCCGTGTTTGGTGCCATGCGCGCCGGCCTGATCGTGGTCAACACCAACCCGCTGTACACCGCGCGCGAGATGCGCCACCAGTTCAAGGACTCCGGTGCCCGGGCGCTGGTGTACCTGAACATGTTCGGGCAGAAAGTCCAGGAAGTGCTGCCCGACACCGAGATCCAGTACCTGATCGAAGCGAAGATGGGTGACCTGATGCCTACCGCCAAGGGCTGGCTGGTCAATACCCTGGTGGACAAGGTCAAGAAGATGGTCCCGGCTTACAATCTGCCCCAGGCGATCTCCTTCAAAAGTGCATTGCGCATGGGCCGTGGGCAGAGCATCAAGCCGCTTCAGATCGGTCTCGATGACGTCGCCGTGCTGCAATACACCGGCGGCACCACGGGCCTGGCCAAGGGCGCGATGCTGACCCACGGCAACCTGGTCGCCAACATGCAGCAGGCCCGTGCCTGCCTGGGCCAGTTCGGTTGTGACGGACAACCGCTGTTGCGCGAAGGCCAGGAAGTGATGATCGCGCCGCTGCCGCTGTACCACATCTATGCCTTCACGGCGAACTGCATGTGCATGATGGTGACTGGCAACCATAACGTGCTGATCACCAACCCTCGGGACATCGCCGGCTTTATCAAGGAACTGAAGAACTGGCGCTTCTCGGCCTTGCTTGGGCTCAACACCCTCTTCGTCGCGTTGATGGATCACCCGGACTTCAAGACCCTGGATTTCTCCAGCCTGAAGCTGACCAACTCCGGCGGCACGGCACTGGTCAAGGCCACTGCCGAGCGCTGGGAAAAGCTCACCGGTTGCCGGATTACCGAAGGCTACGGCCTGACCGAGACGTCGCCGGTGGCCTGCACCAACCCCTATGGCGACCTGTCGCGCATCGGCACCGTGGGCATGCCGGTACCGGGCACCACGCTGAAGGTGATCAACGACGATGGTGTCGAGCAAGCCATGGGCGAGCGCGGCGAGTTGTGCATCAAGGGCCCGCAGATCATGAAGGGCTACTGGCAGAAACCCGAGGCCACCGAGGAGGTGCTGGATGCCGAGGGTTGGTTCAAGTCGGGTGACATTGCGGTGATCGATCCGGATGGTTTTGTGCGCATCGTCGATCGCAAGAAAGACATGATCATCGTCTCGGGTTTCAACGTGTACCCCAACGAGATCGAAGACGTGGTCATGGCCCACCCCAACGTTGCCAATTGCGCGGTAATCGGTGTGCCGGACGAGCGTTCCGGGGAAGCGGTGAAGCTGTTCGTGGTGGCGCGTGAAGCCGGGGTCAGCCTGGAAGAACTCAAGGCCTACTGCAAAGAGAACTTCACCGCCTACAAGGTGCCCAAGCACATCGTGCTGCGAGATTCGTTGCCGATGACCCCCGTGGGCAAGATCCTGCGGCGGGAGTTGCGCGATATCGCGTAATGAATTGTTAGCGATGCAGCAGCAAGAAGGGGCGCTCGAGTTGGAGCGCCCCTTTTTTTGTCCCAGTAAAAGCGCGCGGAGCCCTGTAGAACGGGGCTTTCACGGCATATAGAATTTTTACTCTAAAAATGACCATTGATTTGTCTTGAGTCATTATCGTGACCGTAGAGCCTTCGTTTGGCTCTAGTAGGCCCTTGGCAAAGCTGCTACTCTCGGCGCGCTTTGTGACTTCTCGGCCTTGAGTAAAAGCCAGATTCACCAAAAAACACACACCAATAATAATCGCATCAAATGCGGTGAAGAATTCGCGTTGCTGAGGAGTGGGCTTCCATGATCGAAGACTTTTGGAAGGATAAGTACCCAGCTGGGATTGCTGCCGACATCAATCCAGACGAGTATCCGAATATTCAGGCAGTGTTGAAGCAATCCTGCCAACGCTTCGCCAACAAACCGGCTTTTAGCAACCTCGGCAAGACACTCACCTACGGTGAGCTGTACGAACTGTCCGGGGCATTTGCCGCTTATCTGCAACAGCATACCGATTTGCAGCCCGGTGATCGAATCGCCGTACAGTTGCCTAACCTGTTGCAATACCCGATCGCCGTGTTTGGTGCCATCCGCGCCGGCTTGATCGTGGTCAACACCAACCCGCTGTACACCGCGCGGGAAATGGAACACCAGTTCAACGATTCCGGGGCCAAGGCCCTGGTCTGCCTGGCGAACATGGCGCACCTGGCCGAGGCCGTGGTACCCAAGACCGGCGTCAAGCATGTGATCGTCACCGAAGTGGCGGACCTGCTGCCGCCACTCAAGCGCCTGTTGATCAACAGCGTGATCAAGTACGTGAAGAAGATGGTGCCGGCGTTCAACCTGCCCAAGGCCATCAAGTTCAATGACGTGCTGAGCAAAGGCCAGGGGCAACCCGTGACCGAGGCCAACCCGGCCAGCAGCGACGTCGCCGTACTGCAATACACCGGCGGCACCACCGGCGTGGCCAAGGGCGCAATGCTGACCCACCGCAACCTGGTGGCGAACATGTTGCAGTGCAAGGCGCTGATGGGCTCGAACCTGCACGAAGGCTGCGAGATCCTGATTACCCCGCTGCCGCTGTACCACATCTATGCCTTCACCTTTCATTGCATGGCAATGATGCTGATCGGCAACCACAACATCCTGATCAGCAACCCGCGCGACCTGCCGGCGATGGTCAAGGAACTGTCGAAGTGGAAGTTCAGCGGGTTTGTCGGCTTGAACACTTTGTTTGTCGCGCTGTGCAACAACGAAGCCTTCCGCAAGCTGGACTTCTCGGCGCTCAAGGTCACCCTGTCCGGTGGCATGGCCTTGCAACTGGCCGCCGCCGAACGCTGGAAAGAAGTCACCGGCTGCCCGATCTGCGAAGGCTACGGCATGACCGAGACCAGCCCGGTGGCCACGGTCAACCCGATCCAGAACATCCAGATCGGCACCATCGGGATTCCGGTTCCTTCGACGTTGTGCAAGGTCATCAACGACGAGGGCGTCGAGCAGCCGCTGGGCGAAATCGGCGAACTTTGCGTGAAGGGGCCGCAGGTGATGAAGGGCTACTGGCAGCGCCAGGACGCCACCGATGAAATGCTCGACAGCGAAGGCTGGTTGAAGACCGGTGACATCGCGCTGATCCAGCCGGATGGCTACATGCGCATTGTCGATCGCAAGAAAGACATGATTCTGGTCTCCGGTTTCAACGTCTACCCCAACGAACTGGAAGACGTACTGGCGACTCTGCCAGGCGTCCTGCAGTGCGCAGCCATCGGCGTGCCGGACGACAAGTCGGGCGAGGCGATCAAGATTTTCATCGTTGCCAAACCTGGCGTGACCCTGACCAAGGAACAGGTGATGACGCACATGCGTGCCAACGTCACGGGTTACAAGGTGCCCAAGGCTGTCGAGTTCCGCGATGCGCTGCCGACCACCAACGTCGGCAAGATCCTGCGTCGCGAACTGCGGGACGAAGAGCTGAAGAAGCTCGGTTTGAAGAAGGTCAGCGCCTGACCCATAAAAAACCCCGCCGATGCGGGGTTTTTTGTGGGTGGAACGTTACTGCTGGAACTGCGCGAAATTCACATTGGTGCCGGCCGGACGCATGTCCTGCAGGTACGAGTCCTTGTCGGCACTCAGCTCCAGGCTCAGGGCAGCCTTGCGCTTGCCTTCGTTGCGCACTACCAGGCCTTCGAGTTTTTCCCGCAGGAACACGGTTGGCACTTTCAAGTGCAGCAACTGGTCGGTGTCCGGGGTGTGCATCAGCAGGTGAATCCACTCGTACTGACCCACGGCCAGGCGGGCCACCGGGATATCGAACCACCAGATGTTGCGGTTGCGGTTCAGTTCAGTGAAGTGGCAGTTGTTGACGCCAAGCACGGCACCACCCAGTTCCTGGTTTCTGCGGGCAATGGCCTGCTTTTTATCGAGTTTCATAACGTTCCTACGGGATTGGACGTTCAGCGCCAAGGCCTGAATACGTTGCGCATTCTCCCGGCAAAGCCCACAAACATAAAGCCCAACCTGCATCTGGCGATGAAATGACGCAGTGAAAATAAATGAAACTCCGCCTGACGCCCGCCGGTCAACCTCTACGTAACGACACTGACCTTTGAATGTTCACAGGAGCAAGACCATGAGCAGCACTGGCGATAAAGCGAAAGGTTTGGCCAACGAAGCGATCGGCAACATCAAGCAGGGTGTCGGTAAAGCCACCGATAATCCCAAGCTGCAGACCGAAGGCAAGATCCAGGAAAAGAAAGGTGAGGCCCAGCAAGCGCTCGGCGACGCCAAGGACGCAGTCAAGAAAACAGTCGACAAGGCCTGATAGCCGCAAGGCAGGGCGACGGCCATCCGCGGGTGGCCGTTTTTTTGTCGACTATGGTTAAGCAACGCGTGGAAATTGTTTCAAGGTCGCCAAACAGGTTACCTTGTTGTAGAAAACGGCCCCTGAGTCGCCCCCGACTACAACCTGATTGCGGCGAAAGGAGACGCTATGATTTTCCCGGATTTGAAAGGCTTGCCCCTGCATCGCGTGATGATGCGCACGGTCACCGAGTTCGTCGACGACGAAATGTCGACCTATGCCTCGGCGCTGGCCTATCAGATGCTGTTCTCGCTGTTTCCTTTCATCCTGTTCCTGATCGCCCTGATCGGGTTCCTGCACTTGCCGGACTTCTTCTCCTGGCTGCGCCTGCAATCGGAATTGGTGTTGCCGCCCCAGGCCCTGGAGCAAGTGAACCCGGTGATTGACCAGTTGCAGCAATCCAAAGGCGGGTTGCTCTCGGTGGGTATCGTCATCGCCCTGTGGACCGCCTCGGCCGGTGTGCGGCTGATGATGAGCGCGATGAATGCCGCCTACGACGTGGTCGAAGGACGGCCGATCTGGAAGCGCTTCCCGCTGTCGATTTTCTACACCGTCGGTATCGCCGGCATGCTGCTGGTGGCCGCGGCCTTGATGGTGCTTGGCCCGCAGGTGATGGAATGGATCGCATCGCAGATTGGCATGCAGGAATTCATCGTCACGGTCTGGACCATTCTGCGCTGGCCGGTGATCGTGATTCTGCTGATGATCGCGGTGGCCTTGATCTACTACGTGATGCCCGACGTAAAGCAGGAGTTCCGCTTCATCACCCCAGGTTCGGTGCTGGCGGTGGTGGTGTGGATCATCGCTTCCCTGGGCTTTGGTTTCTACGTGAAAACCTTCGCCAACTACAACGCCATGTATGGCAGTATCGGCGCGATCATCGTGCTGTTGCTGTACTTCTATATCTCCGCTGCAGTGCTGTTGCTGGGGGCGGAGATGAATGCTGTGATCGAACACATGTCGAGCGAAGGCAAGGACCCTGGCGAAAAGGTCCCGGGCGAGCACGACCATGCACATAAACACCACGTTTCGGGACTGGGACGGGACCACTCGCTCAAACCGACCACTGACGAAGCCTGACCATGATCCGTGAAATTCTCAAAATGGGCGATCCGCGCCTGCTGCGTATTGCCCCGCCGGTTCCGGCGCAGATGTTCGACAGCCCTGAGTTGTGGCAGTTGATCGACGACATGTTCCAGACCATGGAAAGCGTCGGCGGGGTCGGCCTGGCCGCGCCGCAGATTGGCGTCGACCTGCAACTGGTGATCTTCGGCTTTGAACACAGCGAGCGATACCCCGACGCGGAAGCCGTGCCGCAGACCATCCTGATCAACCCGCTGATCACCCCGCTGGAGCCCACCCTGGAGGAGGGCTTCGAAGGTTGCCTGTCAGTGCCCGGGTTACGGGGTGCGGTGCAGCGCTACCAGCACATTCGTTATGAGGGCGTCGATCCCAAGGGCGAGCCGATCGTGCGTATGGCCTCGGGGTTTCATGCCCGCGTGGTGCAACACGAATGTGATCACCTGATCGGCCGTCTGTACCCGTCGCGGATCAGCGACTTTGCCAAGTTCGGCTTTACCGAGGTGATGTTCCCCGAACTCGACCCAGCGGCGGACGACTGATCACGATCAGCTACGCCCCATGGCAATCATCGGCTTGCTGCGGCTGTAGCGCAGCAGGCGCTCGGCCAACGCATAGGGCAGTTGCGGGCCGGCGCTGAAGCCGTTGCCCTGATAGAACTCACGCAGGTCCGGGTGGCACAACAGCCACACCGGCTGGGTGACCGTTGCCAGCGCCTCGGCCATCAAGGCCGCAGCCACGCCCTGGCCGCGACAGGCCGGAGCAACCAGCAGGCCCGTCAGCCATAACCCTTCGGCCATGGGTCGCAGACACAGGCCGGCGACTATCTCATCACGTTTACCGACCCACAATTGTGCATCCCGTACCGCTTTCATCGATGACTGATGACGGCGGTAGAACTTGTTCATCAAGGGCCACAGCGCGTCATCTAGCTGTGTGTACTGGGTGTGGGGCATGAAAGAGGCCATCGGTGCGCAAAGCCGTGGATTATAAAAGAACGGGCGCTCTGCGATAGGTGTATACCTGAACTCACATCCTGTATGAGTGGAGTAAGTATCATGGCCAAAGGCATGGATTCAAAAAAAGCCGCGAAGAAAAAACCGGCAAAAAGCGCCGATGAAAAACGCGCAGACAAGAAAGCCAAGAAGGTCGGCATATTCGGCCACTAATCAGACCCGTCTCGACGGAGCCCGGCAAGCGGGCTCCGTGTTCAGTTCCAAGCCAATAACCCCTCGCTGCCGGATTTTCCTGCGCTGATGTACTGACGCCGGGCGGGTGCTGAACCGATTTTGTCCTCGATGGTGGCTTATTAATGGCCTTGCATCCGTGCCGAGCCTGTCTATGCTCAGCACTGATCTTCCTGATAAGGATGTCCGGGCTAGAGCGCTGTCCCCACGGACTCTCCGATTACCCATCATTTATCACCTTATCTGTCCTTGCGCTGGAGGAAGGCGTGTACCTGTTCCATGGAACGTTGTGGTGGATCCGTTGAAAGACCGAAGTACTTTCATCAATCAAAAGACCGCGCTTAGGGTGATATGACCATGTTTAACCTACATCACAAGTCTGACCTGCTCGAAATCCAACGCTTCAGTTGTGCTTTGAGCGAGGCCAACGCCAAGCTGGCGGCGGTCAGTCGCTCGATGGCGATGATCGAGTTCGACCCTGCCGGGGTGATCCTCGATGCCAATGAAAACTTCTGCAAGGCAATGGGTTACTCCCTCGAAGAAATACGCGGCAAGCACCATCGGATCTTTTGCGAGGGCGATTACGCCAAGAGCGAGGAATACCAACGCTTCTGGCGTGAACTGGAGCGTGGCGAACCCAACAGCGGGACGTTCCAGCGCCTGGACAGGCAAGGGCGGGAGGTTTGGCTCGAAGCCAGCTACATGCCGGTGATCGGTGCCGACCGGCAGGTGCACAGCGTGATCAAGGTGGCCACGGACATCACCGCCCGAATCATCAAGGAGCATGAGAACCAGGCACTGGTGAATGCCTTGGGCCGGGCGATGGCGGTGATCGAGTTCTCCCCCGACGGCAAAGTCATCAGCGCTAACGATAACTTCCTGCAGACCATGCATTACTCCGCGGGCGAAGTGATGGGCCAGCACCACAGCCTGTTCTGTCACCGTGCGGAAAGCGAGTCGTCGGCCTACAAGGCATTCTGGGCCTCGCTCAACCGTGGCGAATATCACTCACACCGCTTCGAGCGGGTCGACAAGTTCGGGCGCATCGTGTTTCTGGAAGCCTCCTACAACCCGATCTTCGACGCCAAGGGCCGGCTGTACAAAGTGGTCAAGTTTGCCAGCGACATCACCCAGCAGGTGACCACCCTGCAATCGGCCGCCGAAGCCGCGCATTCGACCTCGGTGCAAAACGACGCCTGTGCCCAGAAGGGCTCGCAGGTGGTGCAGCAGACGGTGCAGATCATCGAGCAGATCTCCCAGGACTTGAACGAGGCTGCGCTGAGCATCGATGCGGTCAGCAAGCAGTCAGACATCATCGGCACCATTGTGCAGACCATTCGCGGCATCGCCGACCAGACCAATCTGCTAGCCCTCAACGCCGCTATCGAAGCTGCGCGGGCCGGGGAGCATGGACGCGGATTTGCCGTGGTGGCCGACGAAGTGCGCAGCCTGGCGGCGCGTACCAGCAAGGCGACCCTGGAAATTGTCGACGTGGTGCGCAAGAACCACGACCTCTCGTTGAGTGCGGTGTCGAGCATGCAATCGAGCTTGAGCCGTACCGGGTTGGGGGTGGAGTTGGCCAACGAGGCTGGCGAGGTAATCCTGGAGATCCAGCAGGGCTCACGGCATGTGGTGGATGCCATCAGCCAGTTCAATGAGACCCTGCAGTTGCACTGACGGGTGAGGGGGCGAAGGCTGCGCAAGTGTTCGCCAGCCTTGTCCGCGCCTCTGGCTTCAGGCTGGGTCGGGCAGTGCCGAGGTTGGCAAACCAAAGGTGCGGTCGAATAGCCAGTTGAAGGCAAAGGTGTAGCAGGGGATGAAGATGATCAGCGCCAGGTCCAGCAGGAAGGCCTGCACCAGGCTGATGTGCATCCACCAGGCAATCAACGGGATCAGGAACACGATCAACGTCAGTTGAAAACCGACGGCGTGGGCGATCCGCCGTTTGACGGTGCGGGTGCGTGATACCTGGCGACTTTCCCAGCGCTCGAACAGCGAGGTATAGATGAAATTCCAGCTCACCGCGATGCTGGTGATGATCACCGCCAGCGGCCCGGTGCTGCCTGGCGAAGTGCCGGACAGCAAGGCCAGGCCGAGGGCGGAGAAGGTCATGCCGATCACCTCGTAGAGTGAAACGTAGACCAGTTTGCGTTTGACGCCTTGCATGGAGTTGCCTCTTTTTCAGTGCTTGATGGCCAGTGGGGCTGGCGCAGGCGGCGAAAGATAGCTTCAATGGAGATGACAGAAAAAGTCAGTAGCTTTCAGTTTTATTGATAGGTTGATCCAGTGAACTTCAACAGCGACAGCATCGAACTGTTTCTCGCCGTGATTGAGCGCGGCTCTTTTTCCGCGGCCGCCCGGGCCTTGGGCAAGGTCCCTTCGGCGGTGAGCATGGGCATTGCCAATCTGGAGGCAGAGCTCGGTTATCCATTGTTCGACCGCAGCCACCGCGAACCCCAACCCACCGCCATGGCCAATTCGCTGGTGCCCCACGCACGGCTGATTGCCGGGCAGCTCAAGCAATTGCAGGTGCACGCGGTGCAGTTGTCGCTGGGGCTGGAAAGCAAGCTGTCGATTGGCGTGGTCGCGGACATCGATCGGCGCCGCTTGCTGGCGGCGATCAAGGTGCTTGCCGAGCGCCATCCGTTGCTCGACGTCGAAGTGCTGACGGCGCCGCAGGATGACGTGCTGGCGATGCTGCACAGCGGGCGTGTCAGCCTGTGCCTGGCGTTTGCCGGGTTGAGCATGAATGTGCTGGAGCGCTTTCAATTTGTCGGCAGCGAACGCATGATCGCCACGCTGGCGGCGGACAGTCCGTTGCTGCAGGGACAGGATCTGTTTCTCGAGGACCTGGTGCACGTGCGGCAGATTTTCGTCGCCAGCCGCGATCTGCCGATCAGCGAGACCCGGCCGCTGGTGGCCGAATCCTGCTGGCGCACCGACAACCTGGAAACTGCACTGGAGATGGTCGAGGCGGGGTTGGGCTGGGGCAATTTCCCGCTGTCGGTGGTGCAGGCACGCCTGGATTCAGGGCGCTTGAAACGGCTGAACTTCCGCAATATCGAAAACGGCCTGGTGCTGCCGGTGCATGCGGTATGGCTCAAGAGCCAGCCGCTGCAAAAGGGCGCATTGGCCCTGGTCGATCTGCTCGGCCAGACGGTGTAGGCGCCAGTCTCAGCTGCTTTCGCGAATCTTCAGCTCAAACCCCATGTCTTCCACCGGCCGCGCCACCTTGTTGCCCGCCATCAACGTCAGCATCTGTTCCGCCGCGCGCCGGCCAATGGCTTCGCGGGGGGTATAGATGCTACTCAGGCGCGGCACCATGTGCTCGGACATCGGCAAGTCGTTGAAACCGAGAATCGCCACCTGCTGGGGAATCTGGATGCCATGGCGCAGGGCCTCAAGCAATGCGCCCTGGGCCAGGTCGTCGTTGCCGAAAAAGATCCCGTCGACATCCGGCTGGGCCGCCAGCAGTTGCAGGAACAACTCGCCGCCCAGGCCCACGGATGACGCGCGCGGGGTGAGCACTTCCAGGTCCGGGTCGTAGCGACCGGCCTTCTGCAAGGCCCGGCGGAACCCTTCACCGCGCAGCAAGGTGCGCTGATCCAGCTGCGCGCCGATGTACGCCAGGCGCTTGCGGCCGCGGGACAACAAGTGCTCGGCCGCCGTTTCGCCGGCGCTGAGTTGGGAAAAACCGACGCAGTTCACCCCGGCAGCGTGGTCCAGTTCCATCATGTACACGCAGGGGATGTTGCTGGCCTCGATCATCCGTCGCGAACTTTCGGTGCGATCAAAACCGGTCAGCAGCAAACCGCGTGGCTGATAGGCCATGTAGTTGCGCAGCAGGTTTTCTTCTTCGTCACGGGAGTAGTGGAAGTTGCCGATCAGCACTTCGAAGCCTTTGGGCCGCAGTACTTGGTGAATGGCTTCCAGGGTTTCGATGAACAGCAGGTTCGACAGCGAGGGCACCAGCACCACCACCGAATGGCTCTGGGCCGAGGCCAGCGCACGCGCGGCCGGGTTGACCACATAATTGAGTTCGAGGGCGGCCTGCTGGACCTTTTCCACCAGTTCGGTGGCCACCGTACTGACCCCACGCAGGGCGCGGGAAGCGGTGATCGGGCTGACCCCCGCCAGGCGAGCAACTTCATTGAGGGTAGGGCGGCCAGTGGTGCGGGGATTTTTATCGTTTTTAGTGGAGGTCATCGGGCGGCTTGCCAAACAAAATTCAAGGCACTAAGGTAGCGCTGTCTCGATGCGGCTGCAAATGAATGAGCGGGGGTTGCCTGATCCCTGCTATTTGGCGTTGAGCAATAACGTGCTGCAACCCATAAAAATGACAAGAAGACGTCGACGATGGCTGCGTTTGCACTAGAGTCTCAATGAGCAAAGGTAGCGCTGTCTTCGCGCTGAGGTGTTACATGAGTCAACCAATCTCCGCCCTGGTCATCATGGGCGTGGCCGGCTGCGGCAAGTCCAGCGTCAGCGAGGCCTTGTGCCAGCTCAGCGGCGCGACCGGCATCGAAGGCGATAGCTTTCACCCTGCGGCCAACATCGAAAAGATGAGCGCCGGTATTCCCCTGAACGACGACGACCGTGCCGGCTGGCTCGACAGCCTGTGCGCCGAATTGCGTCGCGTCGACGCCACGGGCCAGCGCCCGGTGCTGACCTGTTCGGCGCTCAAGCTCAGTTACCGCGAGCGCTTGCGTAGCGCCTTGCCGGGCCTGGGCTTCGTGTTCCTGGAACTGACCCGGGAAGTGGCCGCGGATCGGGTGTCCCATCGTCCGGGCCACTTCATGCCGTCGACCCTGATCGACAGCCAGTTCGCCACGCTCGAGTCCCCGGTCGGCGAAGCGCTGACCCTGGCGCTGGATGCTTCGACCCACAGCGTCGAGCAATTGGCCGCGCAAGCCCACCATTGGTGGCTTGGGCATGGCCTGAAGCTCGCCGTATGAGTTTTGTTTTTAAAGGTAGCGCTGTCCTGATGGCTTTCGAATTACCCGCTTTAATAACAACAACAACCAGGAGTCACCCCTAATGTTCGGTATGTCCCACGACTCGTTCCTGCTGCTTGATGCAGTGGTCACGGTGATCGGCTTGATTGTCCTGATCACCAAGTTCAAGTTCCACCCCTTCATTGCGCTGATCATCGCCGCGGCGTTCCTCGGCCTGACATCGGGCATGCCGATCGGCACCATCATCAAGGCGTTCCAGGACGGCTTTGGCGGGGTACTGGGGTTTGTCGGCATCATCCTGGCGCTGGGGACCATGCTCGGCAAAATGATGGCCGAATCGGGCGGGGCCGACCAGATCGCCCAGACCCTGATCCGCTCGTTCGGTAAAGAGCGGGTGCAGTGGGCGATGATGTTTGCCGCATTCCTGGTGGGCATTCCGCTGTTCTTCGAAATCGGCTTCGTGCTGCTGATCCCGTTGGTGTTCATCGTGGCCCGGCGCACGGGCGTGTCGATCATCAAGATCGGTATCCCGCTGCTGGCTGGCCTGTCGGCGGTGCACGGGCTGGTGCCGCCACACCCGGGGCCGTTGCTGGCCATTGGGGTATTTGGTGCCGACATCGGTAAAACCATTCTGTACGGCCTGATCGTGGCTCTGCCGACGGCGATCATTGCCGGTCCGATCTACGGTACGTTCATTGCCAAGTACATCCCCGGTCACCCTAACCAGGAACTGGTGGATCAACTGGCCCGCGAACCGGATTCGGCCAGCCTGCCAAGCTTCAGCATCACCCTGTTCACCGTGCTGTTGCCGGTGTTCCTGATGCTGCTCAAGACCTTCGCTGACGTCGCGCTGCCGGACGGCAACTTCTTCCGCACCTGGATGGACATGATCGGTCACCCGATCTCGGCGCTGCTGCTGGCATTGCTGCTGTCGCTGTATACCTTCGGCCATCGCCAGGGCATCGACTCCAAACGCATCCTCAAGCTGCTGGATGCCAGCCTCGCACCAACCGCCGCGATCATTCTGATCATCGGTGCCGGTGGTGGCTTCAAGCAGATGCTGGTGACCAGCGGTGTGGGTGATGTGATCGGGCATATGGCCGTAAGCGCACAGATTTCGCCGATCCTGCTGGCGTGGCTGGTGGCGGCAGTGATCCGTATCGCGACCGGTTCGGCGACTGTCGCAACCATTACCGGTGCGGGCATCGTGGTGCCGGTGGTGGGGATGATTCCAGGGGTCAACCGTGAGCTGCTGGTGCTGGCCACCGGTGCCGGCTCGCTGATCCTGTCCCACGTCAACGACGCGGGCTTCTGGCTGGTCAAGCAGTACTTCAACATGACCGTGGCGGAAACCTTCAAGACCTGGACCGCGATGGAAACCATCCTGTCCATCGTCGCGCTGGGCTTTATCCTGCTGTTGTCGTTGTTCGTCTAAGCGTTTCGCAGCCACAAAAAAACCGCAGCGATGCGGTTTTTTTGTGGCTGATCGTCTTACTTAGTGACTAACCCATCCGCGCGGAACATCCCGCGAATCCCCCGCACCGCCTGGCGAATCCGGTCCTGGTTCTCGATCAGGGCGAAGCGCACGTGGTCGTCGCCGTACTCACCAAAACCCACCCCGGGCGATACGCAGACCTTGGCCTCGGCCAGCAGCTTCTTGGCGAATTCCAGCGAACCCAGGTGGGCATAAGCTTCGGGGATCTTCGCCCAGACGTACATCGAAGCTTTCGGGTTCTCGACCATCCAGCCCAGTTCATGCAGGCCCTTGACCAGCACGTTGCGGCGTTGCCGGTATTGCTCGGCGATGTCCTTGACGCACTGCTGGTCGCCTTCCAGTGCCGCGATGGCCGCCACTTGCAGCGGGGTGAAGGTGCCGTAGTCGTGGTAGCTCTTGATCCGCGCCAGGGCGTTGACCAGTTCCGGGTTGCCGACCATGAAGCCGATGCGCCAGCCCGCCATGTTGTAGCTCTTGGACAGGGTGAAGAACTCCACGGCAATGTCCTTGGCGCCTGGTACCTGCATGATCGACGGGGCTTTCCAGCCGTCGTAGACGATGTCGGCGTAGGCCAGGTCGTGCACGACGAGGACGTCGTACTGCTTGGCGAGGGCGATTACCCGCTCGAAGAAATCCAGCTCCACGCACTGCGCGGTAGGGTTGGACGGGAACCCGAGGATCATCATCTTCGGTTTCGGGATCGAACCACGAATGGCCCGCTCCAGCTCTGCGAAGAAGTCCACGCCCGGAATCAGCGGCACCGAACGCACCTGGGCACCGGCAATCACGGCACCGTAGATGTGGATCGGGTAGCTCGGGTTGGGCACCAGTACCGTGTCGCCCTGGTCGAGGGTGGCGAGCATCAGGTGCGCCAGGCCTTCCTTGGAACCGATGGTGACGATGGCTTCGTTTTCCGGGTCGATGTCGACCTCGTAGCGATCCTTGTACCAGCGGGAAATAGCCCGGCGCAGGCGGGGAATGCCTTTGGACGTGGAGTAGCCGTGGGTGTCTTCGCGCTGGGCGACGGTAACCAGTTTGTCGACGATGTGGGGCGGGGTCGGGCCGTCGGGGTTGCCCATGCTCAAGTCGATGATGTCTTCGCCACGACGACGGGCGGCCATCTTCAGCTCGGCAGTGATATTGAATACGTAAGGGGGGAGTCGATCTATGCGCGCAAAGCGGCGCGGCGAACCTTGGTCTGCCATTGTTGCCTCTGATAACGTGAGCGCCCGGAACCGTCCGAGCGACGCCGACCACTGCGGTGGTCTGGGCGCACGATAAGGGCGCCGATGGCCGCTTGTCCAGAGGCATCCAGCAACTTTTTTCCCCGGCACTGACAGCAACAGGATAAAAAAATGGAGTTTTCCAGCGGCTTTTTACTGAGCCTTTCGCTGTGCCTGGATATCGGCGTGGCCAACATTGCAATGATCACCCTGGCCATGCAGCGTGGCTATTTCCAAGGGTTTGCCCTGGGCCTGGGCACCTGTGTCGGCGACCTGGTCTACGCGGTGCTGGCGCTGGCCGGCATGACCGTTCTGCTGCAGTACTCGGCGGTGCGCTGGGTGCTGTGGGTCGGCGGTTCGGTGCTGTTGCTGTACTTCGCGGCGAAGATGATCTACTCGGCGATCCACCACAGCGCCGGCCTGGCGCAGACGGAAGAGGTCAGTGGCGGCTCCCATCGTCGGGAGTTCTTTCGCGGGATTTTCCTGGCGATGTCCTCACCCAGCGCCATTCTCTGGTTCGCCGCGGTGGGCGGGACCCTGATTGCCCGCGCAGGCGGCAGCAGCCTGGCCAGTGCCGGGTTGTTCCTGGCCGGGTTCTTTTGCGCCGGAATTCTCTGGTGCCTGGCCTTATGCCTGGCTGCGACCCAGGGCGGCAAGTTGCTGGGCGATAAACTACTGTGCTATAGCTACCTGGCATCTGCAGCGATCTTCTGCTATTTCGCGGTCTACGTGATCCTATCGGGTTACCAGGAGTTTATCGGTGCGGCTGGCGTGGCAGAACTTCCTGGGCTTTGACTGGGGGAATTCGGTTTCGCTTCTATACTCCCAGCCGAACCCAATTTTCAGTGGCAGGAGGTGATTCGTGGATCAGCCAAAACAGCAGGTAGCGGCGCAGCCGCGCTTCGAAACGGGGCATTTTATGCTGATCGCCGGACTGGGCGGACGATTTGCCGTGGACGCCACCGAGGGCATTCCCAAGCTCTGGGAGCGTTTTATTCCGCACATCGGCAAGGTGCCGGGGCAAACGGGCGACTTGACCTACGGCGTGTGTTGCAACCCGGATGGCAAGGGTGGCTTCGAGTACGTCGCCGGGGTCGAAATCAGCAAGCTTGACGACCTGCCCGAGACCTATCGCTGGGTGGAAATCCAGCCCCAGCAGTATGCAGTGTTCACCCATCAAGGTGGCCTCGACAGTCTGGCGCAAACCTTTGAGTACATTTGGAAAAACTGGCTGCCGGCCTCAGGCCGCGAGGCCGCGGATGCACCCGAGTTCGAGCGCTACAGCGCCGACTTCGACCCGCAAACCGGGCAGGGCGTGCTGGAGATCTGGGTACCCCTCAAAGCCGCTTGAGCCACGCGAGAACGGGGCGCAGGATCGATATGCGCGGCGGATTGAATTATGCTTGCGCCCCCTTTTTTCGCTGACTGGACCCCCGCCATGAACGCTCCCACGACTGTCATTCGCCAGGTCACGCCGGCTGATCTGGACCGCTGTTTCGCCATCGAAACCGAGGCCTACGAGGGCGATGAAGCGGCCACCCGGGAGAAAATCGCCACCCGCGTCGAGACCTGGCCACAGGGTTTTATCGTGGCCGAGGTCGAGGGTGTCGTCGCAGGCTTCATCAATTCCGGCGCCGCCTACCAGGTGGAAATGGCCGACGAAGCCTTCAAGGAAATGATCGGCCATGACCCCGACGGTCCACAGGTGGTGATCATGTCGGTGGTGGTGCACCCGGACTTCCAGGGGCTGGGCCTGGCCAAGCAGTTGATGAGCGCGTTTATCGCGCACATGCGCGAGTTGGGCAAGATCCGCATCAACCTGATGTGCCGCGAGCAGCACGTTGGCCTGTATGCCGGGTTCGGTTTTGCCTACCTCAAGGATTCCGCCTCGGAGCATGGCGGGTTGGCCTGGCACGAGATGGCGCTGGACCTGTAGGGACTGGCGTCCGCATCAGTGATGCACAGCACGTGTGGTTGATTCAGAAGGCCAGGGCCATGCGCCGCTCATAGCCGATCCGGCCTTTGTAGGCGTCCCCGCTGTCGATCCAGCCCTGCTTGAGATAAAGCCCCAGCGCCGCCTCATTGTGGGTATCCACGGACAACTCCAGGCCATTGATCTCGGGCCAGGCCTGCCGCGCAACCTCGGGCAGGGCTTGCAGGCAGGCCTTGCCATAGCCCTGGCCCTGGCAGCGACGGTCGACCTGCAAGGCATGCAGGGTGGCGGTGTCCTGGCTGGCCCAGGCCGGCAGGAAGGGCGGGCGCTTGAGCAGCAGGAAGGCCACGGGGATGTCGTCGGCGACCAGCGCAAAACCGCGGATGGCATCGCCTGCGGCTGCGCTCAGCGAGTGCAGCGCGCCATGGATATCGCCGGCGAATGACTTCTGCAACGGATCGATCTCGATGCACTCCACCTGTTGGCGTTGCAGCGCCGAAAGCTGTTGGTAGGGCACGAGGTGCGTGGCCATTGGCGGGATCCCTGCGGCGAAAAACTGAGGCTCGGATTTTAGCCAGTTTGGCGCACTCGCAATTATTTTTTTTGGCCTGTCGATTTGCCTTTGCACCAGTCGACTAAGAGTGTCTTCACAGTAAACACTCGGAGTTGCGTCATGAATGCGTTAACCGAAAACACTGAGATCCAGACCCTGATCGAACGCTACCGACAAGCGATAGTCGCCAAGGACCTTGAGGCGCTGATGGGCTTTTATGCCGACGACATCGTCTCGTTCGATGCGGTCAAGGCCCTGCAATTCAAGGGCAAGGCGGCTTACCGCGCACACTGGGAGGAGTGCCTGAACTATTGCCCGGGACCGCACCTGTTCGAGTTCGCACAACTGCAGGTGGTGCAAGGCCAGGACCTGGCTTTCGCCCACTGGCTGGTGCACTGCGGCGGGGCGGATGAGCAGGGTCAGGTCAAGGGCAGTTGGATGCGTGCCACCGCCGGCTATCAGCGGATCGGCGGGCAATGGCGAATCGTCCACGAGCATTGGTCGGCGCCCTTCGACATGGCCAGTGGCGCGGCGTTGTTCGAACTGCAGCCCTGATCGTCGGGTTTTTTACCCAACCTGCAATCTGCAGCCATAGTTGATCAGCCTGATGTGGGAGAGCCTGATGAAATATCTATGCCTGGTCTACAGCGACGAGCGTGTGCTGCACAGTTCACCTGACAGCCCCGAAGACGCTGAGTGTATGGCGTATGCCGAGTCGGTCCAGGGCAGTGGGCGGATGCTCGCCGCCGAGGCCTTGCAGCCAGTGCAAAGCGCCACCACGGTGCGCCTGCGGGGCGGCAAGCTGTCGATCACCGACGGTCCGTTCGCCGAAACCAAGGAGCAATTGGCCGGTTTCTACCTGATCGAGGCCAAGGACCTCAATGAGGCGATCCAGGTGGCCGGGAAGATTCCGGCGGCCCGGGTCGGCAGCGTGGAAGTTCGTCCGGTACGCCAGCTGAATCCCTGATCAGCACCCTAAGAACAACAATCAAGCAGGAGTCTATGTATGAGCATCCCTCACGCTGGCGCCCAGCCAGCAGCCTTCGAGTTGTCCATCAGCCGCCTGATCGATGCGCCGCGCAGCAAGGTGTTCCGTGCCTGGACGGAGCCGCAGTGGCTCGCCCAATGGTGGGGGCCGCACGGCATGACCACGCCGGAGTGCGAAATGGACCTGTGGGTCGGCGGCCGGTTTCGCACCCTGATGCGCGCACCCGATGGCAGCGAGTACCCCACCAGCGGGGTGTTCCTGGAGATTCATGCGCCGCAGCGGCTGGTGTTCACCGATGCCTATGCACCTGGCTGGATTCCTTCGGGCAAACCGTTCATGACCGCTGAAGTGACCTTTGACGACGTCGACGGCAAGACCCTCTACACCGCACGCGCCATGCACTGGAGCGAGGCCGATCGGCAGGCCCACGAGGGCATGGGTTTTCATGACGGTTGGGGCCAGAGCCTCGACCGGCTGGAGACCCTGGTGACCAGCGGCATGCCGGACTGATGCCGGACGAGGCGGTCAAGGCGCTGGTCGAGACGGTCTACCGCAACGACTCGCGGCGTATCCTCGCCACCCTGATTCGTTTGCTGGGGGATTTCGACCTGGCCGAAGAGGCCCTGCAGGAAGCCTTCTTCGTCGCGGTCGAACGCTGGCAGCGGGACGGGGTGCCGGACAATCCGCGGGCCTGGCTGGTGTCCACCGGGCGCTTCAAGGCCATCGATGGCCTGCGTCGACGGGCCCGGTTTGCCGCGTCCCAAGCACAATTGGTGGCGCAACTCGAAGAGCTCGAGGAGGCGCAATGGAGTGTCGAGGACGTGCAAGACGATCGCTTGCGCTTGATCTTCACCTGTTGTCACCCGGCACTGGCCGCCGATGCGCAAGTGCCGCTGACGCTGCGTGAAGTCTGCGACCTGACCACCGAAGAAATTGCCCGCGCCTTTCTTGCCGCGCCGGCCACCATTGCCCAGCGAATCGTGCGGGCCAAGGCGAAGATTCGCGACGCCAGGATCCCCTATCAAGTGCCGTCCCTGGCTGAGTTGCCCGAGCGCCTGGACAGCGTTCTGCGGGTGATTTACCTGGTGTTCAACGAAGGTTACTCGGCCTCGGTGGGCAGTGAACTGACCCGCGAAGACCTGACCCGCGAGGCGATTCGCCTGGGGCGCCTGCTCCTGGAGTTGCTGCCGGAGCCGGAGGTGATGGGGTTGCTGGCCCTGATGCTACTCAACGAGTCGCGGCGCCCGGCGCGCACTTCGGCCAGCGGAGAGTTGATCGTGCTCGATGAACAGGACCGTTCGCTGTGGGACGCGCAGATGATCGCCGAGGGCTGTGCCTTGATCGAGCATGCGCTGGGCCGGGGGGAAATCGGCCCGTATTGCCTGCAGGCGGCGATCTCGGCGGTGCATGCCGAGGCACCCACCGCCGGGGACACGGATTGGGCGCAGATCGTCGGTTTGTACGACGTCTTGCTGCAGGCGCTGCCTTCGCCGGTGATTGAACTCAATCGGGCCGCCGCGCTATCCCGGCGTGACGGGCCCTTGGCGGGGTTGACCCTGGTCGATGGGATTTTGCAGCGTGGCGAGTTGCTCGATTACCACCTGGCGCATTCGGCGCGTGCCGAGTTCTGTCGGCAATTGGGTCGCGTTGCGGAGGCGAGGGCGGCCTATCAGCGTGCGCTGGAACTGACCCAGCAAGTGCCGGAGCGCCGTTTCATCGAGCGGCGCCTGGTCGAGTTGGCGCGCACCTGAGGCGGGCGTCACTCGAGCATCCTGTCCAGCAACCAGCGGCCTGCCGGACCCGGCGGGTGCAAGCGTGACCAGAGCGCATCCACCGAGACCGGTCGGGGCCAGCCGCGAACCTTGAGCTCCTGCAAAGTGCCGGCGCCAAAACGCTCGACCAGCCAACGCGGCAGGGGTGCCCAACCGAACCCACCCTGGGCCATTTCCAGTAGCATCAGGTAACTGGGGGCCGACCAGACCCGCCCCTGGGCCCGGACCTCATACGGATTGATGATGGTCGCCAGGCGCAATTCGCGGTGTTGTTGCAGGGTTTGCCGATCGATTTTCTGCAGGCTCGCCAACGGGTGTGTGGGCGCGACGAACAGGGCGATCTCGGTGTGCTCATCGACGGTGGCGCTGTCCAGGTCCGGCGGGTAGCGCTCCTGCATTTCGGCGAAGGCCAAGTGCGCGCGCCCGCGTTGCACCAGGGCAACCAAGTCGTCGCATTCGGCGATCAGGCATTCCAGTTCGAGGTCCGGATAACGCTGTTCGAAAGCCTGCAAGGCGGCTTCGAAGCGATCCGATTGGTAGGTGTCGGAAAGCGCGACGGTGAGCTTCGGTTCAACCCCCAGGGACAATTGCGCGGCGCTCATTTCCAGGCGGCTGGTGGCGGCGAGGATGTCCTCGGCGCGTTGCAACAACACATGCCCGGCCAAGGTCAGGGCGGGCTTGCGGCTGCTGCGGTCGAACAGTGTCAGGTCGAGGTCGATTTCCAGGCTGGCCACCGCCGCGCTGATGGTCGACTGGCTCTTGCCCAGCTTGCGCGCCGCCGCGGAAAACGAGCCTTGGGTGGCTGCCTGGACGAATGCCAGCAGGACTTCATGTGAGGCCATGAACTATCGCCTTGATCGATGGTTAATGGTTATGAAGTATCGGTGCTGTGCCGGATGATGGCAACACATTCACCCACCGGAGCCGGCTCATGAGTCCTCATAAATCCCTCACTGAACGTGTGTTGCAAGCCATCGGTTTTGAACTGTTGGCGGTCATGCTGTGTACGCCTTTGCTGGCGTGGCTGATGGACAAGCCGCTGGTCGACATGGGTGTCGCGACCATTGCCATCGGCCTGATTGCCCTGGCCTGGAACGTATTGTTCAACGGACTGTTCGACCGCTTGCTCAAGCGTCTGGCGCTGGTGCCCAGTGCCGCGACCCGGGTGTTGCATGCCTTACTGTTCGAGGGCGGCCTGGTGGCAATCAGTGTGCCGCTGATTGCCTGGTGGCTGAACGTCAGCCTGCTGCAGGCGCTGATTCTCGACATCGGGGTGCTGCTGTTTTTCCTGCCGTACACCTATGTCTACCACTGGGTTTATGACGTGCTGCGGGAGCGGATGTTGCTGGCACGGGCAGTGTCGTGATTGACCTGATCTTGCAAGTGCGTCCCAACTCAGCGTCTGCTCGACAGTTGTTGCGGGGCCAGGAACGCATCGTGGAAGTAATCCCGGAACGCCTGCATCGCCGGGGTAAATTCCCGCTCGCGGTGCCAGGCCAGGCCCACACTCATGGGGGTCACTGGATCGGTGATGGTGAGGGTCTCGATGCGCTTGCCCTCCAGTGACCAGGGGCGGTGCACCAGGTCCGAAAGGATCGCCACGCCGCTGCCATTGGCGACCATGCTGCGCACCGCTTCCACGGAGCTGGTGCGCACCCGCACTTTCGGTTGCTGGTGGGCGTGTTCCCAGTAGCGCATTGCCGCCTGCTCGGCCTCGTCGACGGTCAGCAGGATGTAGGGCTCCTGGGCCACATCAGCCAGGCTGACAGCCGAGCGCTCGCACAGCGGGTGATGGCTGGGCAGCCACAGGCGTCGCTCGGAGTTGAACAGGATTTCCGAGACGATATCGGGGTGCGTGAGGTTCGCGGTCAGCACCACCGCCATGTCGAAACGTCCCTCCAGCAAGCCTTGTTCGATGGCCTGGCGCTCCTGTTCGTGGACTTCGATGGCGACATCCGGGTGCCAGTGTTCCAGGCGTTGCAGATGGTGGGGCAGGAAGTAGCCGATGACCGTGTAGCTGGCTGCCAGGCGCAGCCGGCCGCTGGCACGCACATCCGGCAGCGGGCTGTTGAGGGCATCATCGACGCTGCGCAGAATCACGTAGGCGCGGTTGAGAAAATGCCGGCCGGCATCGGTCAGGCTCATGCCCTGGGCCGAGCGCTGGAACAGCAGGGTGCCGAGCATGCCCTCCAGTTCCTTGATCGCGGTGGTCACCGCTGACTGCGAGATATTCAAGTGAATCGCCGCTTGGGAAATCTGCCCGATCTCGGCGGTGGCGACGAAATAGCGGACCTGGCGCAGGGTCAGTGACATTGAGACTCCGATTGAGCAGGTATCTGTTTTTCAGAAGATACCCTATCTGTTAATAGATCTTCCCAAGGGGTTGAGCGGAATTTAACGTGGCCTGCATGAAGTCACAAGCGTCAGGAGCACGTGTCATGCAGGCAGTAGATTTCAATTCGGACATGGGTGAAGGCTTCGGCCCATGGACCATCGGCGATGGTGTCGACACTGAGCTGATGGGGTTCATCAGTTCGGCCAATATCGCCACCGGTTTCCATGCCGGCGACCCCGGCACCATGCGCCGCACCGTCGAACAGGCCAAGCGCCTCGGCGTGGCCATCGGTGCACACCCGGGGTTCCGCGACCTGGTAGGTTTCGGTCGCCGGCACATCAATGCACCGGCCCAGGAACTGGTCGACGACATGCTCTATCAACTCGGCGCCCTGCGCGAACTGGCGCGAGTCCAGGGCGTGGCCCTGCAACACATCAAGCCCCACGGCGCGTTGTACATGCACCTGGCACGGGACGAGGAAGCGGCTCGGTTGCTGGTGGAAAACCTGCAGCGCCTGGAGCCCGACCTGCTGCTGTATTGCATGCCCGGCTCAGTCATCTGGCGCGTCGCGACAGAACTCGGCCAGCCGGTGATTCGCGAGTTCTACGCCGACCGCGAGTACGACCTCAGCGGCTCCATTGTCTTTACCCGCAATGTGCGCGCCCACGATCCGGACCAGGTCGCCGCGCGGGTGCTGCGTGCCTGCCAGGAAGGCCTGGTGCGCACGGTCGAGGGCCAGGACCTGGCGATCGACTTCGACTCAATTTGTCTGCACAGCGATACGCCGGGTGCCCTGGCGTTGGTCGAGGCGACACGCAAGGCGCTGGACGCAGCCGGGATCACGGTGCGCGCCCCTCGCTGAAGCTGGGTTTGGTACCGGGCGCTACAGACGTCCGGGCTGCCCATCGATGAATTTTTTGCCTGCCTTTCTACAACTATTCCAAAAGGAACAGACATGGCCGAACACACAGTTATCACCCCACTCCCAGGGACCTTCTATCGCAAAGCCACGCCGGAGTCGGCGAACTTCGTCGAGGTCGGTGCGCAGGTCAGCGCCGACACGGTGATTGGCCTGATCGAGGTCATGAAGCAGTTTTCCGAACTGACCGCCGGGACGGCCGGTCGTCTGAGTGCATTCCTGATAGAAGACGGCGATCCGGTGGAACCGGGTCAGGTCGTCGCAACACTCGACGACGAGTGAGGGCACGATCATGACCCAAGGCATCACGAAACTGCTGGTCGCCAACCGTGGCGAAATCGCCGTGCGGATTATCCGCGCCGCCCAGGAACTGGGAATTCCCACCGTTGCCGCGTGCAGTGAGGCAGACCTCGATTCCCAGGCCGCGCGTTTGGCCGACGAAGTGCACCTGCTCGGCCCGGCCCGTGCCGACAAAAGCTACCTGAATGTCGAGGCCCTGCTGGGCGCCTTGAAGGCCACTGGGGCCAACGCGGTGCACCCAGGCTATGGGTTTCTCTCGGAGAACGCCGACTTCGCCGAAGCGGTCCAGGCCGCCGGGGCAATTTTTGTCGGGCCCAGCCCACAAACGATCCGCCGCATGGGCGACAAGGCCGAGGCGCGTCGCACCGCACAAGCTGCCGGCGTGCCGGTGGTACCGGGTTCGCCTGGTGAGTTGTTCGACGTCGAGGCCGCACTCGCGGCAGCCGAGCTGGTGGGTTTCCCCCTGCTGATCAAAGCCTCGGCCGGTGGAGGTGGACGGGGTATTCGCCTGGCGCAGAGTCCCGCGCAACTGCGTGAAGAGTTCCCCCGTTCCCAGCGCGAAGCCCAGGCGGCCTTTGGCAATGGCGCGGTGTACCTGGAGCGTTTCATCAGCCGTGCCCGGCACATTGAAGTGCAGGTGCTGGGCGACGGTAAACACGCGGTGCACCTGTTCGAGCGCGAGTGTTCGCTGCAACGGCGGCGGCAGAAGATCTTCGAGGAAGCGCCGTCGCCGGCCCTCGATCAGCAACAGCGCGAAACCCTCTGTGCCAGCGCCGTACGCTTGACCGAGTCCCTCGGCTATCAAGGCGCCGGGACCCTGGAGTACCTGTATGACGACGCCAGCGGCGAGTTTTTCTTCATCGAGATGAACACGCGGATTCAGGTCGAGCACCCGGTCAGCGAGCTGATCACCGGCATCGACCTGGTTCAGGCGATGTTGCGAATCGCCGGCGGCGAGCCATTGGGCTTGCGCCAGAGTGATATCCGACTCAATGGCGCGGCCCTGCAAATGCGCCTGAATGCCGAAGACCCGGCGCGGGACTTCTTCCCCAGCCCAGGCCTGGTCGAAGAGTTGTCGTGGCCGCAAGGTCCGGGCGTGCGGGTCGACAGCCATCTGTATCAAGGCTATCGGGTGCCGCCGTATTATGATTCGCTGCTGGCCAAGCTGATTGTCCACGGTTGCGACCGTGCACAAGCGTTGGCCCGGGCGCGGGTTGCCGTGGCCCAGACCCGCTTGAGCGGCATGGCGACGACCCTGGGGTTGCATGCCGAGCTGCTGGAGCAACCCTGGCTGCAGGACGCCGACTTCCACACCGGCACCCTGGAAACCTGGCTGGCCGCGCGCCGTAGTGGAGGTGCAGCATGAACAAGCCGATCCGCTACAGCTTTGGCGCCGATGAACATCTGTTCGCCGAAGTCAGTGACAGCATGTCCCTGGAAGCATTCTTCAAGGGCATGGCCGTGACCCGTGCGGTCGAGCGCCTGGCCCTGGATGGCGTGCTGGATGTGTGCCTGGCCAACGCCTCGTTCCAGATTCGCTTCGATCCGGACCGCATCGCGCCCCATGACCTGCTCGAAGCGGTCAAGGGCGCAGAGGCCGAAGCGATTGCCGAACGCACCCTGCACACGCGGATCATCGAGATTCCGGTGCTCTACAACGACCCCTGGACCCACGAGACCCTGATGCGTTTTCGCGACCGGCATCAGGACCCGAGTGCCACGGACCTGGAGTACGCGGCGCGAATCAATGGCCTGGCGGACGTCGATGCGTTCATTGCCGCCCACAGTGGTGCGCCCTGGTTCGTCTCGATGGTCGGCTTTGTCGCCGGCCTGCCGTTCATGTTCCAGATGGTCGAGCGCGAGCGCCAGTTGCAGGTGCCCAAGTACCTGCGGCCGCGCACCGACACGCCGAAGCTGACCCTGGGCCACGGCGGCTGCTTCGGCTGTATCTACTCGGTGCGTGGCGCCGGTGGTTATCAGATGTTTGGCGTGACGCCGGCACCGATCTACGATCCGCAGCAGAACCTGGCGTACCTGAAAGAGCACATGGTGTTTTTCCGCCCCGGCGACATCGTGCAGTTCAAGCCCATGGATCGCGCGGCCTATGACCAGGCCGTGGCCGAAGTGGATGCGGGGCGCTTCGACCTGCGGATTCGACCGGTGGAGTTTTCCCTGGACGCGTTCCTCGCCGACCCCGTTGGTTATCCCAAGTCGTTGCAGGAGGTGCTGGCATGATCAAGGTACTCAAACCCGGTCTTGCCACCTCGGTACAGGACCTGGGCCGCGAAGGTTACTACCACCTGGGGATTCCGCCCTCCGGTGCGCTCGACCAATACGCCTTGAGCGCCGCCAACCAACTGGTGGGCAACCCGGCCGGGGCAGCGGCGCTGGAGTGCACGCTGCTGGGGCCGGAGCTGGAGTTTGCCGAAGATGCGTTGGTGGCGGTGTGCGGTGCGCACATGACACCACGGGTCGATGGCGTGGAAATGCATGCCGACACCGCGTTCACGGTCAAGGCCGGCCAAGTGCTGCGTTTTGATTTCCCCAAGGCCGGTGCCCGCGCGTACTTGGCGGTGGCCGGTGGCATTGATGTGCCGCTGGTGTTGGGCAGTCGCTCAACCTATGCGTTGGGAGCGCTGGGCGGGTTCCAGGGTCGCCGCTTGGTGGCCGGTGACGAGTTGCCGGTGGGTGTTGCCAGTGGCAAGAGCCGTGCGGGGGCCAGTCTGCCCATGGCCTTGCGGCAGTCGCTGGGGGGCGAAATCAGCTTGCGGGTGGTGCCGGGCCTGTACTACGAGCGCCTGAGCGAAGCGGCGGCCAGCAGCTTTTTCGCTGAGCCCTGGACGGTCGGCTCGGAGGCGGACCGCATCGGCTATCGCTTCAAGGGTGGCAGCGCCTTGAGTTTCCAACCCCGAGAGCAGCCGTTCGGGGCCGGCTCCGATCCGTCGAACATCGTCGACAGTTGTTACCCGATCGGCTCGATCCAGGTTCCGGCCGGGCTCGAACCGATCGTGCTGCACCGCGATGCGGTGTCCGGTGGTGGCTACGCGATGATTGGTACGGTGATCAGCGCTGACCTCGACCTGATCGGCCAGATGCAGCCCAACCAGAAGGCGCGGTTTGTCGCGGTGACCCTGGAGCAGGCGCTGGAAGCACGACGATCCTACAAGAAAAAACTCAGCTGCCTGAGCAAGCTGTTCCCTTCCTGATTCTGCCCGCCGCATCGCGCGGGCCATGCCAAACGGTACGCCAACGCCGCACTTCGGTGCGGTGACGGCTGCCCGCGCTTCAACCTTTGACTGGTTCTGGAGTTCACGCATATGGCTGCTTTATCGCAATCGAGTCAAACCGGGCAGGACCCGGCCAACCACCCGGTCCCTGCTGGAGCACGCATGGGCCGACTGTCCCTGACCATGGCCTGGTGGGCCGTGTGCAGCGCCATGTTCTACATCGTGGTCGGCGCGTCGCTGGCTTTATCCTATGGCACCCGCAATGCGCTGATCGGCATGCTCCTGTCGGTGCTCAGCTACGGGCTGATCAACAGTGTGCTCAGTCGGTTTGCGATTCGCAGCGGCCTGTCCGTGGCGCTGTTTTCGCGGTTGTTGTTTGGCAGCACCGGTGCCTGCCTGGCGACGCTGATCTTCTTTTCTACGGCGATCTACTACGCGGTGTTCGAGGGTTCGGTGATCGCCGTGGCGCTCAACCACTTGTACCCGGAACTGGTCTACCCGCTGGCCGCCTTGCTGGTGGTGCTGTACAGCGTGCCGATGATCCTGGGGAGCGTGCAGCACTGGCTGGACAAGCTCAATGGCGTGTTATTGCCGATCTATCTCGGCGGTCTGCTGGTGGCGGTGGGTTTGTCCATCAGTCGCTACGGTTACCAGCCGCAGTGGCTGGATTTCGGGCCGGCCAATCCCAGTGCATTTGGCTGGTGGGATTGCTTCGTCGCGTACATGGGCGTCTGGGTGTTGATGCTGTTCACCTTCGACTATGCCCGCTTCGGCAAGCCCGAGGATCAGACGTACCACGGCCGTTGGAACTTCGGCATGCCGTTCTACGCGGTGACTTTTTTGCTCAATGGCGCGGCGGGGATTTACCTGGTCAGCAGCATTCCCCATGAGGGCGCGTTGAACGAAGTCTCGGTGGTAATGGCAATCCTGCAACTGATGGGGCTGTGGGGCTTGTTGTTTGTCTGGGCCACGCAGACCCGGATCAACACCGCCAACTACTACCTGGCGACGCTGAACATGCAGGCGTTTTTCGGCCGGTTCGGTGTACGGGGTTCGTACCTGGTGTGGGCGCTGGCGGTGGGGGTGATCGTCTACGCCCTGATGCTGGCCGATGTGTTTGCCTACCTGCTGAAGGCGCTGGCCTATCAAGGGATTTTTGTGGTGGCCTGGGTCGGCGTGGCGCTGGCGCAGATCCTCTATGGGCGCAGTGATGTGGCGTCGCTTGCGCGTGTCTCGGCCTACAACCCGGCAGGTTTGGTGGCGTGGTTTGGCGGCACGGCGCTGGGGCTGATGCTGATGTTTGCCGGTCCGGGGCTGAGCAGCTTCTCCGCGCCGTTGACCGGGGTGCTGGCGTTCGGGTTGCAGTTCGCACTCTCGCGCAGGCAGGCGACAACCGTGGTGACCCCAACCTTGTAGCTGTCGAGCCCGCGAGGCTGCGTTAACGGCCGCAGTGCACAGACGGCGTCAGCAATCCCCACGCTTGCGAAACGCCCAGCGTCCGGCAATCACGGTAAAGCTGGCGACCAGCGCCACCAACACCCAGAATCCGTGCGGGTCGCCAGACAGCGGTACGCCGCCGACGTTCATGCCGAAGAAGCCGGCAATGATGTTGATCGGCAGGGCCAGTACGGTGACCACGGTCAGGGTGAACAGGGTGCGGTTGCTCTGTTCGTTGAGGTTGGCGGCGATTTCCTCCTGCAGCAGCTTGATCCGCTCGCCCAGGGCCGTGAGGTCGTTGATGATCAGCGCAAATTCTTCGGTGGATTTGCGCAACTCCTTGACGTCGTCCTTCTGCAACCACTGCGGCGGACGGTTGAGCAGGCGCAGCAGGGAACCGGGTTCCAGCGCCAGCAGGCGTTGCAGGCGCACCAGCACGCGACGGTTGGCACCGAGTTCGGCACGGTTGGTGGACAGTCGCGAGGACAGCAACTGGTCCTCGACCTGATCCACGCTGAGGCTGGTCTTGCGCACGATCTGGGTCAGCACCTCGCCCTGGTCGCGCAGCAGATGCACCAGCAACTCCAGGGGTGAGCGAAAGCGCTCACCGGCCTTGACCGAGGAGCGCAGTTTGTCCACCGAGTGCAGCGGTTGCAGGCGTGCGCTGATGATCAGCCGACTGCGGGCGCAGACCCACAGAGTCGAGACATCCGATGACACCAGGTTGCTGAGGTTGAACACTACATCGTTGACCACCGCCAGCAAGGCCGAGTCGACGTGCTCGATGCGGGTCGAGCGCGAGCCCTCATGCAGGGCTTCGAAGAATTCTTCGGGTAACGCCAGGTGCGCTTTCATCCAGCGCTCGCAGGCCGCGTGGGCCAGGTTCAGGTGCAGCCAGAGAAACTCATCGGCACTGTCGGGCTGTTGCAGGCGCTGCAGGGCCTGGGCCGAGGTGATTTCCCGAGCGGGTTCGCCGGGGCGAAAGCTGAACCCGTAGAGCAGGCCAAAAAGATCGGCGTCGCGGTGGCGTTGGTCGATGCTGTGGTTCATGGCGTCTCCGGCCGCCATGCAATTCACAGCGGCGCTTGAGCGGCATCATGGCAAGCCAATCTGACCGTTTCGTGACGCTTTGACGAACGGCGGCCGAGGCTCTAAACCGCTGGTCAGCGCGACTCAAGAAATCCTCGTCAGGGCCGATGACGGCTAGGCTGGTCTGCGCACTTCGGTGTCCGCCTTATTCCTGTCATGAGATATCACTCGATGTTTTTGCAAAAATCCCTGAGAGCCAAAATCCTCGCGTTGCTGAGCGGTAGCCTGTTGGCGATGTTGTTGATCGCCCTGGCCAGCTTTCACTTCCTCTCCGCCGGGGTGCAGAGTTACCGCAACCTGATCGAAGGTCCCCTGCATACCTCGCAGTTGATCGACGAGGCCAACCTGCAATTCAAGGTGCAGGTCCAGGAGTGGAAAAACGTACTGTTGCGCGGCAAGCAACCGGCTGAAGGGGACAAGTACTGGGCGCAGTTCCAGGCGCGCCAGGGCGACGTGCAGAACATCCTTGGCGAACTGGTGCGCCAACCCGGGCTCGAGCCCGCACTGAAGGCGCGCATCGATAGTCTGCGCGAGGCCCATCGAGTCCTGGGTGGCGCCTACCAGCAAGGTCGCGCGGCGTATCTGGCGGCGGGTGCCGATCCAGCCGCCGGCGACAATGCGGTCAAGGGGGTGGACCGTGCCACCAGCGAGCAGATGAGCGAGTTGGTCAGTGAGTTGCGCCAGCGCGGCAACCAGCAATCACTGCAGATCAGCGCCAGTGCCGAGCGCACTGTGCTGCTGGGGATGGTGGTGATGCTGGTCTCGGCGCTGCTGATCGGGCTGTTCAGCCTGTGGCTGGTCAATCGTCATCTGGTGGAGCCGATCCGCCAATTGATCGACTATGTTGCCCAGTTGAGCCAGGGCCGATTCAGCGCCCGGGTCGCCAGTGATCGGCAGGATGAGCTGGGTCGCCTGGCGGTCGCCGCCAACACCCTGCGCGACTTTCTCGCTGAAACCTTTGCCCGCCTGCAGCGCAGTGCCACGGACCTGGACAGCGCCAGCGGCGAACTCAATTCCATCGCCGGGCTGATGTCCCAGGGCACCAACGAGCAGTTCAGCCGCACCGATCAGGTGGCGACCGCGATGAACGAAATGTCCGCCACCGCCCAGGAGGTTGCGCGCCATGCCGCCGCTGCCGCGCGCGCGGCGGATGATGCGGACCAGTCGGCCCAGCAGGGGGAACTGGTGATGCAGAGCACCATTGATTCGATCACCCAGATGCGCGGGGAAATTGCCAACACCGCCACCGTGATCCGCCGCCTGGAAACCGACAGCGGGCGTATCGGCAAGGTCCTGGAAGTGATCCGCGGGATTGCCGAACAGACCAATCTGCTGGCGCTCAACGCGGCCATCGAAGCGGCGCGCGCCGGTGAAGCCGGGCGCGGTTTTGCCGTGGTCGCCGATGAAGTACGCAGCCTGGCCCAACGCACGGCGGCCTCGATCATCGAGATCAACCAGATCATCCAGAGCGTGCAGACCGGTGCCGTGGACGCGGCACTGGCGATTGAAAGCGGTCAGTCGCGCAGCAACGAGAGTGTCGAGCAGGTGACCCAGGCCGGGCTGATGCTGGAGCGCATCACCGAGTCGGTGGAAGCGATTCGCGACATGAACCGCCAGATCGCCACCGCAGCCGAGGAGCAGACCTCGGTGGCCGAGGATATTTCACGCAACCTGACCGAGATCACCAGCATCGCCAGCACCAACCTGGACAACGTGCAGCGCACTGAAGCGGCGAGCAATAACCTGCACGGCCTGTCTGGCCAACTCAATGCAGTGACGGCGCGCCTGAGTGCCTGAGGCGTTGGCTGCTCAGTGCTGGGCAGTGAGCGGCAGGCTGAAGGTGAACAGGGTGCCGTCCTGTTCAGAGGAGGTCACCTCGAGGTCACCGGCATGGGAGCGGGCGATCTGGCTGGCAATGTACAAGCCCAGGCCGAGGCCGGCCTGGGGCGCTCCGCTGGCCGGTCTGGAGTAGGGCTGGAACAACTGGGGCAGGACTGATTCGGCAATCTGGCCCTGGTTTTTTACCCGGAGCACAAAACGCCCCTGTTCGATCTGTGCGCTGACTTCAATGGTGCCATCGGCGGCGCCATGGACGACCGCGTTGGCGACCAGGTTGGAGAGCAGTTGTGCGACTCTTTCGCGGTCACAGTGAATGGCCGTCAGCTCGCCAAAACGGGCGATGATCTGGCGCCGTGGATGGACACAACGCACTTCGCTGATCACCTGCTGCAGGGTTTGTTCGAGGTCCGGGCAGGCGGCGATCACCACCGGAATTCCGCCACCCATGCGCCCACGGGCAAAGTCGAGGATGTCCTCGACCAGTTGCGAGGCCCGGCGTCCGCTGTCGAGTATGTGCTGGAGCAGGGTGTCGGTGGTCGGGTTGGGATGTTTGTGCAACGCGCGCTCGGCAGCCATGGTGATGGCAAACAGCGGGTTGCGCAGGTCATGGCCGAGCACGGCGATGAACTGTTCACGCAACTCGGCCGAGTGGCGTTCCTCGCGTAGCTGGGCCTCGGTTTGCTGCAGGTTCTCTTCGGCCTCGATCTGCAACGACAGCAGGCGCGCAAAAGATTCCACGGTGCTCTGGATGGTGCTGGACCTGAGCTCGGCGGGATTGGGGTCGAGTGCGCAAATGGTGCCGAAGAAACGTCCATCGGTGCGGAACACCGGCACCGAGATGTAACTTTCGAACTGGTACAGCCTGGGGGTGTGGTGCTGGCAATACAGGGGATCGTCACTGGCCTTGTCGATCACCACCGGCAGATGGCTGGCGCGAACCTGGTGGCAGAGGGTGCTGGCAATGTCCAGTTCGCCGCCCACCAACAGGCCGAAATCCAGCTGGTCGAGCACCGCACAGGCGGTCCAGGAGGTTCCGGTGACCCGCGCCACCGCCGCGAAACGCAGGCCCGTCATGTCTCGAATGACCTGGAGCATGGCGGGCACTGCACTGATGCGACCGATGGTCGCGATATCGGCTGCCACTGTTGGGCTCATGGGCCAAGGGTCTCTGCAAAGGGGGGCTGGTCGGAGTCTAGCCAACCAGCGTACGCCTTGTGCAGTTTTGAGGTGTGGCTATTTCGTCCACGTAAAAAAGCCGCACATCCCAAAGGTTGTGCGGCTTTTTTGCAGCGTGTTTTTACTTGTCTTGCACGTTGCTCAGGACTGCGCCGGTCTTGGCGTCGAGCTTGACGTCCCACTCGACATTCTTGGCATCACGGATTTCCACTTCGTAGACATAGGCGCCGGTGGTGGCGTTATGGTCCAGTTCGGTGTCGGTGATGTTGGCCGCGGTGGTGCCTGGGTGTTGGGCGAGGGCCGCCTGGTTGAGCTTTTCAAAGTCCATGACGGTGCCGGCCTTGAGCAGCCCCGGGATCTGGTCCGGGCGCACGTCAGCCATGGCGAAACCGGCGGTCAGGGTCAGGGCAGCGGCGGTGAACAGGGTGGTCAACTTTTTCATGGGGTCATTCCTTGGTTGAGCTGTTTAAGTGGGATCAGGTTAACCGGCGCAACTTAATTGATCCTTAATCCACGCCGGCCGCGCTTTGCGCCATTTGTTCAATCCTCGCATATCAAAGCGTTTCATGCTGGACCCACGTCAAGGGAGGTTCATATGAAACGCTGGTTAACAACGCTGTATGCCCCGGTTTTCCTGGGTGGATTCCTCGCTCTCGGTATCGCTGTAGTCGGTGTCGCAGGCCGTTCGCCCGGGTGGCTGCTGGTGATTTTTCTCTGTGCCCTGCTGGTGTCGTTCCTGGCCGAACGGGCGCTGCCGTATGAACCGCAGTGGAACCGCAACCAGGGTGATGGCTGGCGCGATGTGGCCCATGCACTGGTCAACGAAGCCTGCAATGGGCTGGCGTTGCTGATCTTGCCGGGGCTGGTGGCGCTGTTGTCGTTCGAGGGCCTGTGGCCCGGCAGTTGGCCGCTGTGGGGGCAGTTGCTGCTGGCGATCGGGATTGCCGATGCGGGCGTCAGCCTGACCCACTACGTCAGTCACCACGTGCCCTGGATGTGGCGGTTGCATGCGGTGCATCACAGTGTCCAGCGGCTCTATGGCTTCAACGGCTTGATGAAACATCCGCTGCACCAGATGCTCGAGGCGGCGGTGGGGTTTTTGCCCTTGATCGTGTTGGGTATTCCGCTGGACGTGGCCTTGCTGCTGGCGTTCGCCATCAGTCTGCAGTTGCTGTTGCAGCACTCCAACGTCGACATGACCCCGGGAGTGTTGTCCCAGGTGTTCGCCTGGGCGCCGGTCCACCGCCTGCACCACATGAAGTACGGTGCAGCGGGCAATGTGAATTTCGGTCTGTTTTTCAATCTGTGGGACCGTTTGCTCGGCACCGCCCTGCACGCCGGCGCGTATTCGATCAGGCAGGGTGAATTGGGGATTGGCAATCGCGCGGATTATCCCCAGGGGTATGTCGAGCAACTGCTGGAGCCGTTCAAGCCCGAGCAATTCAGTGACGAGCCGCAGGTGCCAGAGGCGTTGCGTCGCTAACGGCTCAGTCGAGCAGGCGGATATCCAAGCCGTTCAAGCCCTGGCTGGCGGTCACCCCGAAGATTTTCTTCAGGCTGCGCGACAGGTGCGCGGCGTCGGCGAACCCCGCATCGTGGGCGGCCACTGTGAGATTGCTGCCAGACAGCATCAGCGCCATGGCCAGGCGCAGACGGCGCCAGAGCACCAGGCGCCGAACGGGTAGACCAACCTGGCGGGCGAACAGCCGCTCCAGTTGGCTCAGGGAAACATGGGCCTGCGCGGCCAGGGACGCCGCCGAGACCTTGCCTGCCAGCAAGCCATCCAGGGCCTGCAGGGCACGGCCGATGCGTGGGTCGTTGAAAGGGCGCCGTGGGCACTGCAGCACAGCCTGGGCAATGGCCGGCAAGGACGGCTCGACGTCGGCCAGGCAGTCCTGCAGGGCCTGGGCCTCGAACATCAAGGGCTCGGCGTAGATACACAGGACGTTGTCCGAGCCGTGCATGATGGCGTGCGTGCGCAGCGATTCGATAAACAGCCGGCCGGTGACCTGGGGGGTACCCTCCAGGCTGACCTGCAGCGGTTGGCCGCCAGCGATGATCAACTGATGGGCGTAGTGCGCATGGGGCGCGGTGCGCCCCAATCTGCCGTGGACCAGGCCATAGTCGCGGCCCAGCCACAGTTGGCCTTTCCACTCGTGCTCGTTGCTCACTCAGTAGCCGTTGCGTTCAAGCAACTGGGCCACGCTGCCGGTTGCCGGGCGCTGGTAGTACTTGAGCAGTTCGCTGGCGCGGTTGGTGAAGATGCCGTCGACTCCGGCGTCCATCACTTTCTGGAAGTCGACGTCTTCGTCGATGGTGTAGACGTGCACCAGCAGGCCCTGGTCGTGGGTGTACTGGTTCATCCAGGGCTGTACGAGGTTGGCATAACTCTGGTCACCGAGGTGCGTCAGGGTCGCGGACGGGCCCGTGCCGATTGCGCCCTGGGCCTTGGCGTAGTCGACCCATTGCTCGAAGGCGGCGTGGTCCTTGGGTTGCTGCCTGGCATAGAAGGTGGCCTTGTCCTTGTCCCCGGACTCGGCGAACTTGACCTTGGACTTGGGCTCGATGCTGCCCTCGGCGACCCACAGCAGCAGGATCTTCGGCACCTGGGGCATTTCCTGGTGCAGCATCTGCAGGCTGTTTTTGTCGAATGTCTGCAGCACGACCTTGCCTTTGCCCTGGCCCACACCCAGCGCGCTCTTGGCCAGTTTGGAGCCAGCAGGGCTGAGCCAGCCGCGGTCTTGCAGCTTGTCCTTGAGGTCGCGTTCGATCCCCGGGAATTGCTGGGGCTCCTTGGTCTCGATGTACAAGCCGGGTTTGTGCAGCGGGTTGCCTTGGGCGATGTCGATGACTTCGTCCAGCGTGAGGATTTTCAGGCCTGCATACGCAGGGCGGGCGCGGTCCGGGTAGGCGCTGTTGAACCAGCTGCCAGCATCGAGGGTTTTCAGCTCGGCGAGGGTGAAGGCGTTGGCCGGGCTGTCCTTGCGATCAGGGAATTTTCTGGCAACGTCGGTGGTGCGTTGCAGGTCGTCGTCGTGCAGGGCGAACAACACGCCGTCCTTGCTGCGTTGCAGGTCCAGTTCCAGGTAGTCGGCCCCCAGGTCGCGCGCCAGTTTGTAGGCGGCGGCGGTGGATTCCGGGGCATCGAAGGAGGCGCCGCGGTGGGCGATCACGGCCGGGTGCGGGATGCCGTTGGCGGTGGCCAGCGCGTTCGGACCGGGTTGGCTGAGAGCCTGTGCCTGGCCGACGCCGAGCATCAGGCTCAGCAGCAGGGCGCTGTGGGTGAAGTTGACAGGCATGGTCGAGGTCCTTTCGTCAGTCGTTTTGCAAAGGACTACCTTTTAACAACTGAGCGACAGTTGTGCTATCGCAGCACCGACATAAACCCCGCTCCAGACGCTTTTTCCGCGCTTTTGTGCGCGACTTTGCAGTATTCTTGGCCCCGGCAGTTTCCCCGGCAGAGGGAAACCCGGATGCTTGCCCTGCGTGTAAACCATTGATCAGCGGTCCATTGGGACCTTTCGTGAGGTTTATCATGCGCATCACTTCGCAACTCATCTGCCAGGCCGCCGACCAACTCCACGGCTTTGTCGGCCTCAACCGCAAGACTGGCCAGTACATCGTGCGCTTCAGCGAAGACTCGTTCGGCATGGACGTCGCCGATGACGGCATCATCCCCACCAGCGAGTTCGTCTGGGCCCCAGGCCCGGATCAGGCCATGACCCTCAAGCGCCAATTGATCCAGCTGTTGCTGGATCAGAACATCGACGACCGAATCAACATCAGCGAACCCCTGCGGGTATACATGCGCCGCGCCGATGTGCCGGAGATTTCGGCGCTGCGCCAGCGGGTGCCGGCTTAGGTTGCGAAGGCATACGAGCGCTCGACCTTGCACACCCGAGTGTGAAACGCCTGATACCAGGTGGCGCGGCCTTGCTCGCGGACGGCACTGTGTTCGGCGTGGCGCATCCAGGCGAGGATCGCCGCTTCGTCGCTCCAGTAGGAAACCGTGATGCCCAGGCCATCCTCACCACGTGCTGATTCCACGCCGAGAAACCCCGGTTGCTCGCGGGCCAGCTCGACCATGCGCTGGGCCGCCTGGTCGTAGCCGTGATCGCCTGCCGTGCGCAGCGAGGTAAAGATCACCGCGTAATAGGGGGCGGCTGGGGTGCTGGCGATCATCGCGGATTCCTCGCGCAGGCCTCGACAAAGGCGTTGACCAAGGGCGGTAACCGGCCCTTGAGCGCAGCCCGTTCGGGTTGAAACAGGCTGGCGACGAAGAACGGATGGCCCTGCAATTCGATGACCCGCAGATCACCTCCAGAGTCATGGCCCGTGGCGCGCAGGCCCTGGCTTTGCAGGGCGTCGGCGAACTCGGGGTTGATCCCGTAGCGGCAGCGGTAGCCTTCGCTGATGTGCTGGCTGGCGTAGGCCGCGGCAATCAGCGAGCCCTCGCGCAACTGGATGCTGTCGACGGCCTCGACCAAGGCGCAAGCCAGGGGCGTGATCACGGCGCGCGTGGCTTCGGGCGAGGTTTCGCCATGCTCGGCATCGGTCCAGCCCAGGACATGGCGGGCGAACTCCAGCACCGCGTGTTGAAATCCACCGCAGGTGCCAAGGAACGGCCGCTGCGCTTGCCGCGCAAACTGAATCGCCCGCAACGCGCCGTCGGTGTTGCGGTAAGGGCTGGCGGGCACGCACCAGAAGCCGTCGAAGTCGTTGAAGCGGGTCTGGCTGTCGATCCGCTCTGTGGCCAGCCACTGCGACTGCACGTCCCGCCCCGTGTGTTGGGCGGCCAGGTTCAGGGCCAGGGGAATGGCCTGGTGGGCGAGGACCTGCGGGTCGTAGTCGCCGATCAGGGCAATGCGCAGGTGGGCTGGATTGGACATGGCGTCTCCAAGACTTGTCGGTGGTTGGGGGGCACTATAGATTGGCGTTCACGCAATCAATATTGGCGTTTACCCAAGTGATCAATGCAGCTACGCACTATCAACTGGACTACCCCGACCTGGTGCTGGTCCTGGCGTTGGTCCGCGGCGGTTCGCTGGCCCGGGCCGCCGCGTTGCTCAAGGTTGACGTCTCGACGGTGTTTCGTGCGGTCCGGCGCCTGGAAGCCGGCTTGGGCCAGGCGCTGTTTGAGAAAAGCCGTGCCGGCTACTTGCCCACCAGCCTCGCGCAAACCCTGGCCGAGCAGGCCGAACGTGCCGAACAGGCGCTGGATGCGGCGCGGGTCGGGGTGGAGCAAGGCGGTGAAGTCATCAGCGGCACGGTGCGCCTGACTTGCACCGACTCGGTCTTGCATGCCTTGTTGCTGCCAGCCTTGGCGTACTTCATGCCGGGCTATCCGGCGTTGACCCTGGAGCTGAGCACCTCCAACGACTTTGCCAACCTCAGCCGCCGCGATGCCGACATTGCCCTGCGCCTGACCCGGGCGCCACCAGAGCATCTGGTGGGCCGACGCCTGGCGACCGTGTCCTATCGGGTGTGCGCCAGCGTGAATTACCTGCAGTCGGTCGATCCGGGCGACCTCGCACGCCTGAGCTGGATCGCGCCGGATGACTTCCTCCCGGACCATCCCACCGTCACCTGGCGACGCCAGCAACTACCGGGCGTGCAGCCGAGCTATCGCTGCAACAGCATGCTCGCGGTGACTGAGTTGGTGCGGGCGGGGTTGGGGGTCGCGGCCTTGCCGGACTTTCTGATCGATCCAGGCCAGGGGCTGCGCCCGCTGACCGAACCCTTGATGGGCTACGACACCAGCCTGTGGTTGCTGACCCGTCCGGACTGCCGCGCGCTGCGCTCGGTAGTGACCCTGTTCGATGAGCTGGCGCGGGCCATTCGTTTGCCCGCCTAGGGTAGCGTCAGGCTTGGGGTGGTTGCTGGCCCAGGACGTGCTGATGCACCTGTGAGGTGAGGTTTTCAATGCGCTCGGTCAGGGTCTTGGTCATTTCTGTGAGTCGGGTGTTCTGTTCCAGCAGTTCCAGCAATTGGGCGGCATTCTGCGCCGCTTGCGCCTGGCGTTCGGCATTGGCCACGGCCAGCGCCTCTCGGTGTTGCGCGTCGGCATCGGACTGGGCCTTGTCGCGCGCGGCCTGACGGGTTTGCGCCAGCAGGATCAAAGGCGCGGCGTAGGCCGCCTGCAGGCTGAATGCCAGGTTGAGCAGGATGAATGGGTAGACATCGAAGCGGGTCACCCCAGTAACGTTGAGGACGATCCAGGCGGCGACGATCAGGGTCTGGGCACCGAGAAAGGTCGGCGTGCCGAAAAAACGCGCAAAGGCCTCGGCTTTCAAGGCGAAGGTGTCGTTACCGAAGGTCGCGGCCAGATGCGCGTGGGGACGGTGAAAACGCAGGTGGTCGACGGGTGCTGCGGGGGATGTCGGCGTTTTGGTTGGGTTCATGAGGGTCTCTGCAAGGCCGGGGGGACTGAGGTTCACTATAACCCCCACGGTGCTGCACTCATGCCGGATCTGTGGTGCTGGCGTGGGCGCTGCTGGTTCTGTTGCGACCATTGCTCTTGGCACTGTACAGCGCCTTGTCGGCAGCCTCGAGCCACTGCCCGGCCTCGCTGAAATTCGTCTGATAGGTGGCCAGGCCAATGCTCAAGCTGACCTTCAACTGCGCGATGGCTGGGTGGCGATAGTCGGCGAAGACCAGGCGTAGACGCTCCATCACCTCGATGGCCTGGTCCTGGGGCAGGTTCGGCAGAATCACACAGAATTCATCGCCGCCGTAGCGTCCCGCCAGGTCGTTTTGCCGCAGGTTGAGCTTGAGTTCGGCGCTGAGTTGGCGCAATACGCCGTCGCCGACAATATGCCCGTAGGTGTCATTGATGGCCTTGAAGTGATCGATGTCGATCAGGCCAATGGTGGCCTGGACTTGTTGTCGTTGGCACTCGTGGAAGCTGTCTTGCAGCAGGTCTTTCCAGGCGCCGTGATTGAGCAGGCCGGTCAGGCTGTCGGTGCGGCTCAAGGCACTCAGGGCGCGTTTGTGCTCGGACAGCTTGATTGTCAGTCGATAGCAGACCATGCCCACCGCAAGCGGGTAGAGGGTCAGCATCGGCAGGCAGGCATACACCTGGAGCTGGCTGACTTGCGGTGAGAAGCCGGCCCCCAGCAGCGCCCATGAAATGCCGATGCCCAGCAGTTGGGCGAGGCTGCCCTGGACCAACAGGCGCACCCCACCGGCGGCCACATTGTTCATGGCCATCATCGAGAGGATGGTCACGGTGGCCAGCGGGTTGAAGTGCATGGTCGCGGCCCAGAAACCGCCCAGCAACGAGTCGACCAGCAGGTTGCGACGTTCCGCCTGGTAGGGGAACGCGGAGCGGGTCGCCAGATGATAGGCCAGGTGCGCCCAGCACACGGCATTGAAGCCCAGCAGTACCCAGACCCAGGTGGGCACTCCCAAGGGATAAAGCGCCGCGGCGACACTGATGCAGCCAATGCCCAGGCCAATAATCCGCGGTTTATAGATACGTTTGGCAAATGACAGGCCTTTGCCACGTTGATTTTGCATAGCTCACTGCGCTCATGTCGCCCTGAAACACTTTGTGGTGTTTTACCCTGGGCTGCGATCCATCGAAGAAACAGGTCAATAGTGTCATTTATTGCAGATGCGATCATCAGCCAGATGATGGCCAGGTGCACGCACCCGGCACTTGCCCGCGGCATGACAGCGTAGTACAGGGTAGCTGGCGCGGCGGATCAGCGCTGATAACAGGCCAGGAACATGTCCAGCGCCGACTCGATGACAGTGCTCTGCATCTCGGCGGACAGAACTGGCTGGTTCATGGAGATCTGTGGCCAGAAGGCGAAGGCCTTGAGCATCCCATGCAACTGCTGGGCGGCGAAGTCGGGATCGACCGGCTTGAGTGTGCCATCAGCCTGTGCCGCACGAATCCAGGCGGTCAGGGCTTCCTCGCGTTCGCCGATGCGCAGGACAATGTCCTGGGCACGCTCGGGTGAGTGGATAGTGGCGGCGATAGCCACTCGAGCCAGGTCGAGGAAGCTGTTGTCTGCCAACAGTGCCAGTTTGCCGTGCAGTAGCTGCCCGAGTTGCTCACGCAGCGGTTGTCCGGGACTGTAGACGCTGTCTTCCTGGGCGCAAATGTTGGTCCACAAACGCTGGAGAATTTCGGCGAACAACTCTTCCTTGCTGGCAAAGTGGTTGTACACGGTGCGCTTGGATACCCCCGCCGTCGCCGCAATCTTGTCCATGCTGGTGATATCGAAACCGTTGCTACGGAATTCGCTGATCGCCGCCTGGACAATGGCTTCGCGTTTACGGTCGGTCAGGCGCTGGGGAGCTGTCATAAATACGCTTCGGCAGAGTGGGTGAGCACTTACACTCAGCAGTTTACTTATTCCAGGGTTTGTTGCAATCTTGAAACTACACCGTGCAGTGTAGTTGTGCGGTTAAAATTAGAGTTTGCGGCTGACGCGTGCGTGCATTGGCCCTTTATTGTCCGAAAAAGAAAATCACCGGCTACAGCGGTTTTTCTGGAGTCATTTGAACATGGCCACTTTCTCTTACCAGGCGGACAGCGCCACAGAACTGAAAACCTCCCGCCAGGAGCAGGGCCGCTACCGCAACCCTACAGCGGTACGCCAACCTGGCTTGCGCAAGACTGTGCAAATCTTCTGGAACATGTTGTTCAACAAACCGCGTAACACTCGGCCAGTCGGAGCGATTCCGGTGCAAGGCCTGACCCGCGAGCAGTTGCACAGCGCGCCCAACCACAGCGTGTTCCGGCTAGGCCACTCCACTGTCCTGCTGAAGTTGCGCGATAAGTTCTGGCTCACCGACCCGGTCTTCGCCGAGCGTGCTTCCCCGGTTCAGTGGGCCGGCCCCAAGCGCTTTCATCAGCCGCCGATCAGTCTTGATGAGTTGCCTGAGATCGAAGCAGTAATCCTGTCCCACGATCACTACGATCATCTCGACCATCAGACCGTCATCGAGCTGGCAGACAAGACCCGCCACTTCATCACACCGTTGGGCGTAGGTGAGACCTTGATCAAGTGGGGTATCGATGCCAACAAGGTGCGTCAACTCGACTGGTGGGAAGGCACGCAGATCGACGGGATTCACTTCATCGCCACACCGTCCCAGCATTTTTCCGGTCGCGGCCTGTTCGATGGCAACAGTACCCTCTGGGCTTCATGGGTGATCATCGACGGCGACAAGCGCATCTTCTTCAGCGGTGACACCGGCTATTTCGACGGCTTCAAGGCGATCGGTGAGCAGTTCGGACCCTTCGACCTGACCCTGATGGAAACCGGTGCCTACAACGTCGATTGGCCACTGGTCCACATGCAACCGGAACAAACCCTGCAAGCCCACTTCGACCTCAAGGGGCGTTGGCTGTTGCCGATTCACAACGGCACCTTCGATTTGTCGATGCACGCCTGGCACGAACCTTTCGACCGTATCCTGGCCCTGGCCTGGGAACACAATGTGTCCATCACCACCCCACAAATGGGTGAAGCCTTCAACCTCAACCAGCCGCAACACGGGCAGGCTTGGTGGCTTGAGGTTGAAGAGCAGGGTGAGCAGGCAGTTGCCAATGGCTAGGGCTGGCAATACTTGAGTTGATCACTCGATCATCGCGAAATCCGCTCGCCCCACCGGATCCGGTGCCGATCCCCTGACGCTCATGCCCCGACCCGGGGCAAAACCGGGAAAGAACACCAGGCCCTCGGCCTCCAGCCTGTAGGCCAGGGCCAGGCGGGTGACGTCGAGCACTTCGGCGCCGGCTTCGAACCGCGCTATCGCTTCTACGCTGACCCCGGACTCGCGGGACAATTGCTCCAGTGACCAACCCAGCATCGCACGGGCCTGGGCGCTGTGTTTGGGGGTGAACTGGAACAGGGCGATACGTTCCAGGGTGATTTTCATCGCAATAGAGGCCATGGGGTTTCTCCGGGCTCGAGAGTGGCAAATCAATTAGCACTGTGTTTTTGTACAGTTGTTTTGCGCCCGGATCAAACTCATTTTTTTGATTGATGCGATATCGTGCGGTCGAGGCAGGCGCTAGACGCTTGTGCCGGTATTCGATGAATTGAGCGTCACGCCACGATTACTTGGCGTGCAACTGCGGCGCTTGCCGAATGATGAAGTGATCCAGATTCTCGATGTTGGCACTGAACACCCCGAACGTCTGCTCGGGGTTTTTCTTGCTTGGCACCTGCTTCAACTCCGGCGTCACGCCGTAGAAAAAGCAATACAGCTCCTGCTCGCTCTCGATGGCGTGCTTGATCTCCTCGAGGAACGCCTGGCGCTTGCGGTAGCTGTCGATCAGCTTCTTGCCCAGGTACAGGGTCACCGAGTAGGGCTTCTTCTCGAGCCAGGCCTTTTTCTCGAAGTCGATGCGAAAGCTCTGGGTGTAGTCCTTGATCTCCTTGATCCTGCCCCAGTAAATCAGGCCCTTGTTGTCCTGCAGGTATTCGATCTTCTTGAAGAACGAGGCGTAGGACGCCGTGTGCTCGCCAATCTTCAGCGGCATGCGCTTGAGCAGGTCCTTGTTCTCGAAATTGGAAACGAAACACTCCACCGGATGGGCAAACACGCTGGTCTTGTCTGGCGTTGACTCTGCTATCGGGTGCTCGCCCTGGCTGATGTACGGAGTCGCTGGCATCTGATCCTGCACCCTGTCGGCAGTCACCTCGGTGCTAGCGGGCATGCGCACATACTGACGCCGGGTCAGCAACAGTTCTGACGGGAAATGCTCCTCAATCCCGTCATCCGTTTCCACTCCCTCGGTACTCGACGTCTTCAGGCTGACATATGGACAGCCCTCCACATGCCGGGTGCTGGGCACATTCTTGAAATGCGGCGTGCGGATGTAGTTCACGCTCTTGGCATTGATCGTCCCCAGCACATTGGTGGTTCCAAAGGCCAAGCGGCAGGCATCGTTGGGGCACTGGAAGTGTTCCTTCGCAGAGTCGAACGCCATCGTCTCGTCAAAATTCAGGTCCCGCACGTCATAGATCGACAGCTTGGCGTCGAGGCTGATGCAGTAGGCGAGGTCGAATTTCATGGCGGCGCGAGTCCTGGAGGGGAGAGGTATTAATAGCGGGATGCGCTGATGGTTTTCAACCCTGGTGCACCGATGTAGGAGCAAGGCTTGCCCGCGGTTGCCGTTATCAGTGGAGCAACCAGTAAAGGCTCACAAAAAAGCCCTGGAGGCATTACGCATCCAGGGCTCTTTAAGATCATCGACTCAGCAGTGATGAGCGTCAGGAATCAATCCCAGCTCAATGCCCCACCAGTCTGATATTCAATAACCCGAGTCTCGAAGAAGTTCTTCTCTTTCTTCAAGTCCATGATCTCGCTCATCCATGGGAATGGGTTGGTGGTGCCTGGGTACTCTTCCTTCAAACCGATCTGCGACAGGCGACGGTTGGCGATGAACTTGAGGTAGTCCTCCATCATCGCCGCGTTCATGCCCAGTACGCCGCGCGGCATGGTGTCGCGTGCGTATTCGATTTCCAGTTGGGTGCCCTGCAGGATCATCTGGCTGGCTTCTTCCTTCATCTCGGCATCCCACAGGTGCGGGTTTTCGATCTTGATCTGGTTGATCACGTCGATGCCAAAGTTCAGGTGCATGGATTCGTCGCGCAGGATGTACTGGAACTGCTCGGCGACGCCGGTCATTTTGTTGCGCCGACCCATGGAGAGGATCTGGGTGAAGCCGCAGTAGAAGAAGATGCCTTCCAGAACGCAGTAGTAGGCGATCAGGTTGCGCAGCAACTCTTTGTCGGTTTCGACGGTACCGGTTTCGAACTTCGGATCGGAGATCGAACGGGTGTACTTCAGGCCCCAGGTGGCTTTTTTCGCGACCGATGGGATCTCGTGGTACATGTTGAAGATCTCGCCTTCATCCATGGCCAGCGATTCGATGCAGTACTGGTAGGCGTGAGTGTGGATCGCCTCTTCGAACGCCTGGCGCAGGATGTACTGGCGGCATTCCGGGTTGGTGATCAGGCGGTACACGGCCAGAACCAGGTTGTTGGCAACCAGGGAGTCGGCGGTGGAGAAGAAGCCCAGGTTGCGCATCACGATGCGGCGCTCGTCGTCGGTCAGGCCTTCCGGGTTTTTCCAGAGGGCGATGTCGGCGGTCATGTTGACTTCTTGCGGCATCCAGTGGTTTGCGCAACCGTCCAGGTACTTCTGCCAGGCCCAGTCGTATTTGAATGGGACGAGTTGGTTGAGGTCGGCGCGGCAGTTGATCATGCGCTTCTCGTCGACCGCAACGCGGGCAGAGGCGCCTTCGAGTTCGGCCAGGCCTTCGGCGACGTCGAGTTTGTCGAGGGCAGCCTTGGCGCGAACGATCGCGGCCGAGTCGCTGGCGGTCACGGCGCGCGCTTCCAGCGCAGCAGCACCACCGGCGCTGTCGAGGCGGTCCATGTTGGCTTCTGTTGCGTGGCCAGCATTGGCGCCTTTGGCGACAACTTCGCCGTCTTCTTTATCGAATTCGTCCCAGCTCAGCATGACGTGTCGTCTCCTGCGTGAGGGCCAGTTGCCCGTGTGAAAACTCTGAAGGTCGGTTATTCACACGGCCTGGTGGCCGCGGTGGATCTAAAGGAATCGTTTGTTGCAGCGGTACGCAGGCAAAAAACAGAAATGTCTACGGGTGTCCTGAAGTCGCTGAAGGGCGGAGTCGACATGGTCAGCATCCGGCGATGGCTTCAGCACGGCTTTCACCCTCATGTAAGGAGGTGTTGCAGGCCCGATTTACCGGCGCATTATAGGTGTTTTTTACGGCTTGTGGTGCGACGAAGTAGCCCAGTTAGTGGCCATGAGACCTGCTTTTTCGGGCAGAGCGAGAGTTTATGGGGCTTTGGCCGGCATAGATTTTTTTTGCCGGGTATCGGTAAATTTTTGCCAACCACAGCCAGCTGTCCCGCCAGCTCCACGCAAAGCCCGCCGGGGCGGGCGTGCGGCTCAATAAAACATCGTGCGCGAGTCTTCCAGTTCGGCACAGGGGATGGGCTTGTTCGGGTTGATCCCCAACCGTTTGAAGGCGGGCAGGCTGCTGATGTCGATCTGGGCCAGCGGGTGGTGGCTGCCCAGATGGGCATGCACGGTCGCCACTTGCACCAGGTCGACGTAGTCGACAGCCTCGGGCTGACGCTTGAAGTCCAGGTATTGCCCCGGCAGGTGGACCAGCATTTCCGGAAACTCCCAGACCTGCAGCAGCTTGTCGCCAAGCAGCGGGTGGATGCGCTCGATCACATGGTTGAGGCTGACCGGGTCCGAGAGCAGCTCATAGTGGTCTTGGGCGTAGGTCAGGATTGGCAGCACGCCGATCTGGTGTACCAGGCCACCCAGCGCCGCCTGGTCGGGCTTGAGCTGGGTGTGGCTACGGCACAACGAGTAGCTGATGCCGGCGATCTCCTGGCTCTTGCGCCAGACGTCGCGCATTTTCTGGCCGACCACATCGGAGCGGGCATGGAAGATCTGCTCGATGACCAGGCCGATGGCCAGGTTGCTGCTGTAGTTGATGCCCAGCCGGGTAATGGCCGTGTACAGGTCGGTGACTTCCTGGGCGCCGCGCAGCAGGGGGCTGTTGACCACTTTGATCAGGCGCGCCGACAGCGCGGTGTCGCGGCCGATGACTTTACTCAGGGTGGTGACGCTGATATCCGGGTCTTCGGCGGCCCGGCGAATCTGCAGGGCCACTTCCGGTAACGTTGGCAGAACCAGGTCATCGTTATCGATGGCCTCAACCAAATCCTGTTGGACCTTTTCCGCCAGCTTGCTCATTTCGTTTCTCTAGGTGTTGCGACAAAGTACTGCGGATTAACGCTGGATCTCGCGATCGCGATCCAGTTGGTAAGGCAGTTCGAGCAGGTGCAGGGTCGGGCCTTCGAGCGCGCCCAGGTGCAGGTTGGCACCTTCGGCCGCTTCGGCTTGCAGCACTGCCAGCAGTTCGATGCCCTGTTCGGCGTGTGCGGCGAGGACCACTTCGCCAATGGAGCTGCCGTGGGTTGGCGCGAACAAGGCGGTGCCTGGCTCGGGCAAGTCGCTGGCGTCTAGTTGCAGGCGATACAGGCGGCGCTTGAGTTTGCCCAGGTACTGCATGCGTGCGACGATTTCCTGGCCGGTGTAGCAGCCTTTCTTGAAGCTCACGCCGCCTACCGCCTGCAGGTTGAGCATCTGCGGAATGAACAGCTCGCGAGTGGCGGGCATCACCTGGCCAATGCCGGCGCGGATCTGGCCCAGCAACCAATCGTTGAGGCTGCCTTGCGCGAGGGTGCTCGAGAGTTGCGTCGCCAGGCTCTGTGCCTGTGCGGCCGGGGCCCAGAGTTCAGTGCGGCCAGGGGAGACCCGAATGGCGATCAGGCCGGCGTGTCGGGCGACCGAGTCGGTGTCTGGCGGCAGGTCGAGCCCCAGTGCCGTCAGTGCGGCATCGGCCTCTACCAGGCCAAAACGAACCCAGGCGGCGCTTTCATCAGTGAGTTTGGACTTGGAGAACACGGCGTACTTTTTCAGGTCGGCCAGTTGCGGCTCCAGCAACTCGCTGGCCATCGCCAGCAACACCCCGTCACCCTCCAGCAGGATGCGGAAGCTCGACTGCATGCGGCCCTTTTGGGTGCAGCGGGCGCCGAGGCTCGCCTGGGTATCGCTCAGGTAGTTGAGGTTGCAGGTCAATTGGCCCTGAAGAAACTTGCTGGCATCGCTGCCGCGGACGGCGAGCACGCCTTCATGGGACAAGGTGCAGAAAAAAGCGGAATCAGCCATGGGTCATCGCAGGGTAAAAGGTCTGGAGGACATCATAAGGGGGTGCTCTGGAAATGGGTAGTTTACAAAAGCCTGGAGGCGCCCGACCAAAGCCGACTGTTCGACCGGGATCGGGGCTGTATACTTGCGCTCTATTTGAGGAGCGCTCCATGGTCGAAGATGTTGAACTCAATCGCCTCTATTGGCACAGCCGCCGCGGCATGCTTGAACTTGACGTGTTGCTGGTGCCCTTTGTCAAAGAGGTTTATGCGCACCTGAACCAGGTCGATCGCGACTGCTACGTCAGGTTGCTCGAATGCGAAGATCAGGACATGTTCGGCTGGTTCATGGAGCGTTCCGAATCGGAAGATCCCGAGCTGCAACGTATGGTCCGGATGATCCTGGATCGTGTCCAGCCCAAGTAGTTTCGAATGCCGCTGGCAGGCCTCACGGCAACTGCTGGCGGCCTATCTCCTGGCCCAGCTGTTCGCGCTGGGCTCGCTGTTTCTACTCGATGTTGCCCTGTGGGCCCGCCTGGCGGGTGTCTTGCTGTGCCTGGCGCACGGCGCCTGGGTGTTGCCGCGGCAGATTCTCCTGACTCATCCCACAGCCTTCAGTGGCTTGCGCCGCGATGCCGATGGCTGGCAGTTGTGGAGCCGGGCCGGTGGCTGGCAGGCCGTGCAATTGCGCCCCGACAGCCTGGCCTTGCCGTTGATCGTGGTGCTGCGCTTTCGCCTGAGTGGCGAGCGCTGGGTGCGTTCGATCTGTGTACCGCGCGATGCCCTGGCGCCGGATGTTCACCGGCGCCTGCGGGTACGGCTCAAGTTCAGTCGGCGTAGGTGGGCGGCACCAGGATAGTGTCCAGCGCTTGCGGCAACAGGTCCGGGTAATCGAGGGTGTAATGCAGGCCACGGCTTTCCTTGCGCTCCATGGCTGACTGGATCATCAGTTCGGCCACCTGGGCCAGGTTGCGCAACTCGATCAGGTCGCGGCTGACTTTATAGTTGCTGTAGAACTCGTCGATCTCGTCCAGCAGCAGGCGCACGCGGTGCTGGGCGCGCTGCAGGCGCTTGTTGGTGCGCACGATGCCGACGTAGTCCCACATGAACCGCCGCAGTTCATCCCAGTTGTGGGCGATGATCACGTCTTCGTCGGAGTCGGTGACCTGACTGGCGTCCCAAACAGGCAGGGCGCAGGGGATCGACACCTGGGGCAGTTGCGCAAGGATGTCCGCGGCTGCCGAGCGGGCATAGACGAAGCATTCCAGCAGCGAGTTGCTGGCCATGCGGTTGGCGCCGTGCAAGCCGGTGAAGCTGGTTTCGCCGATGGCATAGAGGCCGGGGACGTCGGTGCGCCCCTGCTGGTCGACCATCACGCCGCCACAGGTGTAGTGCGCCGCAGGGACGACCGGGATCGGTTGGCGAGTTATGTCGATGGAAAATTCCAGGCAGCGCTCATAGACCGTTGGGAAGTGACTCTTGATGAAGGCTTCGGGCTTGTGGCTGATGTCCAGGTAGACGCAATCGATCCCCAGGCGCTTCATTTCGTGGTCGATGGCCCGGGCCACGATATCCCGTGGTGCCAGCTCGGCCCGTGGGTCGAAGCGCTGCATGAAACGCTCGCCGTTGGGCAGCTTGAGGTGCGCTCCCTCGCCGCGCAGGGCTTCGGTGATCAGGAAACTCTTGGCTTGCGGGTGGTACAGGCAGGTCGGGTGGAACTGGTTGAACTCCAGGTTGGCCACCCGGCAGCCCGAGCGCCAGGCCATGGCGATGCCGTCGCCACAAGCGCCATCGGGGTTGCTGGTATAGAGGTAGACCTTGGCCGCGCCACCGGAGGCGAGGATCACGAACCGCGCGCCGTAGGTGTCGACCTGGCCGGTGCCGCGATTGAGCACATAGGCACCAAGGCAGCGATCGCCTTCCAGGCCGAGGCGTTTTTCGGTGATCAGGTCAACGGCGACCCGTTGCTCCAGCAGTTCGATGTTCGGGCGTAGCCGCGCTTGCGCCAGCAAGGTGTTGAAGATTGCGGCGCCGGTGGCATCGGCGGCGTGAATGATACGCCGATGGCTATGACCACCCTCACGGGTCAGGTGGAACTCAAAACCGCCGTCTTCGGTGCCCGACTGTTCGTCGCGGGTGAAGGGCACGCCCTGATCGATCAGCCACTGTATGGCTTCGCGGCTGTGCTCTACCGTGAACCGCACCGCGTCTTCGTGACACAGGCCACCGCCGGCGTTGAGGGTGTCGTCGACATGAGATTCAACGGTATCGGTATCGTCCAGCACGGCAGCAACACCGCCCTGGGCCCAGTAGGTCGAGCCGTTGGCAAGGTTGCCTTTGCTCAATACCGCAATGCGCAAATGATCAGGCAACGTCAGTGCCAGACTCAGACCGGCAGCGCCGCTGCCAATCACCAGAACATCGTGTTGAAACTGTTGGCTCATTTCAGGATTCCGCTCAAAGCGACCCGGGACGGGGTTGGCGCAAGACACCTGAATCGGCGAGTCGAGACAGCCACACAGCGCACTAGTATATAGAGGGGTGGATCGGCACAATAGCCGAGCCTTCGTGGCAATGTGAAACTACTGTGACGCAAAAGACGGATGCCTATGTCGGGTGTTTTACCTCGTGAGTAGGCGAAATGCTCAAGTTTTCGGCGACAAACCCTGCTTTTTCGCTTCGTGGTTGCACATTGTTGGTTTCACCCGGCTATAAAGATTGGGAACTTTTGCCAAGGCCCTAAACTCAATAGAAGGTTGCCTGAAACGAGGGACGACGTCGGTTTCACGCAGGATCTGTGTTCCGGTCAATGCGTATGGATTCGACAACAAGATTATTCGCGCAGCCGGCCAAGCCGGTGCTGCGTTTTTCGTGTGTGCCAAATCAGCGCGCGCAGGAAACTTGCTTGGAGGGGGAGAACTTTTGCGAAAAGCCCGAGTCTATGTTTGCAAGCCTGAACGATTAGTCATGCAAGCCTCCTCCGAGCTTATCGAGGAGTGTTCATGCTAACCCAGGAAGAGGATCAGCAGCTGGTCGAACGCGTTCAGCGCGGTGACAAGCGTGCTTTCGATCTGCTAGTGCTGAAATACCAGCACAAAATTCTCGGGTTGATCGTGCGTTTTGTGCACGACACCCATGAAGCCCAGGATGTTGCGCAAGAGGCCTTTATCAAGGCTTACCGTGCACTTGGAAATTTTCGCGGGGACAGCGCGTTTTATACGTGGCTTTACCGCATTGCCATCAACACGGCGAAGAACTATCTGGTTTCACGCGGCCGCCGGCCGCCGGATAGCGATGTTAGCTCTGAAGATGCGGAGTTCTACGACGGCGATCATGGCCTCAAGGATCTCGAGTCACCAGAGCGTGCATTGCTGCGGGATGAGATCGAAGGCACCGTCCATCGAACCATTCAGCAACTGCCAGAAGATTTACGTACCGCTCTAACTTTACGTGAGTTTGATGGTCTGAGTTACGAGGACATTGCGAGCGTCATGCAATGTCCGGTGGGTACCGTGCGCTCCCGGATCTTCCGCGCTCGGGAGGCCATCGATAAAGCCCTGCAACCACTGTTGCAGGAAAACTAAAGACAGCGGCGACAGCCAAGAGAGGAACGCCATGAGTCGGGAAGCCCTGCAGGAATCGCTGTCCGCAGTGATGGATAACGAAGCGGACGAACTGGAATTGCGTCGGGTGTTGAATGCCTTCGACGATGTTGAAACCCGCGAAACCTGGGCGCGTTACCAGATTGCCCGGGCAGTGATGCACAAGGACTTGCTGATCCCCCGTCTGGACCTGGCTTCGGCCGTCTCGCAAGCGCTGGCTGATGAAGCCGTGCCAGCGAAAGTCAGCCGTGGACCGTGGCGTAGCTTGGGTCGCCTGGCCGTTGCAGCATCCGTGACTGTTGCGGTGCTGGCAGGTGTGCGTCTGTACAACCAGGATGAGATCGCCGGCGTCGAATTGGCCCAGCAATCCACTCAACCGGGTCTGACCGTTCCTCAAGTCAAGGGCCCAGCCGTTTTGGCAGGCTACAATGAGAGTTCGCAAGCCACAGGCCCGATGGCCAATGGTGTCTTGCAAGGTCAGCCAGGCTGGCACGATCAGCGTCTGCCGGGTTATCTGCGTCAACATGCTCAACAAGCTGCACTCAAAGGTACTGAAAGTGCCCTGCCTTATGCTCGTGCAGCGAGCCAGGAAACCCGTTAAGGAGGATCATGCGCGCCATACCTCTACTTACGCTTTTGCTCAGTGGCTGGTTCGTTGTTCCAGCCCATGCCGATGAGGCTCAAGACTGGTTGAACCGTCTGAGCCAGGCCGAGCAGCAGCAGAGCTTTCAAGGCACTTTCATTTACGAGCGTAACGGTAGTTTTTCTACCCACAACATCTGGCATCGTGTCCAGGATGGCAAAGTCCGCGAGCGTTTACTGCAGCTCGACGGCTCGGCCCAGGAAGTCGTACGCATTGATGGACGTACTCAATGCGTGAGCGGCAGCCTGGTGGCAGGGCTGGAGGACACCCCCGACGCGTCCGCTCGAGCACTTGACCCACAAAAGCTGAAGAATTGGTACGACCTTGCCGTCATCGGCAAGTCGCGCGTGGCCGGGCGCGCGGCGGTGATTGTTTCGCTGACGCCCCGTGACCAGCATCGTTACGGTTTTGAATTGCACCTGGATCGGGAAACCGGTCTGCCGCTCAAATCCTTGCTACTCAATGAAAAAGGCCAGTTGCTGGAGCGCTTCCAGTTTACCCGCCTGGACACCGCCGACGTGCCGGGCGACCAGGACCTGCAGGCCAGTGACGAGTGCAAGACCGTGGCGCTGGACAGTAACAAGGCCACGGCCGCGAAGACCGCCCAGGCCTGGCACTCCGATTGGTTACCGCCGGGCTTCGAGTTGACCAGCAGCAGCGCCCACAAGGATCCGCAGACCAAGGCTCAGGTTAGTAGCCTGATGTATGACGACGGCCTGGCGCGTTTCTCGGTGTTCCTCGAGCCGCTCAATGGCGAAGTAGTCACTGATACTCGAACCCAGCTTGGGCCCACCGTTGCCGTTTCACGGCGCTTGACCACCCCCGATGGTGAGATGATGGTGACCGTGGTGGGGGAAATTCCGATCGGCACCGCCGAACGGATCGCGCTGTCCATGCGCACCGCTCCATCGACGTCCAAGCAGTAAGTCGACCCAGTGCCGCTCATCGAACGACGGGTTGGTTGTGGAAAAGGTCAGTCATGGCTGGTTCCACAATCGAGATGTCGAAATGTTTGGTGAGCATTTCAGTTTGCAAAACTTCTTAAAATTTTCTATAGGTCAGAGCCCCTCGGCTCTGGCCTTGTATAGTTGTTCCCGGAACAAAAGTACCGATGGCGGTTGCCTGGTGTTTCTTGTTCCCTATCGCTTAACCATGCTCGTCGTAACGGGAGCCGTATGTCGATACCACGTTTAAAATCCTACCTGACTATTTTTGCCACCGTCTTGGTGCTGGGTCAGACCGTTGCTGCCCAGGCAGCCGAACTGCCGGACTTCACCCAACTGGTCGAGCAAGCCTCGCCAGCCGTGGTGAACATCAGTACCACGCAAAAATTGCCCGACCGCAAAGTGTCTAACCAGCAGATGCCTGACCTGGAAGGCTTGCCACCGATGCTGCGCGAGTTCTTCGAGCGCGGTATGCCGCCACAGCAGCGTTCCCCTGGCGGTGGCCGCCAGCGTGAAGCGCAATCCCTGGGGTCGGGCTTCATCATTTCCCCGGACGGCTACATCCTGACCAATAACCATGTGATCGCCGATGCCGACGAAATTCTCGTGCGCCTGGCTGATCGCAGTGAACTCAAGGCCAAGTTGATCGGCACCGACCCGCGTTCCGACGTGGCGCTGCTGAAAATCGAAGGCAAGGACCTGCCGGTGCTGAAACTGGGTAAATCCCAGGACCTCAAGGCCGGGCAATGGGTAGTCGCCATCGGTTCGCCGTTCGGCTTTGACCATACCGTGACCCAAGGCATCGTCAGCGCGATCGGCCGTAGCCTGCCGAACGAAAACTACGTACCGTTCATCCAGACCGACGTGCCGATCAATCCGGGCAACTCCGGTGGCCCGCTGTTCAACCTGGCGGGCGAAGTGGTGGGGATCAACTCCCAGATCTACACCCGTTCCGGTGGTTTCATGGGCGTCTCGTTCGCCATCCCGATCGATGTGGCAATGGATGTCTCCAACCAGCTCAAAAGCGGTGGCAAAGTCAGCCGTGGCTGGCTGGGTGTGGTGATCCAGGAAGTGAACAAGGATCTTGCCGAGTCCTTCGGCCTGGACAAGCCGGCCGGCGCGCTGGTGGCCCAGATCCAGGACGACGGTCCGGCAGCCAAGGGTGGTTTGCAGGTGGGTGACGTGATCTTGAGCATGAACGATCAGCCGATCGTCATGTCGGCAGACCTGCCGCACCTGGTGGGCGCACTCAAGGCCGGCGCCAAGGCAAACCTTGAAGTGATTCGCGACGGCAAGCGCAAAAACGTCGAGTTGACGGTTGGCGCGATTCCGGAAGAAGGCAAGGAGCTCGATGCACTGGCCAAAAACGGTGTCGAGCGCAGCAGTAATCGTCTGGGCGTGGCTGTGATTGAGCTCAGCGACGAGCAGAAGAAGGCGTTCGACCTCAAGGGCGGCGTGGTGATCAAGGAGGTCCAGGACGGTCCTGCTTCATTGATCGGCCTGCAGCCAGGCGATGTGATCACGCACCTGAACAATCAGGCGATCGTATCGGCCAAGGAGTTCACGGAGATCGCCAAGGCACTGCCGAAGAATCGTTCGGTGTCGATGCGGGTCCTGCGCCAGGGGCGCGCGAGCTTCATTACCTTCAAGCTGGCTGAATAACCCGGTTACTCGCAACAAAAAAACCGCCTCGATCGAGGCGGTTTTTTTTGGTCTGGAGAATGTACCTTCAACCACCAACGAGTCGACCATTGCCCGCGATGCACTCAGCAACAATACGATATTCGCTGGCAGCCAGCGTCCGCAGGGGCTGTTCGCGGGCAAGCCTTGCTCCTACGGATGGGCAGGCAAAAGAAAACCCCCGGCAAGTCCGGAGGACCTGGCGGGGGTTTTGGGTAAGCGCCGGGTGGCGCCTACGGGCTTAGCTTATTGGCAAGCTTCGCAATCCGGCTCGTCGATGGCGCAAGCCTTCGGCACTGGTGCAGGACCTGCTGGAGCTGCCAGGACCGAGTCGTCACCGTGGTTGCCGCCGCTGGAAACAGCGTTCAGCTTGCCGGTGTTGATGGTCGACTTCTCGGTGCTGGTCGCGGCCAGGGCACGGAGGTAGTAAGTGGTTTTCAGACCACGGTACCAGGCCATGCGGTAGGTCACGTCGAGCTTCTTGCCCGATGCGCCAGCGATGTACAGGTTCAGCGATTGGGCCTGGTCGATCCACTTCTGACGACGGCTGGCCGCGTCAACGATCCACTTGGTGTCCACTTCGAAGGCAGTCGCGTAGAGCTCTTTGAGTTCTTGCGGGATGCGCTCGATCTGTTGCACCGAACCGTCGTAGTACTTCAGGTCGTTGATCATGACCGAGTCCCACAGGCCACGAGCCTTGAGGTCGCGAACCAGGTACGGGTTGATCACGGTGAATTCGCCCGACAGGTTCGATTTCACATAGAGGTTCTGGTAGGTCGGTTCGATCGACTGCGATACGCCAGTGATGTTGGCGATGGTCGCGGTCGGTGCGATGGCCATGATGTTGGAGTTACGAATGCCTTTCTGTACACGGGCACGTACCGGTGCCCAGTCCAGGGATTCGTTCAGGTCAACGTCGATGTACTTCTGGCCACGGGCTTCGATCAGGATCTGTTGCGAGTCCAGTGGCAGGATGCCCTTGGACCACAGCGAACCCTGGAACGTCTCGTAGGCGCCACGCTCGTCGGCCAGGTCGCAGGAGGCCTGGATCGCGTAGTAGCTGACCGCTTCCATCGACTTGTCGGCAAATTCGACGGCAGCGTCGGAGCCGTAAGGGATGTGCTGCAGGTACAAGGCGTCCTGGAAACCCATGATGCCCAGGCCGACCGGACGGTGCTTGAAGTTGGAGTTCTGCGCTTGTGGCACCGAGTAGTAGTTGATGTCGATAACGTTATCGAGCATGCGTACGGCGGTGTTCACGGTGCGTTCCAGCTTGGCGGTGTCCAGCTTGCCGTTGACGATGTGGTTCGGCAGGTTGATCGAGCCCAGGTTGCAAACGGCGATCTCGTCCTTGTTGGTGTTCAAGGTGATCTCGGTGCACAGGTTCGAGCTATGGACCACGCCTACGTGCTGCTGCGGGCTGCGCAGGTTGCACGGGTCTTTGAAGGTCAGCCATGGGTGGCCGGTTTCAAACAGCATGGAGAGCATTTTGCGCCACAGGTCTTTGGCCTGGATGGTCTTGAACAGCTTGATCTTGCCCGGGTACTGGGACAGGGCTTCGTAGTACTCGTAGCGCTCTTCGAAGGCCTTGCCGGTCAGGTCGTGCAGGTCTGGCACTTCGGAGGGCGAGAACAGGGTCCACGGGCCGTCATCGAAGACGCGCTTCATGAACAGGTCAGGGATCCAGTTGGCGGTGTTCATGTCGTGGGTACGACGACGGTCATCACCGGTGTTCTTACGCAGCTCGATGAACTCTTCGATGTCCATGTGCCAGGTTTCCAGGTAGGCGCACACAGCGCCTTTGCGCTTGCCACCCTGGTTGACGGCTACGGCGGTGTCGTTCACTACCTTGAGGAACGGAACCACGCCTTGGGACTTGCCGTTGGTGCCCTTGATGTACGAACCCAGGGCACGTACCGGAGTCCAGTCGTTGCCCAGGCCGCCGGCGAATTTCGACAGCATGGCGTTGTCGTGGATCGCGTGGTAGATGCCCGACAGGTCATCCGGCACGGTGGTCAGGTAGCAGCTCGAGAGCTGTGGACGCAGGGTGCCGGCGTTGAACAGGGTCGGGGTCGACGACATGTAGTCGAAGGACGACAGCAGGTTGTAGAACTCGATCGCACGGTCTTCTTTGTGCTTCTCTTCGATCGCCAGGCCCATGGCCACGCGCATGAAGAAGATCTGCGGCAGTTCGAAGCGCACGCCATCCTTGTGGATGAAGTAACGGTCGTACAGGGTTTGCAGGCCCAGGTAGGTGAACTGCTGGTCGCGCTCGTGGTTGATCGCCTTGCCCAGTTTTTCCAGGTCGAAGGTGGCCAGGATCGGGTTCAGCAATTCGAATTCGATACCCTTGGCGATGTAGGCCGGCAGTGCCTTGGCGTACAGGTCGACCATTTCGTGGTGGGTCGCGCTTTCGGCGACGCCGAGGAAGCCCAGGCCTTCGGCACGCAGGGTGTCCATCAGCAGGCGGGCGGTGACGAACGAGTAGTTCGGCTCACGCTCGACCAGGGTCCGCGCGGTCATCACCAGGGCGGTGTTGACGTCGGTCAGGGCCACGCCGTCGTACAGGTTTTTCAGGGTTTCGCGCTGGATCAGGTCGCCGTCGACCTCTTCCAGGCCTTCGCAGGCCTCGGTCACGATGGTGTTCAGGCGGCCCATGTCCAGTGGCGCGAAAGTGCCATCGGCGCGGGTGATGCGGATCGAAGGGTGCGCCTGCACCGCGTCTTCGGCCGGGGCGCGGACTGCGCGCTCCTTGGAGCGGGCGTCACGGTAGATCACGTAGTCGCGAGCTACTTTCTGCTCGCCAGCACGCATCAGGGCCAGTTCGACCTGGTCCTGGATTTCTTCGATATGGATGGTGCCGCCCGATGGCATGCGACGCTTGAAGGTCGCGGTGACCTGCTCGGTCAGGCGCGCAACGGTGTCGTGGATTCGCGACGAGGCGGCAGCGGTGCCGCCTTCAACTGCGAGAAACGCTTTGGTGATGGCGACGGTGATCTTGTCATCGGTGTAAGGAACGACAGTGCCGTTACGCTTGATCACGCGCAGTTGGCCTGGCGCAGTGGCGGACAGATCGGAATTCGAATCTGCGCCCTGCGGCAAGGTGCCCTGCGGGTTCTCGCGAGTTGTGTCGGTTTGCATGGGTGTCTCCACATTCTCTATGTTTGTTTGGGCACCATGAAGGTGCCCACCGTTCCGTCCTGAAGCACTACAACCGGCAAGCGCCGGGCATAACAACTTCGGGACAGTAGGAAGGGGCCGTCGGGCGCCGCTTCCATGCCGAAGTCTTTGGTTTCAAGCCAGGGGCTGGAAACCGAATTCCGTTGGGGTGACAGTAAACGACTGCAACACCCGTACCGTTTTTGCCGTTTTGGGCGGAAAAACAGTTGCCATCCGCGGGAGCGGTTTGGGCTTCTGAAAAAGAGTTTGGTTCAACCAAAAACATGCAAGAAAAGCACTTGAGTTTCTTGTCTGATTTGTGTTTGGTTTTTGCCTCAAAACCCTATATGTAGGGTTTTTCTGAGCGCGAGCTACAAGATAATGCGTTTTGGGGGGTGATTGCAACGTACTACCTGTGGATAAAGCTGTGCGTAAAATGTGTATGAAACAGCCAATCGTCGTGTAGGCCGCGACCCTGCTGGGGTCGACCGTTTGTCACTGTTTATTACCCAGAAAAATAGCCTGGGGGGATTTTTGCGGGCGCGAACCCTATCACAAAAAATCCCGGTTACCGAGCGCATTTGCCAGCTTGTGTTCTCAAGGGTGGGCGTTGCTACAATCGGGCGCTGTGTAAGCAGTCTTATCCACTTCAAAGATGACAAAAAGATGAGTGGAGCCTTCCTTAATAGTGTTCTGGCAAGCAGAGGTCACCCGTGGAGCAAGAAGCCTGGCAGGTATTGATTGTCGAGGACGACCAGCGCCTGGCTGAGTTGACTCGTGAGTACCTGGAAAGCAATGGATTGCAGGTAACCATCGAAGGCAACGGCGCATTGGCGGCGGCGCGGATCATTGCCGAGCAGCCGGACCTGGTGATCCTTGACCTGATGCTGCCCGGCGAAGACGGGTTGACCATCTGCCGCAAGGTTCGCGACCACTACGATGGGCCGATCCTGATGCTCACGGCGCGCACCGATGACATGGATCAGATCCAGGGTCTGGACATGGGCGCCGATGACTACGTGTGCAAGCCGGTGCGTCCGCGGCTGCTGCTGGCGCGCATCCAGGCCTTGCTGCGGCGCAGCGAGGCGCCCGAACCGGCCGCGCCGCAAAAGCTGCGGCGCCTGCAGTTCGGCCCGCTGGTGGTCGACAACGCCCTGCGCGAAGCCTGGCTGCATGACCAGGGCATCGAATTGACCAGTGCCGAATTCGACCTGCTCTGGCTGCTGGTGGCCAATGCCGGGCGAATTTTGTCCCGCGAGGAAATTTTCACCGCGTTGCGCGGCATCGGCTATGACGGCCAGGATCGCTCCATCGATGTGCGCATTTCACGCATCCGCCCGAAAATCGGCGATGACCCGGACCACCCGCGCCTGATCAAGACCATCCGCAGCAAGGGCTACCTGTTCGTTCCCGAAGCCTGCGTAGACCAGCCGCTGTGAACTCGATCTTCCTGCGCATCTACGGCGGCATGTGTGCGGCGCTGATTCTGGTGGCCGCCCTCGGGGTCCTGGCCTTGCACCTGCTCAACGAAGTGCGCAGCGAGCAATACCGCGAGCGCCTGGCCCACGGTACGTTTTCCCTGATGGCCGACAACCTGCAGCCGATGAACCTCACCGAGCGCCGGCGTGCGCTGTTGGTGTGGGAGCGCTTGCTGGGTATTCCCCTCAACCTGCAGACCTTCAGCCAAACCGGCCTCGATCTGGGCGAACGCACCCGGGTATTGCGTGGCCAGGCGCTGGTGGAACAGACCGGGCCTCATGCGGCAAAGGTCTACCGGCTGGTCAGCGAGCAGGAGCAGTTGGTGCTGACGGGGGAAGTGCAGCAGATCAGCGAGCAACTGGCACGGGCGACTATTTATCTGTTGGCTGATGAACTGGTGCGCTACCCGGTGGCCGAACAACCGAAGCGCCTGGAGGCCTTGAAAAAAGACAAGGGGTTTGGCTTCGAGCTGCAACTGGTCACGGTGGACCAGGCGGACATGGACGAAGACCAGAGCCGCCGGGTGTCCGAGGGCGACACCGTGATGGCGCTGGGCAAGGAGGGCGATTCGATCCGGGTGTTTGCCGGGATGGTGGGCACGCCATGGGTGCTGGAAATCGGCCCCCTGTACCAGATGAATCCGTATCCGCCGCAGTGGCTGGTGTTGATTGCGGCCCTGGGGCTGAGCCTGATCGGCCTGATCGTCTACCTGCTGGTACGCCAGCTGGAGCGGCGCCTCAGCGGCCTGGAGTCGGCCGCCACGCGCATCGCCAAGGGCAGCCTGGAAACCCGTGTGCCGACCCGGGGCGCGGACTCGGTAGGGCGGCTGGCGGCAGCGTTCAACGGCATGGCCGAGCACTTGCAGCAATTGCTGGCGATCCAGCGCGAACTGGTGCGTGCAGTGTCCCATGAGTTGCGTACGCCGGTGGCGCGCTTGCGGTTTGGCCTGGAGATGATCAGCACGGCGTCCACCGCGCAAGCGCGGGACAAGTACCTCGAAGGCATGGACCACGACATCCAGGACCTCGATGGCCTGGTGGACGAGATGCTCACCTATGCACGGCTGGAGCAGGGTTCGCCGGCGCTGGTTTTTCAGCGGGTCGACCTCGATGCCCTGGTCAATCAAGTGATCAGCGAACTGGCACCACTACGCGCCGAGGTCCGGGTGCAGCGCGGGTTGTGCCTGTCGGCAGCCGACTGCGACGGCGCCTGGGTCGAGGCCGAGCCGCGTTACCTGCACCGGGCGTTGCAGAACCTGGTGGGCAATGCCATGCGCCATGCCCAGGGGCAGGTCTCGATCAGCTATCAGGTCGGGCAGCAGCGCTGCCGGGTGGATGTCGAGGACGACGGCCCGGGAGTGCCGGAAAGTGCCTGGGAAAAAATCTTCACACCCTTTCTGCGCCTGGACGACAGCCGCACCCGAGCCTCGGGGGGGCACGGTCTGGGGTTGTCCATCGTGCGCCGGATCGTGCACTGGCATGGCGGGCGCGCGTTGATCAGCCAGAGCAAGAACCTGGGCGGGGCGTGTTTCAGCCTGAGCTGGCCGCGCAACCAGGAAAAGCCCGAGCGCTGACCTGTCTAATCAGGCCCGGATACTCACCAGGCTCAACAATTGCCCCGCTTTTACCGCGAACTGCGCATCCAGCTCGGTGCCATTGCGCCATTCACCGGACAAGTCCGTCAGCAGGCGCAGGCGCACCTGCCCGCGGTCGGTCCATTCCAGCACTTCGGCATGCTCGAAGTAGAAGCGTTTCTGGACGATGGGGTACAGGGCCTTGAACAGGCTTTCCTTGACCGAGAACGTCAGGGTCACCCACAAGGCCAGTTGTTCGCGCCGGCCGGCCGTCATCCGCTTGAGCTCCGCCGGGGTGAGGATCTCACCGGCCAGGCGTTCGGCACGCTCGGTGGTGAGCAGGTTTTCCAGGTCCATGCCCAGGCCGCGCCAGTCGGTGTTTTGCGCAACGATGGCGGCGGCGTGCCCAGTGCTGTGGGTAATCGAGCCGCAGATGCCGGGCGGCCAGACCGGCGCCCGGTCTTCGCCAATTGCCGGACTGCAGTCCAGCCCCTGCAATTTTTGCAGTGCAGCACGTGCACACAGTCGCCCCGCAAGAAACTCGGCCTGACGCTTGGCCACCGAGCGCTGGATGCTCGGTGGCGGCTCGATCTGGCTGCGACGGAAATCGTCGAGCGCCAGTAATGAGGGATCGAAGCGTGTGCTGAGCAGGACTGTGCCAGGCAGCGAATCAGGCAACGGCCATTGGTCGTCGAGCGGCGTGCAGCAGGCGGGCAGGGAGGGGGGCGGATTCATTGCGGCATTTTGCCGATTAGTCGCGTGGCTGGGTAGTGCTGAGGAGTGTCGAGCTTGTTCAGCCAGGGTTCAGCGTGTGTTCAGGGGGAGTTCAGTGGGGGGTGGTTAACCTGAGCGCATCACCTAAAAACACATTGCGAACGAGGAAACTCAACATGACCCACTTCAAAAAGCTCATTCTGGCCATGACTGTCCTGGGCGCCAGCGCCGTGGTTCACGCCGCTGACGACAACTTCGCCAGCCTGACCCTGGGGCAGACCAGCGACAAGGTGAAAAAATCCAGCCTGCTTAACAGCAACCTCGATCACCCGAATGCCAACGGTGTGATTGGCAAGGACACCACCTGGGGTCTGCGTCTCGGTCAGCAGAACAATGACCGTCGTTACTACGCCACCTACGACAACGTTTCCGGCAGCCACAACGGCATCAAGCTGCGCCAGGAAAACCTCCTCGGCAGTTACGACCTGTTCCTGCCCGTGACCAGCAGCACCAAGCTGTTCGCTGGCGCTAGCGCCGGCCTGACCAAACTCACCCAGGATTCGCCGGGCTACAGCCGCGACAGCGATATCGGTTATGCCCTGGGCGTGCAAGGCGGTGTCCTGCAACAGGTTTCCAAGAACGCCTCGGTGGAATTGGGGTACCGTTACCTGCGCAGCAATGCCAGCACTGAAATGAGTGCCCAAGGCAGCAAGCGGGGCTCCTTGAGCCTGGACAGCAGCGCCCAGACCTACCTGTCCGCCAACTACGCTTTCTAATCATCGGGCAAGCAGGACCTGCGCCGGATCGGCCCTAGAGGTGATCCGGCGCAGGCATGTCGGTAAGCTGGGTGCATGGCACCCGTGGAGTGGTTGATTTGCCTGGGAGAGCGTTATGAAATTACTGGTCGTCGAAGACGAGGCGCTATTGCGCCATCATCTGCATACCCGCCTGACTGAAAATGGCCATGTGGTCGAGTCCGTGGCCAACGCCGAAGAGGCGTTGTACCAGTCCGGTCAATACAACCATGACCTGGCAGTGATCGACCTCGGCCTGCCGGGCATGGGGGGGTTGGACCTGATTCGCCAGTTGCGATCGCAAGGCAAGACCTTCCCGATCCTGATCCTCACCGCACGCGGCAACTGGCAGGACAAGGTCGAAGGCCTCGCCGCTGGTGCCGATGATTACGTGGTCAAGCCATTCCAGTTCGAAGAGCTGGATGCGCGCCTGAATGCCTTGCTGCGCCGCTCCAGCGGTTTTACCCAGTCGACGATAATCGCCGGCCCGCTGTTGCTGGACCTCAACCGCAAGCAGGCCAGTCTCGACGAGCAGCCGTTGGCCCTGACCGCCTATGAATACCGGATCCTCGAGTACCTGATGCGCCATCATCAGCAAGTGGTCGCCAAGGACCGCCTGATGGAGCAGCTCTACCCGGATGACGACGAGCGCGATCCGAACGTGATTGAAGTGCTGGTCGGGCGTTTGCGGCGCAAGCTTGAAGCGCCGGCCGGGTTCAAGCCGATCGAGACCGTGCGAGGCCTGGGCTACCTGTTCAACGAGCGCTGCCAGTGATTCGCTCCCTTCGCCTGCGCCTGATGCTGGCAGCTACCACCTTGGCGGTGCTGTTCATGCTGGCGCTGTTGCCAGCCATGCAGGGCGCCTTCAGCCTGGCGCTGGAAGATTCGATCGAACAGCGCCTGGCCTCGGACGTCACCACGCTGATTTCTGCGGCACGGATCGAGAACAAACAGTTGATGATGCCTTCGCAGTTGCCGGACGAGCGCTTCAATCTCGCCGACAGTCGCCTGCTGGGCTACATCTACGACCGCGAAGGGCAACTGGTCTGGCGCTCGCGGGCGACCCAGGACGAACACATCAATTACAAGCCGCGTTATGACGGGCGCGGCAATGAGTTTGCGCGTATTCGTGAGGCCGACGGCCAGGAGTTCTTCGTCTATGACGTCGAAGTCAAACTGCTGGGCGGCAAAAGTGCGGCATTCAGTATCGTTGCGCTGCAGCCGGTGCGCGAGTACCAGCAGACACTCGAAGGCCTGCGGGAAAATCTCTACCTGGGATTTGGCGCAGCCTTGCTGGTGTTGCTGGCGCTGCTGTGGATCGGCCTGACCTGGGGCCTGCGCGCGTTGCGGCGCCTGAGCCAGGAGCTCGACCAGATTGAAAGCGGTGACCTGGAAAGCCTCAGTGAAGAACACCCGCGCGAACTGTTGCGCCTGACCGGCTCGCTGAACCGCTTGCTGAGCAGCGAGCGCGAGCAACGCAGCCGCTACCGCGACTCGCTGGACGATCTGGCCCACAGTCTGAAAACCCCCCTGGCGGTCCTCCAAGGCGTCAGCGAGGACATGGCCCAGCGTCCCGAAGAGCGCGAGCAGGCGTGGGTCCTGCAAACGCAGATCGAGCGCATGAGCCAGCAGATCAGCTACCAGTTGCAGCGTGCCAGCCTGCGTAAAAGCGGGCTGGTGCGGCACCAGGTGCAGTTACAGCCGGTACTCAAGAGCCTGTGCGACACCCTGGACAAGGTCTATCGCGACAAACGGGTGCGTACCAGCTTCGACTTGCCGCAGTCCTGTTATGTGCCGATCGAGCAGGGTGCCTTGCTGGAAATGCTCGGCAACCTGTTGGAAAACGCCTACCGTCTATGTCTCGGCGAAGTGCGGATCAGCCTGCGTCAGACCCGTGCCAGCATCGAAGTCTGCGTTGAAGACGACGGGCCGGGTGTACCAGAGGATCAACGGGCGCGGATCCTCCAGCGTGGCGAACGCCTGGACCGCCAGCATCCGGGGCAGGGCATTGGCCTGGCTGTGGTCAAGGACATCATCGAAAGCTACGGCGCCCAGCTGACCCTTGGCGATTCGGCCCTGGGCGGGGCGGCCTTCCGGATTCATTTCCCGCTGGCGTGAAGCCGCGCTTCAACTGTCCTGGGCGCGATAGGCGCCCGGGGTCAGGCCGGTCCATTTCTTGAACGCCCGGTGAAACGCCGAGGGTTCGGAAAAGCCCAATTGCCAGGCGATCTGTTGCAACGACAGGTCGGCGCGACGCAGATGATAGATCGCGATATCGCGGCGCAACTGATCCTTCAATTCCTGAAAACTCGAACCCTCTTCGCGCAAGTGCCGACGCAGGGTTTGCGGGCTGATGTGCAGGTGCGCCGCCACGGCTTCCAGATCGGGCCAGCGGCTGCTGTCACGGCTGAGCAGGCGGCGCAACTGACTGCTCAGGCTGTCGCCGTCATCCGGGCGTGACAGCAGGTCGGCCGGTGAGCGTTCCAGAAAGTGCTTGAGGGTTCGTTCGTCCTGCAACAGCGGCATGCCCAGGTAGCGACTGTGAAACAGCAGGCTGGTGCGCTGGGCGGCGAACTCGAGTGGGCAAGGGAACAGCAGGTCGTATTCGGCGCCATGTCCGGGTTTCGGGTAACTGAAACTGGCCTGCTCGAGGGCGATGCGCTGGCCGATCAACCAACTGCCAAGGCGATGCCAGATCACCAGCAGGCTTTCGCTGAGAAAGTGATCGGGGTCGCGCAGCTGCGAATCATCCAGGCTCAAGCGCACCCATTGCTCTTCCCGGGTCAGGGTCAGGCCTGGCGAGTCGGCAAACAGGCTGTAAAACAACAGGCCGCGCCCCAAGGCTTTCTCCAGCGTGCTGCAGTGAATCAGGGCGTGGCACATCATGGCGAAAGTCCCGCGCTTGCTGGGACTGCGGGCCAAGCCCAGGTACTCGTCATCCAGCGCCAGCCACAGGCCTTGCAACAGGGCGCTGAATTGCTCCGGCGCGATCCGGGCGCGGGGCTCGTCGAGCAATTCGGCGCTGATCCCGAGCTGGTGCAACAGCTCTGCATAGTCATAGCCCATCCGCCGGGCGCCACCGGTGGCGGCGCGGGCGAAATGACTGGCGATGGTGCGTTCGCGCATGGGGAGTGGGGTCCGGCCATTGAGTGGCGGATCTTAGCCAGCCCTCCCGGATGGGACAAGGCGGATTTCCGCCAAATTGCAGGACTCGATTCGGGCATTGGGCGGGAATCCGCCAAGTGGCTCCTGCGCGCCGCACCGTGGAAAGTGCTGCAGCCCTTGTGGCAAGCGGCTTGTGAGGGATTTGGCAAAGGTGGCACGAGCTCTGCAATAAGGCCAAGAGGTCTGCCAGCGCGCAGCTCGCCACAACAAATCCCTCCAGTGCAGGAGGGTTCGCACTTTAGGCGTCGTTTGCATCAGATGGATGATGACAACGCGGTGCTCTTGAGGAACTTTGCAATGACGACTCGTCAGCCACTGTACAAATCCCTGTATTTCCAGGTAATCGTTGCCATCGTTATCGGCATCTTGCTCGGTCACTTCTATCCGCAGACCGGGGTGGCGCTCAAGCCACTGGGTGACGGGTTCATCAAACTGATCAAGATGGTCATTGCACCCATCATCTTCTGCACCGTAGTCAGCGGTATCGCGGGCATGCAGAACATGAAGTCGGTGGGCAAAACCGGCGGCTACGCGCTGCTCTACTTCGAAATCGTTTCCACCATCGCCCTGCTGATCGGCCTGGTCGTGGTCAACGTGGTGCAACCGGGCGCCGGCATGCACATCGATGTGACCACCCTCGACGCCTCCAAAGTCGCGGCCTATGTCACGGCCGGCAAGGACCAGAGCATCGTCGGCTTCATTCTCAACGTGATCCCGAACACCATTGTCGGCGCCTTCGCCAACGGTGACATCCTGCAGGTCCTGATGTTCTCGGTGATCTTCGGTTTCGCCCTGCACCGCCTGGGTGCCTACGGCAAGCCGGTGCTGGACTTCATCGATCGTTTCGCCCACGTGATGTTCAACATCATCAACATGATCATGAAACTGGCGCCAATCGGTGCGCTGGGTGCCATGGCCTTCACCATCGGTGCCTACGGCGTTGGCTCGCTGGTGCAACTGGGCCAGTTGATGATCTGCTTCTACATCACCTGCGTGCTGTTCGTGGTGCTGGTACTGGGTGCGATCTGCCGTGCTCACGGCTTCAGCGTACTGAAACTGATCCGCTACATCCGTGAAGAGCTGTTGATCGTACTGGGTACTTCCTCGTCCGAATCGGCGCTGCCACGCATGCTGATCAAAATGGAACGCCTGGGCGCACAGAAATCGGTGGTAGGCCTGGTGATTCCAACGGGCTACTCGTTCAACCTGGACGGTACTTCGATCTACCTGACCATGGCGGCCGTGTTCATCGCCCAGGCGACTGACACCCACATGGACATCACTCACCAGATCACCTTGCTGCTGGTGCTGTTGTTGTCCTCCAAAGGTGCTGCAGGCGTGACCGGTAGTGGCTTCATCGTGTTGGCTGCAACCCTCTCGGCTGTTGGCCACCTGCCGGTGGCCGGCTTGGCGCTGATCCTCGGTATCGACCGCTTCATGTCCGAAGCGCGGGCGCTGACCAACCTGGTGGGTAACGCTGTTGCGACCCTGGTGGTGGCCAAGTGGGTCAAGGAGCTGGACGAAGACAAGCTGCAAGTCGAGCTGGCGTCCGGTGGTCGTGGTATCTCCGATGATCGTGAAATGGATGACCTGGGTGTGGCCGAAGGCCCGGCCCCGACTTCCTTGAAGTAACTCACGCACGTCAATGAAAAACCCGCTACGGCGGGTTTTTTGTTGCCTGCGGGGCGGGAGCCAAACCTGCTCGCGGCAGCGCCCTGAGCGCAAAGGTCACCCGTCCTGACGGTTAAGGTGATTGCCGTCAGGCGGACGGCTGCCTAGTCTGCAGGTATCGCTCAAGGAGATGGCTTATGCAGGGTCCACTGGCATCACTCAAGGTTCTGGATTTCTCGACACTGTTGCCGGGGCCCTTCGCCTCGCTGTTGCTGGCGGACATGGGGGCCGAGGTGCTGCGCATCGAATCGCCAACCCGCATGGACCTGCTGCGGGTGCTACCGCCCCATGACCAGGGCATCTCGGCCAGCCACGCCTACCTCAACCGCAACAAGCGCAGCCTGGCGTTGGACCTCAAGCAACCCGCGGCGCTGGAGGTGGTCAAGCAACTGCTGCAGGACCACGACATCTTGCTGGAGCAATTTCGCCCCGGGGTAATGGAACGGCTGGGGCTGGGGTATGAGGCGCTGAGGGCGATCAACCCGCGACTGATCTACGTGTCGATCACCGGCTACGGCCAGACCGGCCCCTACAAGGACCGCGCCGGGCACGACCTCAACTACCTGGCGCTGGCTGGCCTGGCCAGCTACACCGGGCGTGCCGACAGCGGGCCGTTACCGCTGGGGTTCCAGGCGGCGGACATCGCTGGTGGTTCACTGCACGGGGTGATCGGCCTGTTGGCCGCGGTGATTGCCCGGCAGCAGAGCGGGCAGGGCCAGCACCTGGATGTGAGCATGACTGACTGCGCATTCAGCCTGAACGCGATGGCCGGGGCGGGGTACCTGGCGTGTGGCGTGGAGCCGGGGTGCGAGGAGCAGATGCTCAACGGTGGCAGCTTCTACGACTACTACCGCAGCCGGGATGGACGCTGGATGTCGGTGGGCAGTCTGGAGCCCAACTTCATGCAGCAATTGTGCACCGCCCTCGGTCGTCCCGAGTTGGCGGCCCAGGGGCTGTCGCCTAAACCCGAACAGCAACAGGCCCTGAAGCTGGCCTTGCAGATCGAATTCGAAAAGCGCGACTTCAGCGACCTGTGTGCGCTGTTTGCCGACGTCGATGCCTGTGTCGAGCCGGTACTCAGCGTGGCCGAAGCGGTGGCCCATCCCCAGCTCAAGGCACGGGAGCTGGTGACCCAGGTACCGCGCGGCGATGGCAGCAGCCAGGCACAAATGGCTTGCCCGTTGAAGTTCTCCGAAGGTTTGCCGCAACCACGCAATATCGGTGCGACGCTGGGGGCGCACACCAGCCAGGTGTTGCACGAGTTGGGTTACAGCGAGCAACGGATCGACGATTTGCGGCGGACCAAGGTCATTCTCTAGAGGTGACGCAGGTTCGCAGCGAGCCTGCTCGCGATAGGGCCAGGTAAGGCTCTGCCTATCCCACTATTCGACCCGCGACTCCCCGGTAAACACCAATGTCTGCCGACAACGCCGACACAGGTAACGCCGGCCCTGGCGTACCAGGCTATGGCGCTGGGCCGAAAACGGGAAGTCGCTGTTGGCGCACGGGCAGCGGTAGATGTAGCGGGTCACGCTGCGGCGTTTAATAGCGTAGGTATGGCAACGGTCGGGCGGCAGTTCATAGACGCCGCGCATGATCAGTTGCCATTCCTCACCGTGGGGTGCAATGCGCTCGCCAAACAACTGGTGTGCGATCAGGTGCGCGACTTCGTGGGCCACGGTCTGCTTGAGGAAATCTTCACTGTTCTCGCGGTACAACTGCGGATTGAAGCGCAGCAGGTTTTCGTGCAGGTGTGCCACGCCGGCCTTCTGCCCGCGCAACTTGAGGCTGACCACCGGGCGCTTGAAAGGGCGTTTGAAAAAGGATTCGGCTTGTTGGAAACAGTCTTCGACGCGGGTATTGAGTTGCTCGGGCATGCTTAACGGATCTCCAGAGGCCACAAGTATGCTGCAAACCCAGGCCATTGCGAATCGCCTGGCTGCCGAATGGTCGTGGTCCCAGCAAAAGGCCGCCTTGCGGCGGCCGGTATTGGCAGATCCTCGTTTGTTTCATGGGCGGCGTCCCTTGCTCGCTCCAGCGGCTTGCGTTGAATGTTGGTTTAGTTGGTATAGACCGGGCCGACGCCCAGGCCCCAGACAATGACGGTGAAGGCCATGATCGCCACCAACACCACCAGCCCTACGGCAAGCACTGAACTTGAGAAGAGAAACCCTTCGTCCGTTGGAATGTTCATGAAGGTCGGCAAGCCGACATACAACAGGTAGACCGTGTAGCAGATAGCCGCGGTGCCGACGATCATGCCCAGCCACATATGTGGATACAGCGCGGCCAGGCCGCCGATGAACAACGGCGTGGCGGTGTACGTGGCAAAGGCGACACAGCGCGCCAGGCTCGGTGTAGCGTCATAGGTGCGGGCCATCCAGTGAATGAACGCGCCCATGACCGCGACCCCGCCCAGCATCGCCAGGTACGACATGATGGTCATCCAGAGCGCGCTTTCCATGGTCAGCATGACGGGCGCCCGACTGCCGATGACCCAGCCCACCTGGGTCGTGCCGATAAACGCGGAAATTGCCGGAATCGCCGCCAGGATCAGCGTGTGGGTGAGGTACATGTGGCTGATGCTTTCCTCTTGGTCGCCACGGATTTCTTTCCATTCTTGATCTGGGTGGGTGAAAAGCCCCACGACGTGATGGATCATAGTCAGTCACTCCTACGTGATTGCTGTCGCCCCCCAACGGAGCGCCTACGGGCCAGTGGCCAAGTCGGTAAAGGTCTTCAGGTGTGCGACCTTATGTCGCAGTATAGAAAGGACTGGAACACGCAGGAGCAGGGGCTTTAGAGCAAATCGCGCTGTAAACCCCGGGCTTAATCGCTGTGCTGCATGACAGCGGCCCTGCTGGTTGGTCGATAACCGTAGAAGACGCAGGGCACTTCGCCCGCCCCGGGTTTTTGCGTAAAATGCCGGCCTTTCGTCACACCTCGCGGATTTCAAGCGCCATGGGCACTCTTACGGTCAACCAGAACAAACTGCAGAAACGTCTACGCCGCCAGGCCGGGGAGGCCGTTGCCGACTTCAACATGATCGAGGATGGCGACAAGGTCATGGTCTGCCTGTCCGGAGGCAAGGACAGCTACACCATGCTCGACGTGCTGCTGCACCTGCAGAAGGTGGCGCCGATCAAGTTCGAGATCGTCGCGGTGAACATGGACCAGAAGCAGCCGGGTTTCCCCGAGCATGTGTTGCCCACCTACCTCAAGGAACTGGGGGTGGAGTACCACATCGTCGAAAAGGACACCTATTCGGTGGTCAAGGAGCTGATCCCGGAGGGCAAGACCACGTGCTCGCTGTGCTCGCGCCTGCGTCGCGGTACGCTCTATACCTTTGCCGACGAAATCGGTGCGACCAAGATGGCCCTGGGTCACCATCGCGATGACATCGTCGAGACTTTTTTCCTCAATATGTTCTTCAACGGCTCGCTCAAGGCCATGCCGCCGAAACTGCGCGCCGATGACGGGCGTAATGTGGTGATTCGCCCGCTGGCCTACTGCAACGAGAAGGACATCCAGGCCTACTCCGACTTCAAGCAGTTCCCGATCATTCCATGCAACCTCTGTGGCTCCCAGGAAAACCTGCAGCGCCAGGTGGTCAAGGACATGCTTCAGGACTGGGAGCGCAAGACCCCGGGCCGCAGCGATAGCATCTTCCGCAGCCTGCAGAATGTGATCCCGTCGCAACTGGCGGACCGTAACCTGTTTGACTTCACCAGCCTGAAGATCGACGAAAGCGCGGCATCGCGTTTCGTCAATGTGGTCAATCTCTGACCGGATCACTGGTTGGGCATGACGGCGCTCGCGGGCGCCGTTTTTATTTGTTTGCAAAGGAGAGGGCATGCGCGATTACAAGTGGCTGCACGAATACTGTCTGAACCGCTTTGGTTCGGCAGCCGAACTGGAAGCCCATCTGCCAGTCCCCAAGACCCCGGCACAATTGCGCAAGATCAGTGATGATCGCTACCTGTCGACCATGGCCCTGCGGGTCTTCCGCGCAGGCCTCAAGCACAGCCTGGTGGACGCCAAGTGGCCGGCATTCGAGGAGGTATTCTTCAAGTTCGACCCGCACAAGGTGGTGTTGATGGGCGCCGAACACCTGGAGCGCCTGATGCAGGACGCGCGGATCATCCGCCACCTGGGCAAGCTTAAGAGTGTGCCGCGCAACGCCCAGTTCATCCTCGATGTAGCCAAGGACAAGGGCAGCTTCGGCGAGTTGATCGCCCAATGGCCGGTGACCGACATCGTCGGCCTATGGAAATACCTGGCCAAGCACGGGCATCAGATGGGCGGTTTGTCGGCGCCGCGGTTTTTGCGCATGGTTGGCAAGGACACCTTTGTGCCCAGCTATGACGTGGTTGCGGCGTTGAATGCCCAGCAGATCATCGACAAGGTCCCCACCAGTCTGCGGGATCTGGCGACGGTGCAGGACGCCTTCAACCAGTGGCATGCTGAGAGTGGCCGGCCGATGTGCCAGATCTCGATGATGCTGGCCTTTACCGTCAATCATTGAGCCAGTCGCTCCAATCGCGGGCAAGCAGAGCGCCACCCGGCGGCTCCCACATGAAGTTCGCTCACCTGTGGGCCGGCCAGGATGTTGGATTAGACCGCGTACATATCCATTTTTGCGGTAACGGCCACCTATGGTTCCGCCTGACGGCGGCTCACTTTTGAAAGCCCAAAAGTAAGCAAAAGGCTCTTGCC
>NZ_CATKPN010000032.1:0-106521 GCF_949767245.1 Pseudomonas sp. IT-P176
TGCTCGCGATGAGCGCATGGCGCTCGCCTTTATACCGCCTCTTTAGTCGGCTCCTTGATCTTGTACCAGGCCACATACAGCGCCGGCAGGAACAGCAGCGTGAGCAGGGTGGCGACGATGATCCCGCCAATCATGGCGTAGGCCATCGGTCCCCAGAATACTTCCCGGGCAATCGGGATCATGCCCAGGCTCGCGGCGGCCGCCGTCAGCAGGATCGGTCGGCGGCGGTGCTCGGTGGCTTGCACCACTGCATCCCAGGGGGAACAACCGTCGCGCTCGAACGAGTCGATCTGGGTCACCAGGATCACCGAGTTACGAATGATGATGCCGATCAGCGCCAGGATCCCCAGGATCGCCACAAAGCCCATGGGCGTACCCGTCGGGATCAGCGCCAACACTACCCCTATCAGGCCTAGCGGCGCGACGCTCGCCACCAGGAACAACTTCTGCACACTGTGCAACTGGATCATCAGGAACGTCGCCATCAGGAACAGCATCAGTGGCACAACCTTGGCAATCGGCCCCTGGGCCTTGCCGCTCTCCTCCACCGTACCGCCCGTGGCAACCTTGTAGCCTACCGGCAACGCTGCGGCGAACTTCTCGATGTCCGGCTTCAGCAGCTTGACCAGATCCGTTGGCTGGATCTCATCGCGCACCGCCGCCTTGATGGTGATAGTCGGCTTGCGATCGCGACGCCACACCAAAGGTTGCTCGAGTTCGTAGCGCACGGTGGCAAAGGCCAGCAGCGGGATCGAGGTTCCGCTCGGGGTGAGGATCTGCAGGTTCTGCAGGGTCTTCGGCGAGCCCCGCTCGGCATCCACGGCGCGACCGACGACGTTGATCAGGTAGATGTCATCGTCGACCTGGGTCACCGTCGAGCCACTGACAATGCTGTTCATCAGGCTCGCCACGTCCTCGGACGACAGCCCGAGTTGCCGCGCCTTGTCCTGGGCAATGTCGATGCGCAGGACCTTGCCCGGCTCGTTCCAGTCGAAAATGATCTCGCCGATATGCGGGCTCTTGTCCAGTTCGCTGGCCAGGTCAATCGCGTGTTTGCGCACCTGATCGATGTCCTTGCCGCTGACCCGGTACTGGATCGGCCTGCCCACGGGCGGGCCCATCTCCAGCGCCTGCACATAACTGCCGACACCCACGAAGTCCTCGCGCAGACGCTCACGCAGGCGCTGGCTGAGGGCCGTGCGCGCTTCGAAGTCCTTGCTGACAATCACTAACTGGGCGTAGTACGGGTTCTGCAGTTGCTGGTCCAGTGGCAGGTAGAAACGAATCGCGCCCTGGCCGATGTAAGTGCTCCAGCGCACGATGTCAGGGTCGCCCTTGAGGGTGGCTTCGAGACGGTCGACCACCTTGCGGGTTTCATCCAGCGAGGCGTTCTGTGGCAGGTTGAGGTCGACCAGGATCTCTGGGCGATCCGATGACGGGAAGAACTGGTTCTGCACAAAACGCATGGAGAACACCGCCAGCACGAAGCACAGCACCGTGATGCCGATGGCCCACCAGCGATTGCGCATGCACCACAGCAGGCCACCGTTGAAGGCCCGGCCAACACGCCCAGGCTCGGTGGAATGTGGCTTCACCTTGCTGCTGAGGATGTGTACGCCAATCACCGGGGCAAACAGCACCGCGACAATCCAGGAGACGAGCATCGCCACCGCGATCACGGCGAACAGGGTGAAGGTGTATTCCCCGGCGGAGCTGCCGTTGAGGCCGATCGGCACAAAACCGGCGACGGTCACCAGGGTCCCGGTGAGCATCGGGAACGCGGTCGAGGTATAGGCGAACGTAGCCGCCTGCTCCTTGGTCTCGCCCATTTCCAGGCGCGTGACCATCATCTCCACCGTGATCATTGCATCGTCCACCAGCAGGCCCAGGGCGATGATCAACGCGCCGAGGGAGATCCGCTGCATGGTGATGCCGCTGTACTCCATGAACACAAAGACCATCGCCAGCACCAACGGAATCGAGCAGGCCACCACCAGTCCCGCGCGCACTCCCAGGCTGATGAAGCTGACCACCAGGACGATGATCACTGCCTCGAACAGCGCACTGGTAAAGCCACCGACGGCCTCCTCTACCACTTCGGCCTGATCGGAAACCTTGTGCACACCGATGCCCACGGGCAGGTCGGCGGTGAGTTCGTCCATGCGCTGGTGCAGCGCCTTGCCGAACTCCTGGATGTTGCCACCCTTCTGCATCGCCACGGCCAGGCCAATGGCGGGCTGGCCGTTGAAACGGAACATCGGCGCGGCCGGGTCGACGTAGCCACGGGTAATCTCGGCGATGTCGGCCAGGCGGTAGAAACGATCGTTGAGACGCAGGTTGACCGTCGCCAGGTCTTTCTCCGAGGCGAACTGCCCCGAGGTCCGCACGGATATTCGCTCCGGTCCTGCCTCGATCACCCCGGCCGGAGTCACCGCGTTCTGGGTCTGCAGGCTCTGCACCACTTGCGCCTGGTCGATGCCCAACGCCGCCAGTTTGCGGGTGGAGAAATTCAGGTAGATGACTTCGTCCTGCTGGCCGACCATCTCGATCTTGCCCAGCCCCGGCACATCACGAATCTCGGCACGGGCCTGCTCGACGTAGTCGCGCAACTGGCGCATCGACAGGCCATCGGCGGTGAAGGCGAACACCGAGCCGAACACATCACCGAACTCATCGTTGAACGACGGGCCCTGGATGCCCCGCGGGAAGCTGCCGTGGATATCGCCGATTTTCTTCCGTACCTGGTACCAGATTTCCGGAATGTCCTTGGCGCTGGTGGTGTCGTGCAGGTACACATAGACCGTGGACTCACCCGGACGGGTGTAGCTTTTCACGTAGTCGAGCGAGTCGAGCTCTTCGAGTTTTTTCTCGATGCGATCAGTCACCTGCTTGAGGGTTTCCTCCTGGGTCGCACCCGGCCAGCGGGTCTGGATGACCATGGTCTTGATGGTGAACGAGGGATCTTCCTCGCGGCCCAGGTTGAGGTAGGAAAACACCCCCATCAATAAGGCGACGAACATCAGGTACCAGACAAACGACTGATGCTTGAGGGCCCATTCGGATAAGTTGAAACTCCCTTTCATCGCGGGCTTTCCTCATCGATTCTGACTTTTTGCCCCGGTTTGAGGCTGTTCACACCGGCACTGACCACACGCTCGCCATTCTTCACCCCGCCTCCCAGGATCACACTGTCGGCACCACGGCTGAGCAGGCTGACGTCCCGTGGGGAAACGGTCTGGTTCTGCGGGTCGATCACCCAGATCCGCGATTTGCCGTCGACGTCCTGCACGGCGGTGAGTGGCAACTCGATGCGCGGCTTGATGGCCGAGCTGAGGGTGACACTGATGGCCGTGCCCAGGCGCAAGCCCACTGGCGTCTCGGCCAGGGTCAGGCGCGCGCGACGGGTGCGGGTCGCGCTTTGTGCCTGGGGTTCGATTTCGCGAATGATCGCCGTGGTATGGGTCGACGGATCCAGTTGCGCCGCCACCACAAACACCACATCGGCAGGCAACTGCTCGGCAAGGTCTGCAGGCAGGTCGATCACCGCTTCCTTGATATCCGGCCGGGCCAGCGTCACCACCTGCTGGCCGGCGGTCACGACCTGTCCAGCCTCGGCGTTCCAGGCCGTGACGACTGCGGCATGGTCGGTGCGCAACTCGGTGTAGGCCAACTGGTCCTGGGACTGCCTGACGGCGGCCCGAGCCTGGTCGAGTGACGCCTGGGTGGTTTTCAAGTCGGTCTGGGCCAAGTCCAGTTGGGCTTGCGCCCCCACGCCACGGTTGAACAGCTCCTGCTGGCGCCGTGCATTGGCCTGGGCGTTGATCAATTGCGCCTCGATCTTCGCCAGGTCGCCCTGGCTGGCGCGCAACTGGTTCTGTTGATCGGTGGGGTCGAGGGTCGCGAGCAAGGCGCCCTTCGCCACTTCGCTGCCGACATCGACGTTGCGGCTGGCAATGCGCCCTGGTACCCGGAACCCGGTATTGCTTTCATACCGCGCCTGGATACTCCCGGCAAAACGCCCGAGGTTTTCCTGGTCATAGGCGCGCACTTCGATCGACAGCACCGGGCGCACCGGCTCAGGCGGCGGCTCTTTATCGGAACAGGCGGCCAGCAACAGGCCGGCCCCCAGCAACATCACCAGGCGCTTCATGGCTGGACTCCTGGCAATTGCGGTGCGCTTGCGGAAGGGGTAACGATTTCCACCCGCACATCGGGGTGCAACAACTGGCCGCCGGCGGTGACGACTTTCTCGCCGTCGCTCAGGCCGTCGCTGATGATCACCTTGCCGGAAAGGTAGCGACCGACCGTGACGGTCTTGAGCTGGGCCTTGCCCTGGCTGTCGACCAACCATACAGCCGGATCGCTGAGGTTCTTGGTCAATGCCGACCACGGCAGTTCGACCGCCGACTTGCCCGGCACATTGGCCGTGGCACTGACCACCGAGCCCAGGCGCATGCCTTCGGGCAACTCACTGAGGGTGACCTTGACCTGCACCGTACCGGTTTGCGCCGACACCGCCGGGGTGATTTCGCGCACCGTACCGGTGGTCTTGATCTTCGGATTGTCGAGCAGGCTGACCTCCACCGTTTTGTCTTCCGGCGGTTCAGTCAGCAGCGATTCGTAGATGTTGAACACCGCATCCCGCTCGCCGTCGCGGGCCAGGCTGAAAATCGGCACCGTGGCCTGCACCACCTGGCCGACTTCGGCCTGGCGTGCGGTGATGATCCCCGGTGCGTCGGCAATCAGCGCGGTGTAGCTCAGTTGCTCACGGGCGTTGGCCAACTGCGCCTGCGCCGCGGCCAATGCGCTCTGGCTGCTGCGCAGCGCGGCCTGGGCCGAGTCATATTCACTTTGGCTGGTGTAGGCCTTGGGCAGGAGTTTTTGCTGGCGCACAAATGCCGCAGCGGTCTGCTTGACCCGCGCCTGTTCGGCGACCACCTGGGCCTGGGCCGAGTCGACATTGGTCTGCAGGTCCTTGGGGTCGAGCCGGGCGAGCACCTGCTTGGCCGTCACCCGGTCACCGACATCCACCGTGCGCTGGATGATCTTGCCCCCAACCCGAAATGACAGATCGGTCTGGACCCGTGCCTGCACGTCCCCGGTCAGGGTCACGGAAGCGGCGTAATCTGCCAGCTTGACCTCTTGCACGAACACCCTGGGGCGTTCCTTCTCGACCGCTGGCTTGTCGCCGCAGGCGGTCAGTAGCCCAAACACACTCAGGCCAACAATAATTTTCAATCCAGGACCAGCCATGCAGGCTCCTTTGCGTGTTGCGGGCGAATGTGCGGCGTACGACTCAAGAGCTTAGATCAGGGTGGCAACGACGCATCCAGTGGCGCAAATCAATTTGCGCCGCTTCCATGGACAGCTTGAAATCGGCGGGATTCAATCCGCTGCGCCACAGCGTGGGGCGCTAAATGGCTAATATCCTGACACACTGTGTGGATGGTTTCGTGTCGGATCTGTCACAACCCGGACAAGTCCTCGCTACAAAGGAGTTTGCGGATGCTCAAGACCCTCGCCGTGGCCAACTACCGCTCGATCAACAAACTGGTGATCCCGCTGGCACGGCTGAATCTGATTACCGGCCCCAATGGCAGCGGCAAATCCAACCTTTACCGCGCCCTGCGCCTGCTGGCCGAGACCGCCCAGGGTGGCGTGGTCAACGCGCTGGCGCGCGAAGGCGGGCTGGATTCAACCTTCTGGGCCGGCCCGGAGAACATCAGCCGGCGCATGCGCAACGGGGAAGTGCCAATCCAGGCGTCGCAACGCCAAGGACCTATGCGCCTGCGCCTGGGTTTCAGTGGTGACGACTTCAGTTATGCGATCGCCCTGGGGCTGCCTATGCCGCTGCCAGAGGAGGTGTCGTATTTTTCCCTGGACCCGGAAATCAAGCGCGAGTGCATTTGGGCTGGAGCCCTGTATCGCCCTGCCAGCCTGCTGGTCAATCGCGCCGGCCCGATGATCCGCGCCCGCGAAGGGTCCACCTGGGAGGTGCTGGCCCAGCACACGCCGACCTTCGACAGCTTGTTCGACCAGGTCGGCAACCTGCGCTCCTCTCCCGAGGTGTTGCTGCTGCGCGAACAGATTCGCGGCTGGCGTTTTTATGATCACTTTCGCACGGACGCCGAAGCACCCGCGCGCCAGGTGCAGTTGGGAACACGCACTCCGGTGCTGCATCACGATGGCCGAGACCTGGCGGCAGCCCTGCAGACCATCCGCGAAATCGGCGATCCGCAGGCCCTGCAAACCGCCATCGGCGACGCCTTCCCGGGTGCGCGCCTGAACATCGCCCCGGTGCAGGGCGGGCGGTTTGCCATCGAGTTCTATCAGGAAGGTTTGTTGCGCCCGCTGTCCGCCGCCGAATTGTCGGACGGCACCTTGCGCTACCTGCTGCTGATCGCGGCGCTGCTGACGCCACGACCACCGACGCTGATGGTGCTCAACGAGCCGGAAACCAGCTTGCACCCGGACCTGCTGCCGGCACTTGCGCGGTTGATCATCCGCGCCTCACATGCGAGCCAGCTGTGGGTGGTGTCCCACGCCAGCCGCTTAATTGCTGCGCTGCAACAAGACCCTGAGTGCAACGCCATTGTGCTTGAGAAAAATTTCGGCCAGAGCGAAATGGTCGGCCAGGGCATGCTCGATGAACCGGCGTGGAACTGGCCGGATTGAGCCACTCGAAAAACCGCTTCGCTGACCCACCAGCGAAGCGCTCCCAAGGATCACTGCAGCGCTGAAGAATTCAGCCCTGCCACTTGCCGCCTTCGACAATCACGCTTTCAGGCTTGGTGTCGTCGCTGAGCTCTTTGCGCACATATTGGTCGTAGAGCTTGAGCAGGTACTTTTCTTCACCCAGCTTCGCCAGCTCGGCATTGACCCAGTCACGCAGCTCGATGTTGCCCTTCTTCACAGCCGGGGCAATCGGTGCTTCGGCCCCCAGGGTTTCGTCGAGTACGCGGTAGCCCGGGTTCTGCTTGGCCCAGCTGAACAGCACCAGATTGTCCTGGGCATAAGCGTCGCCACGACCGTTGGCCAGGGCTTGCAGAGACTCGGAGTTTTTCTCGAACTTGAGCAGTTTCCAGTCCGGGTGGTTCTTGGTCAGCCAGATATCGGCGGTGGTGCCGGTGGTGACGATGGTCGTGCGGCTGGCCAGGTCTTGCAGGCTCTTCACGTCACTGGCCTGGGGCACCAGCGCCTGCACCGCCACCTTGAGGTTCGGGTTGGTGAACTCAACCGCTTCCTTGCGCTCGGGGGTCACGGTCATGTTGGCCAGGATCAGGTCGACCTTGTCGCTTTGCAGAAACGGGATCCGGCTGGCCGGCTCCACGGCGACAAACTCGACCTTGTTCTCGTCGCCCAGCAGGTCCTTGGCGAATTGCCGGCCGATGTCGGTATCAAACCCGACGTAGCGCCCCGCCTCATCGACAAAACCGAACGGTGGCTTGTCGGTGAAGACGCCGACAATCAGCTTGTCCCGTGCCTTGATTTTTTCCAGGTAGCTGGCCGGCGCGGTGCTTTCACTGGCGACTTTGGGCTTGGGCGGCTCTTCAGTCTTGTTGCAGCCGGCCAGCAGCGCAAGGCCGAACAAGGGGAGTAGCAGCAGGGAAGACTTGGCAGTTTTCATGAGGGTAACGGTTCCTTTTTTTGCGAATGAGCCGCAGCTGCCTGTTTCGGCAGAGCTTCGACGTAGGAGAACTTCTCCAGGAACTGCTGCGCGCGTGCGGTTTGCGGGTTCGTAAAGAAAATCTCGGGTGGGTTCTGTTCCAGGATGCGTCCGGCATCCATGAACACGATGCGGTCGGCCACCGCGCGGGCGAAGGCCATTTCGTGAGTCACGATCAGCAGCGTCATGCCCTCGCGCGCCAGGCCCTGGATCACTTCCAGCACCTCCTTGACCATCTCCGGGTCAAGGGCTGCGGTCACTTCATCGAACAGCATCACCTGAGGGTTCATGCACAGTGAGCGAATAATCGCGATGCGTTGCTGCTGACCACCGGAGAGCTGACGGGCGAAGGCGTCGCGCTTGTCTGCCAGGCCTACCCGTTCGAGCAGGGCCAAGGCTTGTTCACGGGCTTCACGGGGGTCGCGCTTCTGCACCTTGAGCGGGCCGAGCAGCAGGTTGTCCAGCACGCTCATGTGCGGGAACAGGTGGTAACTCTGGAACACCATGCCGATCTGCTGACGCACCTGGCGCCAGTCGGTGTTGCTGTCCAATAACTGGCGCCCGGCAAACAGCAACTCTCCGCTATGAGCGACTTCCAGGCCATTGAGGCAACGCAGCAAGGTACTTTTGCCGCAGCCGCTGGGACCAAGGATGACAATCACTTCACCGGCCTCGACACTCAGGTCGATGCCCTTGAGCACCTGCTGCTCAGCGAAGAATTTGTTGAAACCCTTGAACTCGATCAATGCGCTCATGCTTGCGTCCAACGCCGCTCCAGCACACGCGAGGCGGCCGAGAGCGGGTAGCAGATAAAAAAGAAAAACAGGAACAACGCGCCGTAGATCAGCACCGACTCGTAGGTGCGTTCGATGATCTGCTGCCCGACCTTGATCACATCCACCACGCCGATCAGCACCGCCAGCGAACTGGTCTTGATGATTCGCGTGTAGACGTTGATGGTCGGTGGCGTCATGCGCTTGAGCGCCTGGGGCAACAGCACATAACCGAACAGTTGCGGGCCGGACAGGCCAATCGACAAGCCCGCCTCACGCTGCCCACGTGGCAAGGAATGCAACGCCCCGCGCACCACTTCGCCGACTTCGCTGGCGCCCCACAACGACAGCACCAACACCGCGCACCAGAAACTGGGCAGGCTCAGACCAAAAAAGATCGGCAGGCCAAAAAACAGCAGGTACAGCCAGACCAGCACCGGGATCGCCCGGAACAGCTCCAGGTACACCCGCAAGACCACCTTCAGCCATTGCACATGGAGGTTGCACAGCACGCCGTAGAGCACCCCGCCCAAGGTGCTGATGGCGATGCTCAGGAAAGAGATCGACAGGGTTTGCGCAGCGCCCCTGGCCAGTTGCGGCAGAGACACCCAGAGCAACTCAAGACCCGAACTGGCCATGCTGGAGCCTCCTTTCCAGGCGGCTGAGCAGCAGCGACAGCGGCAAGAACAACAGCACGCAGATCAGCGTGAGCACGGCGAGCATTTCGTAGGTTTTGTAATACAGCGCGATGTAGCTCTTGGTGGTGTAGAGAATTTCCGGCACCGCCACCGCCGAGACCACCGTGGTCTCCTTGAGCAGGAAGATGAAGTTGGCAAACAGCGACGGCAGGCTGAGCAGCCCCGCTTGCGGCAGGATCACGTAGCGCAGCAATTGCCCGTTGGACAGGCCGATCGAGCGACCCGATTCCAGTTGCGCCGCCGGCACCGCCTCGACCCCGGCCCGCAGGACTTCCGTCAGGTACGCGCCACCGAGGAAGGTCATGGTGATGATCGCTGCCGCAAAGCCGGAGACCTTCACCCCCAGCGCGGGCAAGGCGAAGTAGACGAAGAACAGCTGGATCAGCAGCGGGGTATTGCGCGCCAGCTCGACGTACACCGCCACCAGGCGCTGCAAGTAGGGGGTACGCAGCACCAGCACGGTGGCGTTGAGCACGGCCACCAGCAACGAGGTGCCGATAGCGATCAAGCCCACCTGCAGGGTCACGCCTACGGCGCGCAGGAATGCCGGCAGGGTGCCAAGGATAAACGCGTAGTCAAAAGTCATGGGGAATCCTGGACGTCGCTGGGTAAACGACGGTGGTGCAGTCCATAAGGCTGTGGATAACAGCTCGGCAGGCACTGACTTTAAAGGCATAAAAAGAAAGATTTAAATACCGTTAAAGCATATTGATATCACGCAAAAACCTATGCCCCGGATTGGCGTAGGTGGCCAGGATCAATCCCCCGGGCATAAAAAAACGCCGACGCTGCAGCAGCCGTCGGCGTTCAAACCTTGAAGGGGTTTATCGCGTGATCAGAACGCCGGCAGGACCGCGCCGCTGTACTTCTTGGCGATGAATTCCTTCACCTCAGGGCTGGTCAAGGCCTTGGCCAGTTTCTGGATCGCGACGCTGTCCTTGTTGTCTGGACGAGCCACCAGGAAGTTCACGTAAGGCGAATCCGCGCCTTCGATCACCAGTGCGTCTTTAGCTGGGTTGAGGCCAGCTTCCAGCGCGTAGTTGGTGTTGATCATGTCCAGGTCGACCTGATCCAGCACGCGCGGGAGCATGGCCGATTCCAGTTCCTTGAACTTGAAGTTGTGCGGGTTCTTGGCAATGTCTTTTGGCGTAGCCAGGGCGTTTTTCGGATCTTTCAATTCGATCAGGCCGGCTTTCTGCAGCAGGATCAAGGCGCGACCGCTGTTGCTGCCCTCGTTCGGGATGGCGATGGTTGCGCCATCCTTGAGCTCAGCCAGGGTTTTGACTTTCTTCGAGTAACCGCCGAAAGGTTCGACGTGCACACCGATCACAGTCACCAGGTTAGTGCCTTTGCCTTCATTGAAGCTCTGCAGGTACGGCAGGGTCTGGAAGTAGTTGGCGTCCAGACGCTTCTGATCGACCTGTACGTTCGGTTGCACGTAATCGGTGAAGACTTTGATTTCCAGGTCCACGCCTTCTTTGGCGAGAGTTGGCTTGACCAACTCGAGAATCTCGGCGTGCGGTACCGGAGTGGCCGCGACCACCAGTTTCTCGCCGGCCTGGGCCAGGCCAGCCGTCAGGGCAGCCGCGAGTGCGGTAAACAACAGAACCTTTTTCATGCAGTGTCCTTATTTGTCGTTGTCGACAACGGCTTAAAAGTGAGGTGCCAGTGAAGTGCTATCGCTGGCGTGAGGCGGACAATACCCGGATTTTTTATGCCGTAAAAATACTTTTTATCGAAGTCTATATTCGATAAACGAATAACAACTCCGCAACCGTCACGCACTGCGAATTACACGTGCGCCAACAGCCGCTTCAGCCTGTCCAGAGGTTCACGGTTACCACTGCGGACCCATTGCTCCACCCAGCGCTCAATCAACTGCAACGGCTGCTCGGTGGCTGGCAGGTTCAAATGCTCTGGCGCAATCTCGTCACCGCTGCTGACCAGCAACGCAAAATGAATGACGTTCTCCAGCTCACGGGTGTTGCCCGGCCAACTGTGTTGCTCCAGCACCTGCTGCGCCGCGTCGCTGATAAAGGGCACCGGCAAGCCCAGGCGCTGGCTGTAGATGCCGAGGAAATATTCGGCCAGCGATTGAATGTCACCCACCCGCTCGCGCAGCGCCGGCAATTGCAACTGGCCTTCGCTGAGGTAGTGGTAGAGCCGTTCGTGGAATTTACCGGCCGCCACGGCCTGCGCCAGGTCGATGCTGGTGGCGGCCACCAGGCGCACATCGACCGGGCTCGGCTGCTGGGCGCCGACCCGGGTGACTTCGTGATTCTCCAGGGCCGCCAGCAACTTGATCTGGATCGGCAGCGGCAAGTCGCCGATCTCATCCAGGTACAGGGTCCCGCCGTTGGCCGAACCAAACCAGCCGGCACGGCTGCTGGCCGAGCCACTGAAACTGCCGCCGGCATAACCGAACAGCTCGGCATCGGCATAGGTCGGGCTGATGGCGCCGCAATTGACCGAGACGAACAAGCCACCGCGATCACTGGCCCGGTGAATGTGGCGTGCCAGCAATTCTTTACCACTGCCGGTTTCGCCGTGAATCAACACCGAAATCGCCCGCGGTGCCAGTTGCTCCAGCTCCTGGCGCAAGGTGCGCGAACGTGGGTCGACGAACACCAGCGCCTTGGCACGAATGCTCAGCGGGCTTTTTTCTGCGTCGGGAAAGGTCAGCAATGGCTGACCGAAGGTTTCATGCAAACTCATGGCAGGCTCCCGCCCAAAACCGCCGGCGGACGGGGGCGTTGAATTGAAATGGACGATCAGGCGCGGCGCAGGGCGTGGTGTTCCATGCGGTTCTGCAGGCGATACAGGTAAGCGAACCCCTGCTCCCAACGATGGTGGCCGGACTTCACGTTGATGTGTCCAGCACCTGCCAGGACGCCTGCCTCGGCGCCCCAGTTGCGCGCCAGCTCGAGGGCGCGCGGGGCGCTCACGGCAGCGTCGTTGTCAGAGCTGACGACCTGGCTGGGAAACGGCAGCAGGTGCGTGGGAATCGGTGCGAAATTGCGCAACGCCGGCACGCACGCCGGGCGCTCGACATCGGCAGGCGCCACCAGCAGGGCCCCGCGCACCTGGCGCAGCGCCTGCAAGGGTGCAGTGGCCGCCCAATGGGCAACGGTGATGCAACCCAGGCTGTGGGCGATGAGGATCACCGGCGTACTGTCGGCAGCAATGGCCTCGGCCAGCGCGGCCACCCAGTCTTCACGACGAGGGGTGAGCCAATCGGCCTGCTCGACCCGTGCGCTGTTCGGCAGACTGTTCTGCCAGTGGGTCTGCCAATGATCGTCTGGCGATCCCTGCCAGCCCGGCACAATCAGGTAGCGAATTGATTCGTTGCGCATGGGGAGCTCTCCTGTGCGTGTCTGTTCCTGATCGAGTATAGGGATGAGATTTATATTCGTTAAGGAATAAGAAGCTATTTATTAATACCCTAATAGAATATGAAAGTTTGAGAGGGTGAGGTGCGCTGGCAAGCCAGCACTTACGAGCGGGGGGGGATTGCGATAAATAAAAAAAGGGCCGCACCCTGCCAAGGAGACGGCCCTGGAAAACTGTGATGGATTAGCGCGCAGTAATCACCGAAAGCTTGGTAATACCCGCCCGTTCGATGGACGCCATGGCGCGCGCCACTTCGCCGTAGTTCACACCGTCATCGGCCTGCAACTGCACCCGCACCTCCGGGTCCTTGGCCTTGGCCGCCTGCAGGTTGAACTCCAGCAAGTCCGGTTGGATTTCATCCTTGTTGATGAACAGCTTGCCGGCGCCGTCGATGCTCACCACCAGTGGATCTTTCTGTTCCACCGGGGCGACCGCTTCGGTCTTGGGCAGGTTGATCGGAATCGCATTGGTCAGCAGCGGTGCAGTGACGATGAACACCACCAGCAACACCAGCATCACATCCACCAGCGGCGTGACGTTGATCTCACTCAGTACCTCATCGCTGTCTTGGGTAGAGAAGGCCATATCAGGACGCCTCCTTCACTTTATGCACAGCGTTCTGGGCGGTGTTCTTTTGCGCCGTCGGGTGCAGCAGCACGCGGAACGAGCTCTTCTGCGCCAGGCTGTAGAAGTCGTGGGCAAAGTCATCCAGATCGGCGGCGGTGAGCTTCAGGCGACGCAGGAAATAGTTGTAGACCAGCACCGCTGGCACGGCGACCGCGATCCCCACACCCGTCGCCACCAACGCGGCACCAATCGGTCCGGCCACGGTTTCCAAGCTTGCCGAGCCGGCGGCGCTGATGCCCTTCAAGGCCTCCATGATGCCCCACACAGTGCCGAACAGACCGATGAACGGCGAGGTGCTGCCGATACTCGCGACCACGGCCAGGCCGGTTTCCAGCGAGCGCCGTTCACGTACGATTTGCTGGCGCAAGGCGCGCTCCAGGCGGTCCTGGTGATTGATCGCCTGGCTCAGGTCCGCCGCCGGCGCTTCACCGACCTGGATCGCCGCGTAACCGGCCTGGGCCACGCGGGCAGCAGCACCGGGATGGGTCTCGCTCAGTTCAGCCGCCGAATCGAGACTGGAGGCGGCCCAGAACTGTTTATGGAATTTGCGATCCTGGGCTTTCAGGCGCGCGAACTGCACACCCTTGAGCAACGCCAGGCCCCAGGTGGCGACGGAAAAGACCACCAGCAGCCAGATCACCGCGCTTTCGATGGATTCGAGTGGAGATGCCAGTAACGTCATGATGTGTTCCCTCTGTGTAAACACTTAGCGCGAATAAGTTGCGGTTCAATGAATCTTGAAATCGATGGGCACGCTGACCCAGCCGTCCTGGGCGACATCACCCTGCTTGGCCGGCACAAAGCTCCAACGTTTCACGGCACTTAATGCCGCATCGTCGAGCTGCTGGCGGCCACTGCTTTTCTGGATCTGGATCTCCCCCGGTTTACCGCTGGCCAGTACGTGCACCCGCAACAACACCGTGCCCTCCCAACCCCGACGCTGGGCCAGCGACGGATATTCCGGTGCCGGGTTCTTCAGGTACGCGGCGTTGGCCGAGGCCGGAGTCACCGGTGCCGGCGCCGGGGGTGCAGGCGGTGCTGGCGCCGCCACCGGGGCTGCCGGTTGCGGCGGCGCAGGCGGCTGTTGCACGGCTTTTGGCACGGGCTTGGGCACCTGCTTGACCACCGGTTTGGGGATCGGCTTGGGTTTTGGCGGTGGCTTGACCGCCAGTTCATCCACCACCGGTGGCGGTGGCTCCACAACCGGCGGCGGTGCCGGTTGTGGCGGTGGCGGTTCGACCACTGGCGGCGCCGGACGCGAGAACTCGATGGTCATCGGCGGAATTTCCGGCGGCACGATCGGCAGCGCCGGCGTGGGTTGTTGATTGACCCAATAAATCACTGCGCCATGCACCAGCACTGCCAGCACCGCCAGCACAATCGCCTCACGACGGCGCAAGCTGCTCTTGGGCGTCTTTTGCAGCCGCAACTGGCCCAGAGGCGTGCGATAAGCCCGGCCGAGATCGACCAACTCACCACTTGGCGCCTGGCGCCACAACACCTCATGTGCACTGGCGGCGGTCTGGACATTGCCCATTGAATGACTCCCTACGGTCTTTTGCGAATAACCCGACAGCAGCGCCTGATTCCCCCCGCGCTAATGCCTGGAGGTGAATGATTGGCGGCAGAGGCTTATCCCTTAAAGTAATTTTTAAGGCTTCACATAGAACCGTATGGAATATAAAAAACCACGTCCAGGCGCAAAGCCACACGGTTCAAGGGCTACAGAGGAGGCGCAAAAACCCCATGCCTTGCAGGCATTGAAAATATTCGCCAAAGGCATGAAAAACGGACGCCGTTTTCGAGCGCCGCTCTATATATATTCAATTTAGATCTAATAGGTACTTATATGCTTCGTTGACGGAATAAGAGGTTGCCTTTAAAACCTCAGGCAACCCTTGTCGCAAATGCCGGCGAGCTATTTTCGGGATGCCGTAAAAGCCTATGGATCTTCGTCAGTTGCGTTACTTCATCGCCCTCAATGAGCACCGCAGTTTTGTCCGCGCCGCCGACGCCATGGGCATCACCCAGCCGGCCTTCAGCCGCAGTATCCAGGGCCTGGAGCAGGAGTTCGGTTGCGTGCTGGTGGACCGCGCCAACAAAGATCTGCGTCCCACCCCCGAGGGCCAGGTGGTATTGCAGCACGCCTTGACCCTGGTCCAGGGCGCGGCGCTGCTCAGCGCGCAAGTGACGCAGATGACCAAGCTCGATGCCGGTGAAGTGCACTTTGGCTGTGGCTCGGCGCCGGCGGTGAAACTGGTGCCGGATGCAGTGGCGCAATTCGTCAACGCGCACCCAAAAGTGCGCACCTGCTTTCAAGTGGATAACTGGGAAAAACTCAGCCGCGCGCTAAGCCGTGAAGAGATCGAATTTTTCATCGCCGACATCCGTCACTTCGAGGCCGACCCGAACTTCCAGACCCGCGCCCTGACCCCCAAGCGCGGGGTGTTTTTCTGCCGCCAGGGGCATCCGTTGCTGGCCAAGGAAAGCCTGTCGACCAATGACATGTTCGACTACCCGCTGGCGACCACACTGATCCCGCCGGGCATTCGCAAACTGTTGGCCAACCTCAGTGGCCGTACCGATTTTTCCCCGACCATCGAGACCGAGCATTTTCCGGCGCTGGTGAAGATCGTGCTGCAGTCCAACGCAATTGGCGTCGGCACCGAAGAAGCTTTTGTCGAAGACATCGCCCAGGGCTCGCTGGCGCTGTTGCACTGGCGCAACCTGGCGCAGAACATCGAAAGCATGAACGCCCGCTGCGGCATCGTCAGCCGCACCGGCTATCGCCTGTCACCGGCGGCGCGGGCCCTGATCGAAACCCTGGTGGCGGTGGATAAACAGGGCATGGCCGTGGCCGTTTGAACCGCCGATCGCGAGCAGGCGCAGCGCCGCCCGGCTCGCTCCTATGCGCCTATGGAACCACCCATCAAGCCCGCACGGTACGCACTTCTTCCCCCGCCACCTGCTCCTTGCGGGTAAACCGGTTGGCGCGGCCGAAGGTCCCGAAATCATTGAACCGCACCCCCATCTCACGCATCACCTTATGTGCCACCGGCACAGTCATCTGGCGGATGTAGAACGGCTCCTTGACCACAAAATGGTGAATGCCGTGGCTGCTGCCGAAGTTGCAGCAGAACGCTTGCATCGGCCACATCCACCACGGGTTGAGCACCTGGGTCTGCTGAATCACGTTACCGGCCTCGATATCGCCGTAATAGTGCATGTTCGAACTGACGAAGTGCAGGCAGAAGGTGCGCAGCACGTTGGGACCAATGATCACCACCACGGCGATATCGATCACCTGCATCACCGCCAGGGTGCTCGCTGACCACTCCACCGCAGTGCCCATCAGCCAGGCGAAGCCGTTGATCCCGTGAAAGCCGAGGAACACGTACCAGGCGCCCCAATGCAGCAGTGCCAGCGGCGCATAGACCTTGAGGCTGCGCTGGACAATGCTCAGCTTGTGCGCCCAGGTCTTGGCCCGCAGCATGCGGATAAAGGCCGACATCAGGTTATCGCCGACCATCAGCAACCGAGCGATGCCCCATGGCTCACCGTTGGTGATGGCGCGCTCTTCCATGTCGCTCTCGGTGCCGGATACCTTGTGGTGATTGAGGTGCAGGTGACGGCGGATCCACGGGTTGATGGTGCTCGGGCGTGCCAGCCAGACCAGTCCCATCATCAGGTTGTGCGGCAGCCGCTGCTTGCGAAAGTACATGCTGTGGATCAGGTCGTGCTCCAGCTCATGGGTCAGCGAGGCAAAAAAAGCGTTGAGCAGCAGGCACACCCACCAGGCCATGTGCCCGCTGATGTACAGCGCCGCCGAACCGACCATCCCGGCCAGGGCAAAGGCCAGGATGCCGGCGCCAAGCGCATCCTGATGCAGCAGGAGCGGGTAACGCTGGCGCAGCTCGACGCCCTTGGCGAGCACCACTTCACGAATATGCGCCGATCGTTGTTGTGCATTCAGGCGTTCGGGACTTGCAGAAGTACCGTGCATGCTTCCATCCTCTGGTTATTGATGTTCGCATCCTGCCCTGTGCGGTCGCGTTGGGCGCTAGCTGTGAACGCCAACCTGTTGACCGGAAGCGCCAATCATCATGATTGAACCCACCTCACTCGCCAGCTGGACCCGCGCCCTGCGCAAACAACTCGATGCCCTGGGCTTCGACAGCGATGTGCTGTGCCGGCAAGCCGGGCTCGACCCACAATTGATGGACGACCCCAACGCGCGGTATCCACTCTCGGCCACCACGCGCCTGTGGGAACTGGCCGTCCAGGCCAGTGGCGACCCGGCGATCGGCCTACGGGTCTCGCGGTTCGTCAGCCCGACCACTTTTCACGCACTGGGCTATGCGCTGGTGGCCAGTGGCAGCCTGCGCGAAGTGTTCGAGCGCATCGTGCGTTATCACCAGGTCGTCAGTGATGCCCTCGAACTGCACTTGAGCCGGGCTGAGGACCGCTACTGCTTCACCCTCAAAGTCCCCGCCGACAGCCCGGCGCCGGCTCCCGAAGCCCTCGATGCCTTCGCCGCGATCTATGTGCGCACCTGCCGCAACCGCCTGGGCCGCGAATACGCGCCACTGGCGGTGTACTTGCGGCGCGCGGAGCCGGCCGACCCCCATCCCTGGCACAAGGTATTCCGCGCACCGGTGTACTTCGCCGCCGAAGAGGATCGCCTGGAGTTTTCCCTGGAGGATTTCGACAGTCACCTGGACGACGCCAACCCGGAACTGGCCGAGCACAACGAGACCGTGCTCAAGCGCACCCTGGCGCAACTCAAGCCACTGACCTGGGAGCGCAAGGTTCGCGACGCCATCGAGGAGCAACTGCCCGAAGGCGAACCCAGCGCCGAACGCATCGCCCAGGCCCTGCACCTGAGCCTGCGCAGCCTGCAACGGCACCTGGCGGACGAGGGCTGTCGCTTCGACACCCTGCTCAACGAAAGCCGCGAGAACCTGGCCCTGTTGCACCTGCGCGACCCGCAGTGCTCGTTGAGCGAAATCAGTTATCTGTTGGGATTCGCCGACACCAGCAGCTTCAGCCGCGCGTTCAAGCGCTGGACCGGGATGACACCGGGGCAGTTTCGCGATGGGTTGCGCTGAAGACTGTCAGCGCCCGCGATCGCGGCGCAACAACTTGCGTACCCGTGCCACCAGCGCGCTGTGGGTGAACGGCTTGAGCAGGTAGTCATCTTCATGCAGTTCCAGGCCACGCAAACGGTCCTCGATCCCGTCCTTGGTGGTCAGGAACAGTATCGGTGTCGCACCGAGCTGGCGGATCTGTTGCAACAGTTGCCAGCCGTTCAGGCCCGGCAGCATCACGTCGAGAATGATCAGGTCATATTCAACGGTCTCGATGAAACGCCGACCGGCCATGCCGTTGTCGGCCACATCCACCGTGTAGCTGGCTTCGCTCAGGCCCTGGGCCAGCGCCTTGGCGATTTCCGGCTCGTCTTCCACTAACAGCAATCGCATGGCACACCTCGAATATTCGTCGCTACAGGCTAGGCGCCTTGGCGGCCAAAGCCCATCACTAACGCTTATTTCGGATCAACCGAGCACGTCACGGCTGCACCAGCGCGCGCAACCGCGGGGCATCGAGGATCTCGATTGCGCCGTAACCCAGGCTGAGAATGCCCTGGCTTTCCAGGTCCCGCAGGATCTGGTTGGTAGTCTGGCGCGACAGTGACAGTAGCAACGCCAGTTGCTCCTGAGGCAGTTGCAGGACTCGCCGCGCCGGCTCGATCTCGCCATAGCCATCGGCGATCATCAGCAGCCGGTGTGCCACCCGGGCCGGGGCCGCCAGCAGGGTCAATTGTTCAAGGTTGATGAAGGTCAGGCGCAGTTTGTGGCTCATCAGCAGCGCCAGTTGCCGCCAGTGCTGTGGTTGCTGATCGAGATAGGCCAGCAATGCGGCCTGTGGCAGTTGCAACAAGGTGCAGGGCCCCACCGCGTAGGCATCATGGGTGCGTGGCTGGCCGTCGAACAGGCAGATTTCACCGAACCAGTGCGGCGCTTCGATCAGGCTCAACAACGCCTCCTTGCCCTGCTCGCTCACCGCCCCCACCCGCACCGCGCCCTCCAGTACGGCGTACAGGCCACAGGGTGCATCGCCGCGACCGAACAGGCGCTGCCCCGCGGACAAGTGCCGCACGCGCGCCAGGGACAGCAAGCTATCCTGAAGACAGGATGGCAGGTGGCTGAACCACTGCCCCTGCATCAGGCATGCACGCCAGGCCGGTATTTGCATGAAGACTCCACAGTGATTGTCGTCTGGCTGACAGAGCAACGACGGGCCTCAGGGCATGATCAACATCCCTACAGGAGGAATAACAATGAAAAGCCTGGTTGACCACCTCAGTCAATACGCCGCTTACCACCGTGACCCGCGCAATATCGCCAGCCACTTTATCGGGATTCCGTTGATTGTGGTGGCCGTCGCGGTGCTGCTGTCACGGCCGTCCTGGTCGGTGGCCGGGCTCTGGCTGTCGCCGGCAGTGCTCGTGGCCCTGGCCTCGGCGTGGTTCTACCTGCGCCTGGAAGTGCGCCTGGGCGTGCTCATGACGGCGCTGCTCGGCCTGTCCGTGTGGCTGGGCCAGGTCGTCGCGGTGCAAAGCACCGGGGTGTGGCTGGGCAGCGGCATCGGGCTGTTTGTGCTGGGTTGGGTGATCCAGTTTGTCGGGCATTACTACGAAGGACGCAAACCGGCGTTTGTCGATGATGTCAGCGGGTTGATCGTCGGGCCGCTGTTCGTGGTGGCCGAACTGGCATTCCTGCTGGGCCTGCGCCATGACCTCAAGGAGCAGATCGAGCAACGGGCAGGTCCGGTGCGCAGCATGACCCACGGCCGCGCCTGAGGCGGCGCAGTTCAGCGGGCCATTCGAGCATCCAGGCAGGCCTTGAGGCTGTCACGCAAGACCGCCGCGTCGAGGGGTTTTTGCAAGACCCGGAAATGGCTCGCTGCGGTCTCTTGCTGGCACGCCTGTGAAGTGTCACCGGTAATGATGATCGCCGGCACGGTCTGATCGAGGTACTGCCGGGCGCGGCGGATCGCCTCCAGGCCGCTCATGCCGTTCAGGCGGTAGTCACTGAGGATCAGGTCCACCGCCGCCCGCCCCGTCTCGCTCGCTGCGCCATGCTGCTCACAGGCCTGCGCCACCGAGGCGCCTGCGTAGACCCTGTGGCCCCAGACTTCCAGCAAATCGCGCAGGGCCTCCAGCACGCTGGGTTCATCATCGATGATCAGAATGCCCAGGGCATTGTCCGAGCGTTGCAGCTGCGGCGCGATGGCTGGCCTGCTCGCCGGCGCCGCAAGCGGGACCCGGATCGAGAACATCGAACCACGCCCTGGCACCGAGACCAGGCGTGTTGCATGCCCCAGCAGCCGCGCGGTATGACGCACGATCGCCAGGCCCAGGCCGAGCCCTTGGCTGCGGTCGCGCTCGGGGTTATGCAACTGGACGAACTCTTCGAAAATCTGCCCGCGATACTCCGCTGCAATGCCCGGCCCGGTATCGAAGACCTGGATCTCCAGCTGCCCGCCCCGCCGCCGACAGCCCAGCAGGACGCCGCCGCCATCGGTGTAGCGAAAAGCGTTGGACAGCAGGTTATCGAGGATGCGCTTGAGCAACACCGGGTCGGTGTCGACCCAATGGTGGTTGGGGTGGATTCGCCAGTGCAACTGGCGGGTGCGGGCGATGGCCTCGAATTCGTCGCCCAGGTCGATGAACAAGCGTTCCAGCGACACTGCTTCGCGCTTCACCACCACCACGCCAGCGTCCAGCCGCGAGATGTCCAGCAAGCCGTTGAGCAGGCTACCGAGATTGCCGATCACCGCGCCCAGGCGAGCCGCTACCTCACGCGCCTTGTCGGCCCGCACAGCGCCGCGCTCAGCCAGCGCCGCCAGGCCCGCGACAAACAGGCCCAGGGCATGGATAGGTTGGCGCAAGTCATGACTGGCAGCCGCCAGGAAACGCGATTTGGCTTGATCGGCAGCCTGCGCGCGATCACGCTCCTGCTCCAGGCGGCCAACCAGTTCGACGTTTTCCAGGCGCAAGCGGATGGTCTCGCACAGTGTGCGGTAGGTGACCCGGCTGTAATACAGATTGACCCCGGCCAGGCAGGCGAGAAAGAACAGGTAGATGGTGTAGGTTTCCCCCGAATGCAGCAGGCACTGCAGGGTGACGGGCAGCAGCATGGCCACCAGCGAACCGGCGTAGGCCGGCGGGAATGCCGACAGTGAGGGCACCGCTCCACACACCAGGCCGGTCAGCACCACGCAGGTAAACGCCAGCAACTGTGGATCGCCGGCGGCAAAGCCGACCCAGCCGAGCACGCCCCAGAGCAGGCTCGACATCCACGACAGCGCCGATGCCCGCCAGGCCCACTGTTGCGCCTGGTGGTGGTCGATCCGTGGGGATTGGCTAAAGTAAGTTCGCGAGAGCAGCAGCCGGATAGCCGTCAGGCCGTACATCGCCAGGATCCAGCCAATGATCCAGCTCAAAGGCACGGCATGCCTGAACACATACGCCACCGGCAAGGGTATGACGAAGTTGGCAAACAGCACCGCGTAGGATTGTCGAAACAGCAGATCGACGAAATACTTGCGCTGGATAATCTCGGGCATGGCCAATCCCAATAAAAAGAGCGACTGAAAATGGAAGTGAAGCGCCTGAACGTCCTGATTGCCGATGACCATAGCATCGTGCGCGACGGCCTGAGATTTCTCCTGTCCACCCGCGATGATCTGCAGGTGGTCGGCGAGGCCGCCCACAGCGATGCGATCCTCAGCGTCCTGGCCCAACACCAGGTCGACCTGCTGCTCCTGGACCTGGGTATGCCGGGGGTCAACCGCCTGCAATTCATTCGCCAACTGCGCGCCGATTACCCGCGGTTGAAAATCCTCGTGCTGACCGCCAACGTCGAGTTGAGCACCATTCGCGGCGTGCTCGAAGCGGGCGTGCAGGGCTACGTCACCAAGGCCGACGAAAGCCATGAGCTGTTCGACGCCATCGATGCCATTCGCCTGAACCAGCGCTACCTGGCCGTGGCCGTGCGCTTCGCGGTGGAGGGCCATGGCAGCAGCACCCCCGACGCCCACCTGATAACCAGTGGCGGCGGCCTGACCCGCCGCGAGCAGCAGATCCTCGGCCTGGTTGCTTCGGGCCAGTCCGCGCAAGACATTGCTGACGCCCTGCACATCAGCCCGTTGACCGTGCGCAAACACCGGGAAAACCTGATGCGCAAACTCGACCTGCACAACACCGCCGAACTGGCGGTGTACGCCGTCCGCCTCGGGCTGGCTGTGGGCTGAAGCATGCTGCGTTGCCCCGCTGGATAAAATACGACAACTGCCGTATTTCACCGCCTTTCCCCCCGCCCTAACCTTGCGGCTCTGGTACTTCGCTGCTCGCACGACCTGCCCGGCCTTTCCCTCCAGCGTCTTCCAGAACCTGCCCGAAGGCATCACTCACTGGAAGAGCACCACCATGTCCCTGCATCTCTGGATTCCCTTCGCCACCGCCACCCTGGCCTTCGCCTGCATGCCAGGGCCGGCCATTCTGTACATGACCAGCCAGACCCTCGCCCACGGCCGGCGCGCCGGACTCAAGGCGGCGCTGGGTATTCACCTGGGTTGCTACGCGCACATTGCGGCAGCCACCTTCGGCTTGTCGGCGCTACTGCACGCAGCACCGATGGCGTTCGACGTGATCCGCCTGGCGGGCGCCGGCTATCTGATCTGGCTGGGGGGATCGATGATCGTCAAGAGTCGACAGGCCGCCACGACCGACACCCCGAAAGAGCCCGGGGTGCTGCGAGACAGTGTGGTGGTGGAAGTGCTCAACCCGAAAACCGCGCTGTTTTTCCTGACCTTCCTGCCGCAATTTGTCGACGTCACCGCCTCGGCACCGGTCTGGCTGCAGTTCCTGCTGCTGGGCAGCTTCGTCAATCTGGTGTTTTCCCTCGCCGACGTGGGCGCAGTGCTGGGCGCATCGCTGTTGCTCGGCCCCTTGTCCACGGCCGGCTGCCAGCGATTCGTGCCGCGTTTCAGCGGCACGATCCTGATCGGTCTGGGGTGTGTGCTGGTGCTGCAAAGCGGCTTGAAATGAACGTTGTGTAGCAGCTGTTACGGGCTGCTACAGGTTGGAGACTTTTTGCCAGACCTTGGGTTTGAAGAACAGGGTCTCGCCCTTGGCCAGGCCGGTCAGGCTGTCGTGGTCCTTGACCACTTCAGCCTCGATCAACTCACTCTGGCCTTCCACCTTCAAGGTCACCCGGGTGGTGGCGCCCAGGGGGCGAATGTCGCGGACTTCGGCGGCGTGATGGTCTTCCAGTTCATGGCGCGACAGCGACACTTCGTGGGGACGGAACAGCACGTGGTTGTCTTCACCCAGGTGCAGGCGGTTCGAGTCGCCGAGGAAGTGATAGACAAAATCGCTGGCCGGATTTTCGTAGACCTCACCCGGTGAGCCGATCTGCTCGATCACGCCCTTGTTCATCACCACGATTCGATCGGCGACTTCCATCGCCTCTTCCTGGTCGTGGGTAACGAATACCGAGGTCAGGTTGATGTCTTCGTGCAAGCGGGCCAGCCAGCGCCGCAGTTCCTTGCGGACCTTGGCATCCAGGGCCCCGAACGGCTCGTCGAGCAACAGCACCTTGGGTTCCACCGCCAAAGCGCGAGCCAGGGCGATCCGTTGGCGTTGCCCCCCGGACAACTGCTCCGGATAGCGATCCGACAGCCAATCCAGTTGCACCATGTTCAACAGTTCATGGACCTTGGCGGCGATCTGGCTTTCGCTCGGGCGCTGGTTCTTCGGTTTCATCCGCAGGCCGAACGCGACGTTGTCGAACACCGTCATGTGGCGAAACAGCGCGTAGTGCTGGAACACAAAACCGACGTTGCGATCGCGCACATCATGGCCGGAGACGTCTTCGCCGTGGAACACGATGTTGCCCTGGTCCGGGGTTTCCAGCCCGGCGATGATCCGCAGCAGGGTGGTCTTGCCACAGCCGGACGGGCCGAGCAAAGCCACCAGCTCGCCGCTCTGAATGTCCAGGCTGATATTGTCCAGCGCCTTGAACGCGTTGAAATTCTTGCTGACGTTACGCACTTCGATCGACATGAATTATTCCTCCGCGGCGCTGGCGCGCAGGCGGTTAATACGGTTTTCGCTCCACTGCTTGAGCAGCAGGATGAAGAGCGCCAGGATCAGCAACAGGCTCGCAACGGCAAACGCGGCGACGTGGTTGTACTCGTTGTAGAGGATCTCGACGTGCAACGGCAAGGTGTTGGTCACCCCGCGAATGTGCCCGGAAACCACCGACACCGCACCGAACTCGCCCATCGCCCGCGCGGTACACAGCACCACGCCGTAGATCAGGCCCCACTTGATGTTCGGCACGGTGACATGCCAGAACATCTGCCAGCCGTTGGCGCCCAGCAAGCGCGCGGCTTCCTCTTCCTGCGTGCCCTGCTCCTGCATCAGCGGGATCAGCTCACGCGCGACAAAGGGCACGGTGACGAAGATTGTCGCCAGCACGATGCCCGGCAAGGCAAAGACGATCTGGATGTCATGGTCCTGCAGCCACGGCCCGAACAGGCCCTGGGCGCCAAACATCAGCACATAGACCAGGCCGGCGATCACTGGCGACACCGAGAACGGCAAGTCGATCAGGGTCACCAGCATGCTCTTGCCACGGAACGAGTACTTGCTCACGCACCAGGCGGCACTGACGCCGAACACCAGGTTCAACGGCACCGAGATCAGTACCGCGATCACCGTGAGTTTCAGGGCGGACAAGGCGTCGGGCTCGAAGATCGCAGCGAAGAACGCGCCCAGGCCAAGTTTCAGGCCCTGGGACACCACGATGAACAGGGGCAGCAACAGGAACAGGGCGAAGATCAGCCAGCCGAGGACGATCAGGATCCGTCGTGAGCTGGCGCTGCCACGACGGGCAGCGTTGGCCGAGGAAGCGGCGCTAATAGACGATTGGGACATGGTTCGCGCCTCCTTATGGGGTTTCGATGCGCCGCTGCAACAAGTTGATCAGCAGCAACAGGACAAAGGAAACCACCAGCATCAACACGCCAATGGAGGTGGCGCCGGTGTAATCGTACTGGTCGAGCTTGACCATGATCAGCAGCGGCAGGATTTCGGTTTTCATCGGCATGTTACCGGCAATGAAAATCACCGAGCCGTACTCCCCGACACCCCGGGCAAATGCCAGGGCGAAACCGGTCAACCAGGCGGGCAACAAGGCCGGCAGCAGGATGTAGCGGAACACTTGCAAGGGCTTGGCCCCCAGGCATGCCGCCGCTTCTTCGATTTCACGCGGGATATCGGCCAATACCGGCTGTACTGTACGTACCACGAACGGAAGGGTCACGAACGTCAGGGCAAGGGTGATGCCCAGGGGGGTATAGGCAATCTTGAATCCCATGTCCGCTGCAAACTGACCCACCAAGCCATTGGGTGCGTACAGCGCCGTGAGCGCGATACCGGCCACCGCAGTGGGCAAGGCGAAGGGCAGGTCGATCATCGCATCGATGATTTTGCGTCCCGGGAAGGTGTAACGCACCAGCACCCAGGCCAGCAGCGTGCCGATGATGCCGTTGATGATCGCGGCACACAGCGCCGTGCCAAAGCTCAGTTGCAACGCCGCCAGCACCCGCGGTGCGGTGATGATGGTCCAGAACTGCTCCCAGGTAAGTTGAGCGGCGTGGACGAACATCGCCGCCAGGGGTATGAGCACAATCAGGCTGAGGTACACCAAGGTGTAGCCCAGCGTCAGCCCGAAGCCGGGTATGACGGGGGAGATACGACGCGACATAAAAGTCCTTGGTCAAGAACACAACAAAGCCCCGAAGGTAAATCCGGGGCTCGTTGATAGCAATTTAAGATTACTGTGCCTGGTAAATCTGGTCGAACACACCGCCATCATTGAAGAACTTTGGCTGGGCGGTTTTCCAGCCACCGAAGTCCTTGTCGATGGTTACCAGCTCCAGGGTCGGGAACTGCTTGGCGTACTTGGCAGACACGTCCTTGTCACGTGGACGATAGAAGTTCTTCGCCGCTATTTCCTGGCCTGCCGGGCTATACAGGTGCTTGAGGTAGGCTTCGGCGATCTGTTCGTTGCCTTTTTTCTCGGCGTTCTTGTCGACCACCGCGACCGGCGGCTCGGCGAGGATCGACAGCGAAGGCACGACGATTTCAAACTTGTCTGCGCCGCCATCTTCCTTGAGCGCCAGGAAGGCTTCGTTTTCCCAGGCCAGCAACACGTCACCCTGACCGTTGTTGACGAAGGTGATGGTCGAGCCGCGAGCACCGGTATCGAGCACCGGCACGTGCTTGAACAGGGTCTGTACGTATTCCTTGGCCTTGGCTTCGTCGCCACCATTGGCCTTGAGACCGTAGGCCCAGGCTGCCAGGAAGTTCCAGCGGGCGCCGCCAGAGGTTTTGGGATTCGGGGTGATGACTTCAACACCGGTCTTGGTCAGGTCGCCCCAGTCCTTGATGCCTTTGGGGTTGCCCTTGCGCACCAGGAACACGATGGTCGAGGTGTAGGGAGTGCTGGCCTCGGGTAGACGCTTCTGCCAGTCAACAGGCAGGGTCTTGCCCAACTTGGCGATTTCGTCGATGTCACCGGCCAGCGCCAGGGTCACCACGTCGGCCCGCAGACCATCGATCACCGCCCGCCCCTGCTTGCCGGAGCCACCATGGGACTGCTGGATCTTGACGTTGTCGCCGGCATGCTCCTTCTTCCAGAAGTTGATGAACTCTGCGTTGTAGTCCTGATACAGCTCACGCGTCGGGTCGTACGAAACGTTCAGCAACTCGTAATCCTTGGCAACCGCGGAACCGGCAAAAATGGCACTGGCCAGAGCGGCCAAAGCGTAACGGCGAATCGACGACATGGTGGAGCTCCTGAAATTTTTGGTGTTGGCTGTTCTTATGGATTTCTGGAAACGGGTTGCCAGCGACGCCTCAGCTCGGCTTGTTGCTCGGGTTCTGCAGGCGGAATTTTTCCTTGCGCTCGATCTGAACCACTTGGGCGTTGTGCACGGTGATCTCTACCGCACCAAAGCGCAGATCGCGCAGGGCGCTCTGGATCTCGCGCAAGATGGTGGCTTCGTCATGGCCGTCAACGCTACGTAGGGATGCGCTCATGGTGCTGCTCCTGAAATGAGAAGTGCCTCGCAGTGGCGGCACTGCTTGTGGCGTGAGAGCAATAGTAGATAGCCGTGGATATTCTTAAAAATACTATTTAAGAATGTTTATATAACTGAAAAGTATTTTTCGCCCAGACAAGGGCTTGCGTGGACTTCACGGTTTTGCCTGCCGTGATTTGGACAGAGGGTGCAGATACTTGCTCACGCTGGGCTGCAGCGCAGCCCTTGGATGAAGCACCACCGCCTTAGCGGATCAGTGGTGCCCGCGCCCAATCCAGTTCGTCTGCCGGCATGGGTCGCCCATACCAGTAGCCCTGGCCCAGGTCACAGCCGTGATCGAGTAAAAACGCCGCCTGTTCGACGTGCTCGATGCCTTCGGCGTGCACCTGCATGCCCATGCTTTGCGCCAGGGCGATGATCACCCGCACGATAGCGGCATCGTCATCATCCCAGGGCAGTCCGGCGACAAAACCCTGGTCGATCTTGAGCTTCTGCACCGGCAGGCGCTTGAGCCGCAACAGCGACGAATAGCCGGTCCCGAAGTCGTCGATGGCCAGGCGCACCCCCAACTCGCGTAGCCGGTGCATCTGCTCCAGGGCCACTTCCGGGTCGCCCATCACCGCGCTTTCCGTCACTTCCAGCTCCAGGCAGGCCGGATCCAACCCGGTGTCATGCAGCACCTGGGCGACGCGCTGATACAGCTCGCGTCGGGCGAACAGGCGGCTCGACACGTTCACCGCAATGAATGACAACGCCACGCCAGCTTGCTGCCACGCGCACATCTGTTGACACGCCTGACGCATCACCCAGGCGTCGATGTCCGCGATCAGCCCGGTGCGCTCGGCAATCGGGATGAACTCGCTCGGCGGCACCAGGCCACGCTGCGGGTGCTGCCAGCGCACCAGTGCCTCGACGCCGATCAAGCGGCTGCACTGCAGGTCGTGCACGGGCTGGTAGTAGACCCGCAGCTCCTGCTGCTCCAGCGCCCGGCGCAGCTCGAAGGCGGTCTCGACCCGATGTTGGGCATGGGCCGTCAATTCCTCGGTGTACAAGGCATAGTCGTTACGCCCGGCGCTCTTGGCCTTGAACAATGCCGAATCGGCATTGCGCAGCAACTGCTCGGCGCTCTGCGCGTCGCTGGGGAACAGGCTGATGCCGACACTGGCATTGATGAACAACTGATCGGCGTCGATCACGAAGGGCTCTTTCAGGCCGTCGATGATCCGTTGCGCCAGCGCCGCGGCCTGGACCAGTTGCCCACAGCTCTCCACCAGCACAGCAAACTCGTCGCCCCCCAGGCGCGCCAGGGTCACGCCGGGGCCGAACATCTCGCGCAAGCGCGAAGCCACCGCCTTGAGCAGGCGATCGCCGACGTTGTGCCCCAGGCTGTCGTTGATCATCTTGAAATGATCGAGGTCGATCATCAGCAAGGCACAGCCGCGCTTGTGGATTTGCGCCGACGCCAGCGCCTGTTCGACACGATCGCCGAACAGCAGGCGATTGGGCAGGTCGGTCAGCGGGTCGTGATGCGCCAGGTGCTTGAGCTCGTGCTCGGAATCCTTGATCGCGCTGATATCGGAAAACACCGCCACGTAGTGGCTGAGCTGACCGCAGTCGTCACGGATCACCCGGATGGTTTGCCACTGGGGGAAAATCTCGCCGCTTTTGCGCCGGTTCCAGATCTCACCGCTCCACTGACCACCACGCCCGAGATCCTGAAACATCTTCTTATAAAAATCCGGCGGGTGATGACCGGACTTGAACAGGCTGGGCGTACGCCCCAGCACCTCGTCGGGCTGGTAACCGGTGATTTCCATGAAGGCGCGATTGACGTGGACAATCTTGCGCTGGCGATCGGTCACCAACACGCCTTCATGGGTGCAATCGAACACCGCCTGCGCCTGGCGCAATTGCGCACGGTCCTCAGTGCCCCGGCCCAACGCGGCTCCCCGACCGAGAAAACCCGGCCAGCGCCCACGCACCAGGACAATCAAGCCAGCACTGAGCAGCACCCAGACGTAACCGTTGATCAGTTGCCAGCGGGCTAGATGAGCGGAATCATCGAACAAATTGCTCAATAAACAACCAGTAATCCCCAACCACACGCAGGAAATCACCAGGTAAAGCAGCGCTGCACGCAATGCATCGCGATAAAAGGCAGGCATCCGGCCGTCCATGTCCCTACAAAAGTTCGGAATTATAGAATAAAGAAACATCCCGCCACTCTTATCTGAAAGGGTGACTGGTTTTATCTGTGTCCTGAGTGATAATGCGCGGGCTATTTTTTTCTTTATCGAGGGCCATATAGCCTATGTGGTACGAAGGTTTACTCGGCTTGTCGGCCTGGCAACTGGTGGCAGTCACCCTGTTAATGACCCACATCACCATCGTGGGTGTCACGGTTTACCTGCATCGTTACTCGGCCCATCGCTCTCTTGAGCTGAATGCCGGCCTGAAACACTTCTTCCGCTTCTGGCTGTGGCTGACCACGGCGCAGAACACCCGCGAGTGGACCGCTATCCACCGCAAGCACCACGCCAAGTGCGAAACCGTCGATGATCCCCACAGTCCGGTCATCAAGGGCCTGTCCACGGTCCTGCGCAAAGGTGCCGAGCTGTACCGCGCCGAAGCCGAGAACCCCGAGACCCTGCGCATCTACGGCAAGAACTGCCCCGAAGACTGGATCGAACGCAACCTGTACAGCCGCTACCCGTTGCTGGGCGTGGCACTCATGGGAGTGATCGACCTGCTGCTGTTCGGCACCATCGGCATCACCATCTGGGCGATCCAGATGATGTGGATCCCGTTCTGGGCCGCCGGCGTGATCAACGGCCTGGGCCATGCGATCGGCTACCGCAACTTCGAATGTCGCGACGCGGCGACCAACCTGGTGCCATGGGGCATCCTGGTGGGCGGCGAAGAGCTGCACAACAACCACCACACCTACCCCAACTCGGCCAAGTTGTCGGTGAAAAAGTGGGAGTTCGACCTCGGCTGGGCCTGGATCCAGCTGTTCAGTTTCCTGCGCCTGGCCAAGGTGCAGCGCGTTGCGCCCATTGCCCACCGCGTCGAAGGCAAGGGCAACCTGGACATGGACACCGCCATGGCGATTCTCAACAATCGTTTCCAGATCATGGCCCAGTACCGCAAGCTGGTGATCGGCCCGTTGGTCAAGCAAGAGCTGGAAAAGGTCGACCATTCGGTACGCCACCAATTCCATCGCGCCAAGCGCCTGCTCTCGCGGGAAACCAGCCTGCTGGATGAAAAGCATCACCTGCGCATCCAGACCATGCTCGAGCACAGCCAGGCACTGAAGGTCATCTACGAAAAACGCCTGGCCCTGCAGCAGATCTGGGTCAAGACCAGTTCCAACGGCCACGACATGCTGGCGGCCATCAAGGACTGGATCCACGAAGCCGAGGCCAGCGGGATTCAATCCCTGCGCGACTTCGCCCACCAGCTCAAGACCTACTCCCTGCGTCCGGCGTAAAGCCCCAAACCATAGATGTGGGAGCGCCGCCCGGCCCGCTCCCACAGGGCCTGCGCCAGATCAGGTCTTGCGCAGGCGCATCAGTTCCGGCAAACCGATCTTGAGCAAGCGTGCCGTTCGGCTTTTCGCCAGCTCCTCGACGCCCTCATGCTCCGTCAGGCGGGCCAACTGGGCGGCCATGTTCATCACCAGGGCTTCCCTGGAGTAAACCCCACCACCAAGCCGATAGACCGCGGCAATCAGCTCTCGCAGCTCCAGCGGCAGCCGCCAGCGGGTGCGCAGCGCCGAACCGTAGGCCGCTGCAAACGTCACCAGCGCCTCACCCACCTCCTGCTCGTCATCCAACTCGCCACCGGCCTGCTTCCACTCCTGCAGGCAGCGCAACAACGCCAGGTCCCCCAGGCAATGGAGCATGCCGGCGCAGTAGCAGCGTTCCTGATCCAGATCGAGCAACCGCGCGAGCGTGCGGCCGTACTCAGCAGTGTGCAGCGACAGCTCCCAGTAGCGCTCGGCGTAGTCGGCCAGGCACGGGTCGCTCAACTTCGCACTGCGCTTGAGAGCAAGGCCCAGCACCAGGTTCATGCTTTGCCCGGTACCAAGACGCTGCAGGGCCTGGGACAAGGTCTGCACTCCCTCGCCCAGGTGCTGTGCAGCGCTGTTGGCCGCGGCGATCAGGACGGCGGTGATCTGCGGGTCCGTGCGCACCTCTTCTTCCAGCAACCTCAAGTCGAGGCCATTGGGATTCAGGCTGCGCTTGACCGCCAGTTGCACATCGGTCAGCAAGGGCGCGCCGTCTGCCAACTCACGCCGACGCTCCAGGAAGGTCGCCAGGGTCATACCTGGGGCCAGCGCCGGCACATCGCAGGAGACCGTCTGCCCGGCGCTCAGCAACAGGCCCTGCAGGCGAAGCGTCAGGCCCTGCATGTTCAGCGGCTTGGTCAGGTACGCCGTGGGCGCCAGCGGGATCGCCTCGCGCACGCTGGCACTGTCGTTGCGGTGACTCATCAGAATAAACGGCAACGGCGGATGACGGCGGCGCTGGCGCACACTGCGCAACAAACCCAGGCCATCGACTCCCGGCAGCTCGCCATCGGCAATTACCAGGTCGTAGGGTTGCTCGGCCAGCAGTTGCAGGGCCTGCTGGCCGTCGGCACACAGGTCCAGCCGTGCGTCGCAGCGCACGTTCAATAACACCTGTTTGAGCAGGTCCCGCGACCAGGGATCGGCTTCGGCAATCAGCACGCGCGGCACGGCAGGTAAATCAACAGCGCTCATCAGGACACTCCGGGGCAATCCTTGCACCTTAGACAATGCTGCTGATTCGATACAGGCCAAAAGCCAGCGATGTGTAGGCAAAGATAAAAAAAACCCGCCGAGGCGGGTTTTTTGTGGACCAGGTCACACTCGGTGATCAGAGCTCGGAGAAGCACTCTTCGATAATCGCCAGGCCTTTGTCCAGTTGCTCGTCCGGCGAAGTCAGCGGTACCAGCACGCGCAGTACGTTGCCGTAGGTGCCGCAGGACAGCAGGATCAAGCCCTTGTCGCGCGCCTTGGCCACGACCGCAGCAACGGCAGCGGCGTTAGGCTTGTGGGTGTCGCCGTCGTCGAACAGCTCGACCGCGATCATCGCGCCCAGGGCACGCACTTCACCGATCACCGGGTACTTGGCCTGGATGGCCTTGAGGCCAGTCACCAGACGCTCGCCGACTGCCTTGCAGCGGTCCAGCAGGTGCTCTTCTTCGAACACTTCCATCACGGCCAGGGCCGCGGCGCAAGCGATCGGGCTACCGGCGTAGGTGCCGCCCAGGCCGCCTGGCGCGATGGCATCCATGTATTCGGCCTTGCCGCACACACCGGCCAGCGGGAAGCCGCCAGCAATGGATTTGGCGAAGGTGGTCAGGTCGGCAGCAACGCCCATCTGTTCCATGGCGAAGAAGGTGCCGGTACGGCCAGCGCCGGTTTGCACTTCATCAGCGATCAGCAGGATGCCGTGCTTGTCGCACAGCTCGCGCAGACGAGCCATGAATGCTTTCGGCGCGACGTAGAAACCGCCTTCGCCCTGCACTGGCTCGATGATGATGGCAGCGATGTCACGCGGCTCGGCATCGTTCTTGAAGATGCGTTCGATGCTGGCGATCGAGTCGTCGATGCTCACACCGTGCAGTTCGTTCGGGTACAAGGCGCGGAACACGCCGCCTGGCATCAGGCCCATGCCGGCCGAGTAAGGCACGACCTTACCGGTCAGGCCCAGGGTCATCATGGTGCGGCCGTGGTACGCGCCGGTGAAGGCGATCACGCCAGCACGTCCGGTGGCGGCACGGGCGATTTTCACGGCGTTTTCCACCGCTTCGGAACCGGTGGTGACCAGCAGGGTTTTCTTGGCGAAATCGCCTGGAACCTTGGCGTTCACTTTTTCGCACACTTCAACGTACGGTTCGTAGGCCAGTACCTGGAAGCAGGTGTGAGTCAGTTTGTTCAGTTGCTCGGTCACTGCCGCGATGATTTTCGGGTGCACGTGACCGGTGTTCAGCACGGCGATACCGCCGGCGAAGTCGATGAACTCGCGACCTTCAACGTCGGTCACGGTAGCGTTCTTCGCGGACTCGGCGAAGATCGGGTGAATCTGGCCAACGCCGCGTGGTACAGCGGATTCGCGGCGTTTCATCAAAGAAGCGTTGGTCTTGCTCATAGTGTCCTCATTCACCGCTCATCGGGCGGCGTGGTTCAAGGAAAATGCGGCGGGGAGGCAACTGGGCAGCATGCGATGATCGACTGCCGCAGCTTTCCCGGCCACAGAGAAAATTGCGTGTGTTGCACGCAAAGGGACAGCGCTCTCGTGCCCTTTGCGTTTCAAGCAATGCCTTGCCGGGCTTAGCTCTTGGAGCTTAGATGCCCAGGCAGAGGTATTTGATTTCCAGGTAGTCTTCGATGCCGTACTTGGAGCCTTCACGGCCCAGGCCCGAGGCCTTGATGCCGCCAAATGGCGCGACTTCGTTGGAGATCAGCCCGGTGTTGACGCCGACCATACCGTATTCCAGGGCTTCAGCCACACGGAACACACGACCCAGGTCGCGAGCATAGAAGTACGAGGCCAGGCCGAACTCGGTGTCGTTGGACATCGCGATCACTTCGGCTTCGTCTTTGAAGCGGAACAGCGGCGCCAATGGACCGAAGGTTTCTTCCTTGGCCACGGCAGCGTTCTTCGGCACGTTGGTCAGGATGGTCGGCTCGAAGAAGTTGCCTTCCATGACCTTGCCACCGGCCAGGACTGTGGCGCCTTTGGCGATCGCGTCAGCGATGTGCTCCTGGACCTTGGCCACGGCCTTGCCATCGATCAGCGGACCCGTGGTGGTGCCTTCTTCCAGACCGTTGCCGATCTTGAGCTTGGCCACGGCCACTTTCAGCTTCTCGGCGAACGCGTCGTAGACCGAATCCTGAATGTACAGGCGGTTGGCGCAGACGCAGGTCTGGCCATTGTTGCGGTACTTGGAAATGATCGCGCCTTCGACGGCCTTATCCAGGTCCGCGTCGTCGAACACGATGAACGGTGCGTTGCCGCCCAGTTCCAGGGACACTTTCTTGATGTCCTTGGCGCACTCAGCCATCAACTGGCGACCGATTTCGGTCGAGCCGGTGAAGGACAACTTGCGCACGATCGGGTTGCTGGTCAGTTCGCTGCCGATATCGCCGGCGCTGCCGGAAACCACGCTGAACACACCGGCAGGAATGCCGGCACGCTGGGCCAGTTCAGCCAGCGCGAATGCCGAGAAAGGCGTTTGCGAAGCTGGCTTGAGCACCATTGTGCAACCAGCGGCCAGTGCCGGGCCAGCTTTGCGGGTGATCATCGCGGCCGGGAAGTTCCACGGGGTAATGGCAGCGGTCACGCCGATTGGCTGCTTGATCACGATCAAGCGCTTGTCTGGCTGGTGGCCTGGAATCACGTCACCGTAGATGCGCTTGGCTTCTTCGGCGAACCATTCGATGAAAGAGGCGGCGTAGACGATTTCGCCCTTGGCTTCGGCCAATGGCTTGCCCTGCTCGAGGGTCATCAGGCGAGCCAGGTCGTCCTGGTTTTCGATAATCAGTTCAAACCAGCGACGCAGCTTGTTCGCGCGGTCCTTGGCGGTCAGTGCACGCCAGGCCGGCAGCGCTTTGTCTGCAGCTTCAATCGCACGACGAGTTTCGGCCGCGCCCATTTTCGGCACGGTGCCCAGAATTTCGCCCGTTGCCGGGTTGTTGACGTTGATCGTCTGACCATTGTCCGCATCAACCCAAGCGCCATCAATGAAGGCTTGCTGGCGGAACAACAGGGTGTCTTTAAGCTGCATGTCGGCTTTCCTTAACAGCACCGCGCGCGCGCGGAGCGAATTATGATTGTAGAAAGGCGCCTTGAAGGCTGCCGTCAGGGAAATCATTCACCGGGCTGAAGCACATAAATAACGCACTGATTGAAACTCGTGCGGTTCAGCACCCAGACAAGAGCGTTTGAAATCTCAAACGAATCCTAGGATCAAAGGGGGTAAAGGACAATAGGTTGTTCGAAAAAAAGAACGAAAAGCCCGTTTAACCCAAGGTTTTCTGATCAACGTCGCGAACACCCTCTTAACCGGCAGAAAACATCAGGCTATTCAGCAGCATGGACGCACGCTGTGCTTATGAGTATTATGGCGCCCGCATTGCACCAGTAGCTCAGCTGGATAGAGTACTGCCCTCCGAAGGCAGGGGTCGTGGGTTCGAATCCCGCCTGGTGCACCATATAAAACGAAAGGCCCGGGTGAAAACCCGGGCCTTTTGTTGTTTCAGGCATCCACTTCGTCGCCAGGGCTCGGCGCCCCATACCTGGAATTGTGCACCAGTTGTTCGACGAAGAACTCCACGTGCCCGCCAGGGTGAGCCGGCAGAGGCCAGGCGTTGATCTTTTGCGCAATGTCGCGAAAGGCGTTGGCAAACCGGGAACGTGGATACGCTTCGACCACCACCTGTCGCTTGCGTACAGCCCTGGGCACTGACTCGTCGTTGGGCACCGCGCCCAGGTAGTGCAAGTGCACGTCGAGAAGCCGATCGGTGACCTTTTCCAGCTCGGCAAACAGCTTGCGCCCTTCCCGTGCATTTGCCGACTTATTGGCCAGCACGCGAAAGCGGTGAATGCCGTATTGCTGATGAAGCAATTGAATCAGGTTACAAGTGCCACGAATCGCCGCGGGCTCATCACACGCCACCACTATCACTTCCTGGGCGGCACGCAGAAAACTCATCACCGTCTCACCGATACCGGCCGCCGTATCGATGACCAGGACATCCAGTTCGTCGCCAATACTGCTGAAGGCATGGATCAGCGCATGAAATTGTGCCGGTTGCAGGTGGGCCAGGTCCGGCGAACCGGAACTTGCCGCAGCGATACGGATACCTCCTGGGCCCCGTACCAGCGCATCCGCCAGCTCGCAACGCCCGGCAAGGACATCCGCCAGACGGTACCTGGGTGTCAGCCCCAGCAAGGCATCGATGCTGGCCAGCCCGAGGTCGGCATCCAGCAATACCACCCGCCGACCGGCTCTCGCCAACGCCAGGGACAGATTGACCGCCACCGTGGTCTTGCCAACGCCACCCTTGCCGCCACTCACGGCAATAACGCGCACACGATGCACACTATTCATCTATTTTTCTCTTGCACACGCCTTGTGCACCCGCCCGTCAAAAAACAGTGCCTGACACGCGCAGGCCAAAAAACCTGGCCAACGCGGCCCTACGCCGAAGGTTATGAATGCTTAATATCAGTATGTTGGTAACCATCTACTGAACTGCCGAAGTACGCCGTGAGAAACCGACGGTTAAAAAACGGCGAAACTTGCGCGGTGCAGTTAATGCCATGACGCAACACTACCTGACGAGAGAGATCACTCGATTACTGCGCCAATCAGTTAGGCCGAAGTACAGCGCTACAAGCCCATTACTCGCCTGTTAGTCCGCACAGCGCCGTCCACCTCCGACACCCAAACAGCTGCGTCGGTCAGCACCGGGCAGAAAATAAAACAACCCGTCGAAGCGACGTCAATCGTACAGGCTCCCGCCACACGAAAAGTTTCTTACTTAGACCAAATTATAGTTATTACTAAAGCATTAGCCTATGCTGATTTCATCCGAAAGGATGATCACCCCAGCCCCCTTACTATCCGACTAATACAATGATAATAAGATGTGTGCTGCATTATAACGTCAGCCCAAGAAGCCTTTTCCAGAGCCAAAAATTCGAGCGGGCAAAGCCATGATATTTTTTTCCCGGCAAAGTAGAAAAAGTTCATCAGTTGAATTAGAGTCCCTAGTGAGCTTTGGCGCTGCCTGCTAAAGCCTTATCTTTTATCGGGAATTGGAGAGCCGACCGCTACAGCAGTAATAGCGGCGGAAGAGAAGGATCGCAAATGCATAAGAAAACCGCGCGCCTAACTATACTGATTGATCTTCCGACTAAAAAGAAATTAGAGGATCTCTCTGAGACTGTCGATCTAACCGTGTCGCAGATTCTCAGAAAATTAATCAAGAACCACCTGAGCGAGTTCGACCAACCGATCAGCTTTTCGCCGGAAGAAATAACCCGCGACGACGCTTTTCCGCTCAACTAGAACGAAAGTACCGGTATCCGTGTGACGTAGTTCACATTCGCGTCACTTATTACACCGCCGCTCTTGCCGGACGCGGGAAAACTGCATGGATTCAGTTGGGTTCGATTATCGAACACAATAATGCTAGCCCCCCCAGAATTCTGTCTTCATCTGACGTTGACAATGGATTTTCTTATGTCTTTGAAACAGCAATTACTCGCCTGTTACAACTTTTTTAAAGCACAGACAGTAGAGCCCATCAGCAGCACTGACGCGCCGACGACGTGCACCTTGTTTTTTTCCCTCAGCAACGGCACACAACGGGCACGGGTATTCCACAACAGCGCCGACACCTTCGAGGCTGCGTGGAATCACGCACTCCTGAACTTCCCACCACTACCGGTTGCGTCCCAACAAGATCATCCGACCGAGCAGCTCTGGCTGCGGGTTGAGCGTGCTACCCACCTGACGACGCTGTCGTGGGCACAATTGCAGGAGCGCCTGCAGCGCCACAAACGCAATTACTTTCGCTTCGGCATCGCCTTCGACCCGCAACTGAAGACCGCCCTGACCGAACAGGAAATCAACGCCAACGCAATCCTCTACGGCGGTTCGACAGTGCCGCTGGCCCGCTTTAACCCGGGTAATTTTTCGGTGTATGTGAAAAAACGCTTTGCCGATTCAGCAGCGCTGGAGGCCGCCCAAAAGGCCCAAGCCGACCCGCAGACCCCGGTCTACCTGTTCCAGACCCAAGGCGTTTTTTGTGCCGAAGACGGTATCGCCCACGCCCTCAACAGCAGTGGCCCGGATGTCGGGCGCCGCAAGACCTCGGTGCTGGACGCGGGCGAGATCCGCGAGAAAGTCGTCAGCGCCTCGGACTTTCTCGCCCGCCAGGTCAAGGACAGCGGGGAATTTGTCTACGGCCAGTTCCCCTGTTTTGACCGCACCATCCAGAACTACAACGCCCTGCGCCACGCCAGCACGACCTATTCGATGATCGAAGCCTGGGCGCTGACCCGAGACGACGCCCTCCTGGCCTCGATCCAACGCGCCCTCGACCACCTCACCGTTACGCTGATCAGGTCCTACACCCTGCCCGACGGCAGCGCCGCCGCGTACCTGGTGGATGTCGGCGACGAAATCAAACTGGGCGGTAACGCGGTCTGCCTGTTGGCCCTGGTGAAATACAGCGAAGTCACCGGTAATCGCGACTATCTGCCACTGCTGGCGGCGCTAGCCAATGGCATCGCCTGGATGCAGGACCCGCAAACCGGTGGCTTCAACCATGTCCTGCATGCCCACGACCTGAGCGTCAAAGCGCCGTTCCGGATTATCTACTACGACGGTGAAGCTGCCTTCGGGCTGATGCGCCTCTATGGTTTGAGTGGCGACGAACGCTGGTTGCACGTCGTCGAGAAAGCCTTCGACTATTTCATCGCCAAGGAACACTGGCGCGAGCACGACCACTGGCTGAGCTATTGCGTCAATGAACTGACCCGCTATCGGCCCGAGGAAAAATACTTCCGTTTCGGCCTGAACAATTTCATCGACTACCTGGGGTTTGTGCAGCAACGCATCACCACCTTCCCCACCCTGCTGGAGTTGATGATGGCCGCGCAGCAAATGCTGCAGCGTATCGAGCAACTGCCGCAACTGCGCCATCTGCTCAACGAGGTCGACTTGCAGGCGTTCTATCGCGCCTTGCACCACCGCGCCGGGCACTTGCTCAACGGCTACTTCTGGCCGGAAATGGCAATGTTCTTTGGTCATCCGGCGCGCATCGTCGGCTCGTTCTTTATCCGCCATCATGCCTTTCGCGTGCGTATCGACGACGTCGAACACTACCTCTCGGGGCTGATTGCCTATCACCGCTACCTGCTCGACGGCGCACCGCAGGTCCGCGCCGCCCAGCCAGACGTACAGCAAGATGGCGCCGGCTGGCAGTGGGATGCGGCCAAAGTGCTGCAAGCCACCGGTGGCACCTGGGCGGTCGCACCCGAGGCGGATTGGACAGCCAGCGGGCTGGCTCCGTCCATGGCCTACTTCAAACCGCAACGCATGTTGAGCCGCCACCCGAGCAAGGTCGGCGCCAATGAGGCCCGGCTTGCACGCCTGTGGGCCAAGGCCGAGCCGCAGCTGCGTCCCTCAGCCATGGTCTGCGTCGACCCCACGCCTTACCTCGGCAGCGGCCTGCCGGTGCTGCAAGTCCCGGACACGGCAGATGCCATGCTGCAACTGGGGCGGTACGCCCGCAAAGCCTTCGCAGGCCAGGTGTTCGGGGTCACCGGCAGCGCCGGCAAGACCACGGTTTGCGCGATGCTGACCCATGCCCTGGCGCAACTGGGCAGCGTGGCGCAAACCGAGGGCAACGCCAACCTGCCCCATGGGATTGCCTGGAACCTGGCTTGCATGACCGATCCTGCGCGGTTCTGGGTTCTGGAAATGGCCGTCGGCAGGATGCCTATCAACTCCGAACTGGTGCGCCCCCATGTCGCGGTCGTCACCAGCCTGGCCCCGGCACACCTGGAGTACCACGGCACCCTGGAGAACCTCGCGCGCAAGAAAAGCGCGATCTTCCGGTCCATGGCACCCGGCGGGCATGCGGTGCTGAACCATGACATGCCGTACTTCCAAGTGTTCGCCAATGCCGCCCAGCGCGCGCAATTGACAGTGCTCAGCTACGGCGAGCACGAACTGGCTGATCTGCGACTGCTGGACTGCTGCACGACCCCGTCCCACTTGCAGGTCAATGCCAGCCTGCGCGGCACGCCCGTGCACTTCAAGTTGCGCGCCCGCGGCCACCATATGGTGCTCAACGCCCTGTCGGTGCTGGCTTCGCTGGTGTGCGCCGGCTTGCCCACGGCCCAAGCCCTGGCTGCACTGGAGACATTCGCCGCGGTGGATGGCCGCGGCAATACCCTGACCATCCCCTGCGGCGACGGTGACTACCAACTGATCAACGACGCCTACAACGCCAATCCGGGCTCGATGGGGGCGTCGCTGAAAATGCTCGCCGAACTGCCCGGCCGGGCCGATCAGCGCGTTGCCGTACTGGGGGATATGCTCGAGTTGGGCCCCGACACCCAGCGCTATCACCTGGAACTGGCCGCGTCCCTGCTGGCCGCAGCCCCACGCCAGACCCTGCTCTGCGGACCACTGATGCACGGGTTGTATGTGCAACTGCGCGATCAGTTACCCATCGAGTGGTTCGAGGACGTCAAGGCCCTGCAGGAGCAACTGCCACGGCACGCCGCGCGCTGGTTCCAACCAGGTGATTGGGTACTGGTGAAGAGTTCTGGCGGCACTGGGCTGTCCCAGGTGGTCGACTCACTGATGGCCGCCGAACCGGCCGTCGCGGCGCTCTGACACCCTCCGTGACCACGACTCGCTGACTCCAGCGAGTCGTGCCTTCAAGGTTGTGCGCACTGCGCCGCCGTCTTCAGCCCGATATCGTTGCGCAACTGATGAAACGCCGGTGCAGTCGCCGGTGCTTCGATCAGTTGCGCCGGCAATCCGGCATCGCGCAGTGCCTGGTAGAACTGCTCCTGCAACACAAAGGGGGCGACCTGGTCGTTGCGATTGCCCAGCACAAACAACTGCCGATCGGGCACCTGCGCAATACCGGCGACATGCTCCAGCGGATCGTACGGATGCAACAGGCCATTGGTGTCGCGCCCCTCGCGGGATGGCAGGCCTTTGCTGCGACGAATCATCTGCGCCCGTTCGAGCAAGGCAAAGGCTCCCGAAGTCATGACCGCGCACTGCACATCTTCGCGCCCCAGTGTCAGCAAGGCCGCCACCACCGTCGCCCCGCCGCTGTGCCCGAGCAACACAAAACGGCCGATGCCATAGCGCTCGCGCAACTGATCGAGCGCCGCGTCCAGCGCTTGGAACTCGGCGGGCTGGCGCCGCTGGCCATGGTTGCCGCTGGAGCCGTAGGTCCCCGGACGCGCAACAATCACCACCGGCACCCCGGCCCGCCGACTCAGGGCCGCCGCCTGCCGGTCCTTGGCGCGCAGGGTATTGCCGGCGATGGCGGCGGGCGCGCGGTGCATTTCGATATTGCGGTCACCATGAAACATCACGATCACCACCGGCGCGTGCGCAAGCGGCACGGCACTGAAGTAGCGGATGCAGGCCTGGCCGTTGGCGTACTCGACCCACAGGGCCGAGTCCTGATCGGTGCAAACTGCGGGATCTGCCGGGGCATTCCACGCCAGTGGCAGGTCTTCCGTGCCCCGGGCCCACAGCGGCGCACTGACCAGCAGCACCGCACACGCCAGCCACCTGGCGACGCTCATTGAGCGCATGCCTAGCGCTCGCGCAAGGCTTCGCGCGCCCGGTTCATCGGCTTGATCAGGTAATCGAGCACAGTCTTCTGGCCGGTCTTGATGTCCGCCGCCGCGATCATCCCCGGCACAATCGAAAACGCCTTGCCGGCCTTGTTGTGCAGCTCATTGTCATTGGTGCGAATGAACACGCGGTAGTAGAAGACCTCGGGCTTGACCTCATCCTGGATGGTGTCCGGGGAAATGGTCACCACCTTGCCATCCATGCTGCCGTAGATGGAGTAGTCATAGGCCGTGATCTTGACCTTGGCGTCCTGGTCGGGATGGATGAAGGCAATGTCCCGCGGGGAAATGCGCGCCTCGATCAACAACTGGTCGTCCATCGGCACGATCTGCATCAAGCGGCCATTGGGGGGAATGATCCCGCCGATGGTGGTGACCTCGATGTCCTTGACGATCCCCCGTACCGGCGAGCGCAACGTCAGGCGCGTGACCGAGTCGGAACGGCCCTTGAGCACCGAGGACAGGGTCTGCACATCGGAGTTGGCCTTGGCCAGTTCTTCGCCGGCCCGTACCATGTATTCGGAGCGCGACTGGGTGAGTTTCAGCTCCAGCTCGGACTTCTGGCGCTTGAGGCGCAAGACCTCGACGTTACTCGCGGCGCCGACCCGGGCCAGGTTCTCGGTGATTTCCAGCTCGCTGCGCACCAGCCCCAGGGAGGCCCGCACCCCCGCCTGCGACTCTTCCAGCCCTTTGCGCCGGGTCTGGTACAGGTCGGTTTCAGCGCTCATCAGCGCCGGGTAGGCCTTGAGCTCCGCCGGGAAGGCCAGCGGGGTGCCGTTCACTTCCGCCTGCAGCCGCGCAACACTGGCCAGGGAGGCGCGGTACTTGGCGGCACTCTCGCCGAAATTGGACTCGGTCTTGGTCGGGTCGAGCTTGGCGAGGATTTCCCCCTGCTTGACGATATCCCCCTCGGCTACATTGAGTTCGGCGACGATGCCGCCCTCCAGCGACTGGATCACCTGCTCGCGCGAAGTCGGGATCACCTTGCCGGTGCCTGTCGACACTTCATCGATTTCAAACAGGTAGGCCCACACCCCGAACGCCAGCAGCATCAGCGCCACACACCAGACGACGCGCGTCGAGCGCACGACCGTGACGTCATCCAGGCTGTCGTCGGCGCTTGAGTTGTCACCCTGGGTATTCGCCGAGCCTGCCCGTGGCACCCGCGCCAGGTCCGGGTTCGAGCCCGAGGAACGATTGTTGTTTTCCATCTGAGCTATCCTTTTGCGCAGTCAGTGGCTGGGAGCAGCCGGCTCACTGCGCCGGGTTCCGAGGTTTGGAAAGACGGGCAATGGCGTTGTCCTTGGTGTCATCGATGATCACCGCGCCGTTGTCGACGACGATGATCCGATCCACCAGGCTCAACACACTCATGCGGTGCGTGGCGATGATCAGCGTGCGCTGCGCGCCCCACTGGCCCAGGCTCTGGATCAACTTGCGTTCACTGGCGTCGTCAAGGGCCGCAGTGGGTTCGTCCAGCAGCACAATCTGCGGCTGGCGAATGATCAACCGCGACAGCAGCAGCGCCTGGCGCTGGCCACCGGACAGGCCGAGGCCACCTTCCAGAATCATGTGGTCCATGCCCAGTGCGAACTTGCTGATGAACTCCAGTGCACCGGTCAGCGCCAGCGCTTCGAGCAGGTCCTGGTCGCTGGCGTGAGCCGCTCCCAGCATCAGGTTTTCCCGCAGGGTGCCGTGGAACAGCCGGGAGTTCTGGGTCAGCAGGCCAACATCGCGGCGCACATCGGCCGGGTCGATATGGCTCAGGCCAACGCCATCCAGGGTCAGCGAACCCGAGCTGAGGTCGATCATCCCGGCCATGGCCTGCAGCAGCGTCGACTTGCCCGCGCCGTTGCGCCCGAGGACCGCGATGCGCTCACCCGGGGCAATCTTCAAGTGCTTGACCGTGAGGGCCGGCATCGGCGCATCTTCGGCGTACTTGAACTCGGCCTGCTTGAACTCATAGTCGCCGCGCACCAGCGGCAAGTGCACACGCTTGCTGCCTTCGGCCTGGTCGACCGGCATCTGCATGATCCGGTGCAAGCCCTGCAGGGCCACTTTGGCCTGTTGCCAGCGGGTCAGCACCAGGGTGATCTGCGACATCGGCGCCATCATGCGCGAGGCCAGGATCGACGCGGCCACCAGGCTACCGGTGGTCATGTCGCCCGCCATCACCATCGGCGCACCGAACACCACCACCACGGCAAACACGCCGCCCTGCACGCTCTGGGTCCAGGTCACCAGGCCACTGGTGAGCGTGCGCGAACGCAGGCTGGCCTCGGCGGCGGTCGCGTTGTAGTGGTTCCACTGCTGCTGGAAACGCTGTTCGGCCTGCAGCATCTTGATGTCGTCCAGGCCTTGCACGGTCTCCACCAGCATGGCGCTGCGCAGCGAACTCTCGCGCATCGACTGGTTGGCCAGCCTCGCCAGTTTGCGTTGCGACAACAGCCCCGGGATGATCAGGAACAGCACCGCGCCCAGCGGCACGGCCACCAGCGGCCCGGCAATAAACCAGTAGATCACCACGAACATCAGGAAAAACGGCAGGTCGGCCAAGGCGCTGGCAGTGCTGGAGGTGATCAGTTCACGCAGTTGCTCAAGCTCGCGCAACTGGGAAATGAACGAACCGGTGGATTTTGGCCGGGCGCTGTTACGCAGGCGAATGGCATGGCCGAAGACCAGGTCCGAGACGCGCATGTCGGCACGCTTGCCGAGCAAGTCGGTGATGCGCACACGCATTACCCGCAGGACAAAATCGAAAAACAGCGCCAGCATCACTCCGCCGAACAACACGTACAGGGTCGGCATCGACTCGGCGGGAATCACCCGGTCGTACACCTGCATGGAAAACAGCACCCCGGCCAGGCCGAGGATGTTGGCCGCCAGCGATGCCAACATGACATGGCCGTAGGGGCGCATGTCGCGCAGGACGATGTTCCTGAACCAGCTTTTCTCGTAGGGCTTGATGTAGTCGTCGACCCGCGAGTCCCGCGCCGCCTGCACGGGTCGCAGAATCAGCGCCTTGCGCGCCGACACCAGCAGCTCGGCACGGCTGATGCGGCTTTGCAGGCCTTGGTCACCGCTGTAGACAATGCCCAGCTCATCATCGTCGCTGAGGGTCTGCAGCACACCGATTTGCCCATCGTCGAACTGCAGCACCAGGGGCAGGCGCCGCTGGACCAACAGCGCCGGGCTGAAATCCACGACCTTCAGGCTCAGCCCGGCCTGGCGTGCCATCTGCCGCAGCACCTCGTCGACCCCGGTGCCCTTGCTCCACTGGGCGGCAATGCGCACATTCTGCGCCGAGCAATCCAGGCGATTGTGCCGGGCGACCGCGAGGATCGCTTCCAGCCAATCTTCGTAATCGAGCGCGCTGGCCGCCTCCAGGGTCTGCGGTTCGGTGGCGCCCTGGGTATCCAGGTTCACAGCGTCGTTCATGGTCGAATCTCCACACCTTGGATGGTGCCACTGTCCAGATTGAACGCCGTGCGCAAGGCGCTGCTGTTGTACAGGCAATCGATTTCCAGACGGTGCAGATCCGCGGCGGTGTTAGCCCGATCCATGGCAGCCTGGTGGATTTCCTGCTCGGCGTTCAACAGATCGAGCAATGGCCGCGTGCCCAACTCAAGGTATTGCTGGCGATACAAATCGCGGGTTTCAGAAATGCTGCGTTCACGGAAATCCAGGGTGGTCAGGCGCTGTTCGAGGCTGGAGGTCTGATCCCGCGCCTCAAGCAAACCCTGGCGTACCGCCAGGCGCGCAGCGTCGTTGGCCGCCTCGGCCGCCCGCAACGCTTGGGCCGCTGCCGATTTGCGGGCATTGATCGCGCCGCCCTGGTACAGCGGCATCTCGACGTTGAGGAAGATCCCGTAGCGCGTGCGGTCGCGCCCTCCCACGCTGCCATCTTCATCATTGCTGTCCAGGTACTGGGTGGCCGACGGGTCCAGCGACACCGTCGGCATCGCTTCGGCCCGGGCCTGGGCGATCTGCGCCTGGGCATCGACTTGCTGCGCCTGGGCGATCAACAACGAAGGCGTCAGCACCTCGTCGGCATTGATGCCTTGGCAGGACTGACGCAACGTACTCGGCACCTCAGTGGCGACACTCACCGGCGTGCGCGCGCCGAGCAGACTGCCCAGGCTGCTGCGCCAGCGGTTGTACAGCGCGGTGTATTGCAACTGCGTGGCAACGGCAGCCTCGACCCGCGAGCGCGCCTGGATCAGGTCGGAGCGGGTGCTGGCGCCCATGTCGCTGCGCTTTTGCGCCAGGTCGGCAATGGCCGTCAGGCCCTTGACCTGCGCGCGGGAGATGTTGAGCAACGCCTGGTAGCGCTGCAGCTCGATCACCGAAAACGCGGTATCGCGTGCCACCTGGTCGATGGCCAGCAACACCGAAGCCTGCTTGCCATTCACCCGGGCCACGGCACTGTCCACTGCACTGTCGACCTTGCCGAAGTCATACAACATCTGCGAAGCCGACAAGGTGAAAGCCTGGCTTTGGCCGTTGCCGGTCAGGCCGCTGTCGTACCCGGAATTGAACCCGCCACGAATCTGCGGGTAATAACCGGCACGGGCCACGGTGACATTGTCGTGTTGCTGGTACAGCTGGCCGATCGACTCGGCGATCGCGGGATGCCAGGCGACGGCCAGTTGAATGGCGCGCGGCATTTCGAGGTTGTCGGGGACTGCATGACTGGGGGCAGCCGGCTGGCTGGCACCGAACGAATCACCCGGTAAATTCTTGCCCACATCTTTGGGGCTGATGGTGTTGATACTTTCGGGTTCGTAGTCGCGTGTCAGCGCTACGGCCCGCTCTATCGTCAATGGCTGTACGGCGACTGCCAACAACGCCACAAACAGGAACTCGAACCGATCCTTAGGTCTCAAGTAATGCTCCACATCAGCTTGTGATGAAAAAGATAGACGCTTATTTGCCCTGCTGCCGACTCAATTTCAGCGACCTGCACGGCTCACTCGAATTCGTGGTGTAACGCCAGGGCGGCGCAAGAACGCGCCGCCTGGATCGTTACTGTTGATTGATGGAGGATCAAAGGAGAACGCCAGGCCCTGCGGCCCGACGCTCCCCCGCCAGCAACGTGGTTAAACCACGTTGACCCCGCTTTGCACCCAGAGTTGATGGGTTTCATCTTCCTGGCTGGTGTACACCACGTACTCCTGCCCGTTCTCCAGTTGAGTGGATCCCACCGACCAGTTGCCCGTCAGGTGGACGCTGTCTTGCTCGTCGCCCTGGATAAACAATCTATCCGTCTCGGGCGCCGTCACTGCCAGCAGGTCTTCCAGGCTCACGGTCAGGTCGACCGCACTGAAGTCGTTCAGGTCGATGCTCTCGATATCGCTGACTTTACCGACCAGCAAGCTCAAGTTAATCGTCGCATCGCCACCGTCCCAGACCAGGGTGTCGAAGCCGTCCCCGCCATCCACCGCTGCAAACTCGGTGTCATGGATCGCGATATGGTCAGCACCGTCGGCACCTTCGGTGATCGTGGCCGATGACGGTTCCTGCTCGAACGCAGCTGCGGCGAAGCCTGGGGCTTCGGTTGCAGGATTGCCCGGGTTGGCATCGTCCCAGACCAGATCAAGATCCGGCGAGTCAAGGCGTACGTACAGCGTGGCGGTGTCCTCCTGGCCACCTGGAGTGGTGAGTTTGTAGGTGAAGCTGTCCACTTTGCCGACATCAGCCAGCGCCAGACCCGGGGTCGGCGTGTAGCTGTAGTCACCGTCAGCGTGCAACGTCAGCGTGCCGAATTGCCCTTGCACCACCGCTCCGGTTTGACCCGGAATGACGTAGACCCCGTTGATCAACACACTCAGTACCGTCAACGTCGACGGAATACTGTCTGGCACGGAGTGATCGCTGATCAGCAGGACATTGCCCGTTGCGGCGGTCGCAGCCCCCGTGACGAACTCCGTCAGGTGGGTGGTGAGCAGAGTCTGTGCAACCGTCACCGTTCCAAGCGAGACCAAAGCCCCGGTCGTTGACGTCACTCGATACTCACCTGCCTCACTCACGGTGAAGGTATGGGTCGCATCGACAGTACTCTGTGCCGGCACCACCGGTTTCCACGTTGAACCGTCCCACTTCTGCAGGACAATCGTGGTCGTAGGCAGTACGCCAACTCCGACGAAGCTACGGCTGACTTGCAGTTGTACCGTCGTATCGGCTTCGACCGTGAAAGCCTCACCGGAGACAGTCCTGGAACCGACGGCCAGCGGAGGCGAGTAAATCAGGGCCGTCAACTCGGCGCTATCGACTGGATTGACCAGATCAATCTGCGCAGTACCGATGTCATCGGTGGCAACCACCTCCACGACACCCGGTACCGACGGATCGGCAGGACTCCAGGTAACCGTCGAGTCGGTGCTGTCGATGCGCACGTACAGGGTGGCCGAAGCCGTCCCGCCAGCCGCTGTCGCCAGTTGATAGACGAAGGCATCTACCTTGCCGATGTTCGCCGCATTGCCCGTTGGCGTGTAGCTGTAATCACCATTGGCAAAGATCGTCAGATCACCGTACAGCCCGTGTACCACGGTACTGCCCACTGGATTGATAACCACACCGTTGACTTCGTCGACCGTCGCATCCGCTGCGGTACCTGGAGAGTCCGGCGCGCCTGCAAAGCCGTCATCGATGATGACGTTCCCGCTGACTTCACCTCCCGTGACATCGAAGTCCACCAGGCTGACGTTATCGACACTCAGTGTTGCCGTAACGTTTGCACCTACTGCCACGACCGCAGGGTCCATGGTGAGCGTGAAGCGATACTCGCCTGCCGCCAGGCCTTCGACTTTCGCGCTGTTACTGGAACCGAACAGCCCCAGCAGATCGAGCAAGCCACCGCCTACGCTGCCCTGTTCCACCGTCGTCCAGCCGCCAGCACCATCACTGACCTCAAGCTTGGCCGTGAACCCGCTACCCAACACGGAGACCAGGTCACCCGCACCGAAGGACAGATTCAAGGTACCGGTGCTTTCGTCCGACACGGAGAACGTCTGCGACAGCGTCGGCACACCTAACTGAATACCCAGCACATCGAGCAACGTGAACACGTTCATGTTGTTGAGAGAAGTGTTGGTCGTAACCGGAGTTACGGTCAATTCAGCGGTTGCCAGGTCGTCGAAGGCTTCCAGGTCGGCGTCGGCATCAGCGTCGGCGTCCGCATCCGCATCCGCATCCGCGTCGGCATCGGCATCGGCATCGGCATCGGCATCCGCATCAGCATCAGCATCAGCATCAGCATCAGCATCAGCATCAGCATCAGCATCGGCATCCGCATCCGCATCCGCATCAGCATCAGCATCAGCATCGGCGTCGGCGTCGGCATCAGCGTCGGCATCGGCATCGGCATCCGCATCCGCATCCGCATCCGCGTCAGCATCGGCATCGGCATCGGCGTCGGCGTCGGCGTCGGCGTCAGCATCGGCATCCGCATCGGCATCCGCATCCGCATCCGCATCCGCATCCGCATCAGCATCGGCGTCAGCGTCAGCATCCGCATCGGCATCGGCATCGGCATCGGCATCGGCATCCGCGTCGGCATCGGCGTCAGCATCCGCATCGGCATCGGCATCGGCATCGGCATCGGCGTCGGCGTCGGCGTCGGCGTCGGCGTCGGCGTCGGCGTCGGCATCAGCATCAGCATCCGCATCCGCATCCGCATCCGCATCAGCATCAGCATCAGCATCAGCATCAGCATCAGCATCCGCATCGGCGTCGGCATCAGCATCCGCATCCGCGTCAGCATCGGCATCGGCATCGGCATCGGCGTCAGCATCAGCATCCGCATCGGCATCGGCATCCGCGTCGGCATCGGCGTCGGCGTCGGCATCAGCATCCGCATCCGCGTCCGCGTCAGCATCGGCGTCGGCGTCAGCATCGGCATCGGCATCGGCATCCGCATCCGCATCAGCGTCGGCATCGGCATCGGCATCGGCGTCAGCATCCGCATCGGCGTCGGCGTCGGCGTCGGCGTCAGCATCCGCGTCGGCATCCGCATCCGCATCCGCATCCGCATCCGCATCAGCATCAGCATCAGCATCAGCATCCGCATCCGCATCCGCATCCGCATCCGCATCAGCATCAGCATCAGCATCAGCATCAGCATCAGCATCAGCATCAGCATCAGCATCAGCATCGGCATCAGCATCCGCATCCGCATCGGCGTCGGCATCGGCATCAGCGTCGGCATCAGCATCGGCGTCCGCGTCGGCATCGGCATCGGCATCGGCATCGGCATCGGCATCGGCATCAGCGTCGGCGTCGGCGTCGGCATCGGCATCCGCGTCGGCGTCGGCGTCAGCATCGGCATCCGCATCGGCATCGGCATCAGCGTCGGCATCCGCGTCAGCATCCGCATCGGCGTCCGCATCAGCATCAGCATCAGCATCAGCATCAGCATCAGCATCAGCATCGGCATCGGCGTCAGCATCGGCGTCGGCGTCGGCGTCGGCATCAGCATCAGCATCAGCATCAGCATCGGCGTCAGCATCGGCATCGGCATCGGCATCGGCGTCGGCATCAGCATCGGCATCGGCATCGGCATCGGCATCGGCGTCGGCGTCGGCATCGGCATCGGCATCGGCGTCGGCGTCGGCGTCGGCGTCAGCATCGGCATCCGCATCGGCATCGGCATCCGCATCCGCGTCAGCATCGGCATCGGCATCGGCATCGGCGTCAGCATCCGCGTCGGCATCGGCATCGGCATCGGCATCGGCATCCGCGTCAGCATCGGCGTCGGCATCCGCATCCGCATCCGCATCGGCGTCGGCATCGGCGTCCGCATCAGCATCAGCATCAGCATCCGCATCCGCATCCGCATCCGCATCCGCATCCGCGTCGGCATCCGCGTCAGCATCGGCGTCGGCGTCGGCATCGGCATCGGCATCGGCATCAGCATCAGCATCAGCATCAGCATCGGCATCCGCGTCGGCATCAGCATCAGCATCAGCATCAGCATCCGCGTCCGCGTCCGCGTCAGCATCGGCGTCGGCGTCCGCATCGGCGTCCGCATCGGCGTCGGCATCGGCATCGGCATCGGCATCCGCGTCAGCATCGGCGTCGGCGTCGGCATCGGCATCGGCATCCGCATCCGCATCCGCGTCAGCATCGGCGTCGGCGTCGGCATCAGCATCCGCATCCGCATCGGCATCGGCATCGGCATCCGCGTCAGCATCGGCGTCGGCATCCGCATCGGCATCCGCGTCGGCATCGGCATCGGCATCCGCATCCGCATCGGCATCCGCATCCGCATCCGCATCGGCATCGGCATCGGCGTCAGCATCCGCATCCGCGTCGGCATCGGCATCGGCATCCGCGTCAGCATCGGCGTCGGCATCCGCATCCGCATCGGCGTCGGCGTCGGCGTCGGCGTCGGCATCGGCATCGGCATCGGCATCAGCATCCGCATCCGCATCCGCATCCGCATCAGCATCAGCATCAGCATCAGCATCAGCATCAGCATCAGCATCAGCATCAGCATCGGCATCGGCATCAGCATCCGCATCGGCATCGGCATCGGCATCGGCATCGGCGTCGGCGTCGGCGTCGGCATCCGCATCGGCGTCCGCATCAGCATCCGCATCCGCATCCGCATCCGCATCCGCGTCAGCATCCGCGTCGGCGTCGGCGTCCGCATCGGCGTCCGCATCGGCGTCGGCATCAGCATCAGCATCGGCATCGGCATCCGCGTCAGCATCGGCATCCGCATCGGCGTCAGCGTCAGCGTCAGCGTCAGCGTCAGCGTCAGCGTCAGCATCGGCATCGGCATCGGCATCGGCATCGGCATCCGCGTCAGCATCCGCATCCGCATCGGCATCCGCGTCAGCATCGGCGTCGGCATCCGCATCGGCGTCGGCATCGGCATCGGCGTCGGCGTCGGCGTCGGCATCAGCATCCGCATCCGCATCCGCATCCGCATCCGCATCAGCATCAGCATCAGCATCAGCATCAGCATCAGCATCGGCATCGGCATCGGCATCGGCGTCAGCATCGGCGTCGGCGTCGGCATCCGCATCGGCATCGGCATCGGCATCCGCGTCAGCATCGGCATCCGCATCCGCATCCGCATCGGCGTCAGCGTCAGCGTCAGCATCGGCATCGGCATCGGCATCGGCATCGGCGTCCGCATCCGCATCCGCATCCGCATCGGCATCCGCGTCAGCATCGGCATCGGCGTCGGCGTCGGCGTCGGCGTCGGCGTCAGCATCCGCATCGGCATCAGCATCGGCATCAGCATCGGCATCCGCATCGGCGTCCGCATCCGCATCGGCGTCGGCATCGGCATCGGCGTCCGCATCAGCATCCGCATCCGCGTCGGCATCAGCATCAGCATCAGCATCAGCATCGGCATCGGCATCAGCATCAGCATCAGCATCAGCATCGGCATCCGCATCAGCATCAGCATCAGCATCAGCATCAGCATCAGCATCGGCATCGGCGTCCGCATCGGCATCGGCGTCGGCATCCGCATCGGCATCCGCATCGGCATCCGCATCCGCATCCGCATCGGCGTCAGCATCGGCATCGGCATCCGCGTCAGCATCCGCATCGGCGTCCGCATCGGCATCGGCATCGGCATCGGCGTCCGCGTCGGCGTCGGCATCCGCATCCGCATCCGCATCGGCGTCGGCATCGGCGTCCGCATCAGCATCCGCGTCGGCATCCGCATCCGCATCCGCGTCAGCATCGGCATCGGCATCGGCATCAGCATCCGCGTCGGCATCGGCATCCGCGTCGGCGTCAGCATCGGCATCGGCATCGGCATCAGCATCCGCATCCGCGTCGGCATCGGCATCCGCGTCGGCGTCAGCATCGGCGTCCGCATCAGCATCAGCATCTGCGTCAGCATCGGCGTCGGCGTCGGCGTCGGCGTCGGCGTCAGCATCGGCATCCGCGTCGGCATCGGCGTCCGCATCAGCATCAGCATCCGCGTCGGCATCGGCATCGGCATCGGCATCGGCATCGGCATCCGCGTCAGCATCGGCATCCGCATCCGCATCCGCATCCGCATCGGCGTCGGCATCGGCGTCGGCATCGGCGTCGGCGTCGGCGTCGGCATCCGCATCGGCATCGGCATCGGCGTCGGCGTCGGCGTCGGCGTCGGCGTCGGCGTCGGCGTCGGCGTCAGCATCAGCATCAGCATCGGCATCGGCATCCGCATCCGCATCCGCATCCGCATCCGCATCCGCATCCGCATCCGCATCCGCGTCAGCATCGGCGTCGGCGTCGGCGTCGGCATCAGCATCCGCATCAGCGTCGGCGTCGGCGTCGGCGTCGGCATCAGCATCCGCATCAGCGTCCGCATCAGCATCCGTCTCATCGATGTCCGGAGCAGTTACTTGGGTCGGGCCTGATTCGTTTTCTGCAGCGTCGGTCAGCGTTACCGCGATAGTTTCGCCGTTGACTTGTGGGGTGGTGAGCACGACTTCGAAGGTGCCGTCGGTGCCAACGGTGCCGGTGCCGATGACGTTGCCATCGGCATCCTTGAGGGTGACCGTGGTTTCTGGCTCGCCTTTACCGGTGACGGTGGTGCCATCGGCGCTCACCACCAGGTCGGTCGGTGGTGCAGGGGCGGTGGAGTCGTCCGCGACGACAGTCGCCGGGGCCGAGACGTTGCCTGCGCCATCGGTGAGTGTTGCGGTCAGGGTTTCGCCGTTGGTTTGTGGCGTAGTCAGCACAACTTCGAAATTGCCATCGGTACCGACTGTTCCGGTACCAATGATGTTGCCATCGGCATCCTTGATGGTGACGCTGGTGTTGGGTTCACCTTTACCGGTGACGGTGGTGCCATCGGCCATGACAGCCAGGTCGGTCGGGGCATCGGGAGCTGTGATGTCCCGCTCTTCGACGACGACGGTGTGGGCGATGACGTCCGCTGGCGCGGACACGTTGCCGGCGGCATCGGTCAGCGTCGTGGTGAGGGTTTCACCGTGGTTTTTCGGGGTGTCGAGCGTGACCACGAAGGTGCCATCGGCGCCGACTGTACCGGTGCCGATCACGTTGCCGTCGGCATCCTTGATGGTGACGACGGTGTTGGGTTCGCCTTTACCGCTGACGGTGTTGCCGTCGGTGCTGACGGCAAGATCAGTCGCGGCCGCCGGAGCGCTGGTGTCGCTGGCGTCAACGCTGGCCGGTGGCGAGATGTTGCCCGCCGCGTCGGTCAAGGTGGCCGTCAGGGTTTCGCCGTTGGTTTGCGCTGGGGTCAAGGTGACGACGAAGTTGCCATCGGCGCCGACGGTGCCGGTGCCAATCACATTGCCATTGGCATCCTTGATGGTGACCGTGGTGTTGGGTTCACCCTTGCCGCTGACGGTACTGCCATCAGCACTGACGGCCAGATCGCTCGGTGCGGCGGGGGCTGTGGTGTCGCCCGCGGTGATGGTGCCGGGAGCAGAGACGTTGCCCGAAGCGTCAGTGAGGCTGACCTCGACTGTTTCACCATTGGTTTGCGGGGTGTCCAGGTTGACCTGGAAGTTGCCATCAGCGCCGACCGTGCCCGTGCCGATAACGCGGCCACTGGCGTCCTTGACTGTCACCGTCGAACCCGGTTCGCCGCGACCACTGAGTACCGCGCCGGTGGTGTCGAAAGCCAGGCCGGTAGGGGCGTCTGGAGGCGTCGAGTCGGGGTCACTGCCACCGCCACCGCTGCCGCCATGACCACCAAAGAATATTGCTGCGGCACCGCCGACACCCAGCAGGCTCAACCCCCACGCCAGCCAGTCTGGCGTGGTGCTGCCCGCCGCCGTAGCGGCCATCAGGTCTTCAAGGGTGCCGATTTCGCCAAAGGTAAAACCGGAATACGGCGAGGAGTAGCTCCCCAGGAACAGGGTTCCGTCGTTGTCCTCCAGGACCAATTGGTTGGGTTCGCCATCGCTGCCGACCACAAAGAAGTTCTGGACCGTGACCGTGCCACCGGACTTCAGGGTGATGACCAGATTCTTGCCCGACTGCTGCATCGACTGGACGCTGCTCGGGCTAATGGGCACTTTTACAATACTGGTTCCGTTCAGGGCGACATTACCGAACGTTTGTTCGGTCGCCGCCCCCGTCGCCTTGTCGACAATTACAATATTCTTCATCGCACACCTGTTTTTTATTTCAGCTAGTCGAATCCCATAACAAAATCGACTCGAACGCGTGCGCAGCTTCTTAAACAGAGGCTGAGCATTCGTATAAGCGAAAGTTATGTAAAAGTTTTAATCCAGAAGTAGTACTCAACCCACACCGGAGCGCTCACTGGGTGCCAGGTGTTTAACCTGGCCAGCACGTGGGAAGTTGGACTTGCACAGGGGAGTTGCAGCGCCATGCTGCAAGGGCATCAAGCGGAGGAACCAGCGCTTGCGGAGGGGGTTGATCACCGTAGACGCTCCCTGTCTTTTGCCCGTCATCGGGAATCGCATCCTTTCGTAAAACGTATCCAGCACGCCTTTGAAAAGCTGCAAGAAGTAAGCAAAAACCGTCGTGATAGAACTTCCCAGCACACTGAAAACGGTTCGCTTACAAGGATACTAACCAGCAAAAAGTTGGCGTCAAAGAAAAAAGTTCACGCCGTCAATACCCACATTAAAACAACGGCAAAGAAGATTGGACGCGAATGTTTCGAGAATTAAAATGAGAAAATACTGGGTGATAATTTCATTATCATAAAATATTACTGAAGGAGATTTTCAATACCTTCGAAGAGCAAAATCATGCACAAAGCATTAAGCATTTAGACTTGTTACATTTGGAAATATATTTGTCGAGCGGTTCCAGGCCAGCACAGGACATACACTCGACCGCGCTGGCCGATCAGACCTTGAACCGACTCACCGTGCCCGCCCAAAAAAACCTTTCATGCTGCCTGCGGAACAAAAACCGTCCGGCGACCACCAACATAAGAAGGGCTGCGCAGCTCACGGAAGTAGCAGTCAAGCGCAGCAACAGGCGTCGTTTGCTTCGACCCTGACCATGGCGTACCCCAAGGGACGGCATGCCGGGGGTCATTCCCTGTATGGAGATAGAGAAAACATGAGAGTCCTGTCGTTGTTCGGCACCCGCCCCGAAGGCATCAAGATGGCCCCATTGGTCCATGGCCTGGCCGGTACCGAAGGCATCGAGAGCATTGTCTGCACCACCGGCCAACACCGGCACATGCTCGACCAGGTGCTGCAGTTATTTGATATCAAGACCCACCACGACCTGGACGTGATGCTCCCAGGACAAACCCTCAATGGCCTGTTCGCGCGCTTGATGACCCGGGTCGATGCCCTGCTCGAAGAGGTCAAGCCCGACTGTGTGCTGGTGCACGGCGATACCTCCACGGCAACCGCCTGCAGCCTGGCCGCGTTCCACCGGCGCATCCCGATCGGGCATGTCGAGGCTGGCTTGCGCACCGGCGACCTGACCCAGCCGTTTCCCGAGGAAATGAACCGGCGCGTGGTCGACGTCATGGGCAAATGGCTGTTCGCACCGACCGTGACCTCGCGCGACAACCTGCTCAAGGAAAACCTCGAAGGCCGTATCTATGTCACCGGCAACACGGTGATCGATGCCCTGGAGCTGACGCTGCGCAAACTCGACCACAACCCGGACATGGAGGCCAGCCTGGCCGCGCGTTATGCCTGGGTCGACCCGGCACAACGCCTGGTGTTGGTGACCGGTCACCGCCGCGAGAATTTCGGCGCTGGTTTCATCCAGATCTGCTCGGCCCTGGCGGAGCTGGCCAAGCGTGAGGATGTGCAGATCGTCTACCCGGTGCACTTGAACCCACAGGTGCGCGACGTCGTGATGTCGACCCTTTCCGGCCTGCCCAACATCCACCTTATCGAGCCGCTGGATTACCTGGATTTCGTCTGGTTCATGCGCCGTGCCTACCTGATCCTCACCGATTCGGGCGGTGTTCAGGAAGAGGCCCCGCACCTCGGCAAACCGGTGCTGGTGATGCGCGACACCACCGAGCGCCCGGAAGCGGTGAGTGCCGGAACGGTGACACTGGTCGGGACTCGCAAGGAGCGCATTGTCAGCGCCGTGCAGACCTTCCTCGACGACGCCGAGCACTATCAACGGGTGGCTCACAGCGTCAATCCCTACGGTGACGGACACGCCACAACACGGATCATTTCGGCACTCACCGGCCGCCAATTCAGTGAGTTTGATCCACCCATCCCGGCAATCCGCCCGACCATCGGCTAAACTGAATAGTCAAAATTACGGCGCGCCAAACCAAAGGCGCGCAAAATAATAAAAATTACACCAAAATATTGACACAATACGTTACGGCACGCCACAGTGTGGTTGCCAATGCGGGGATGGATCCAAAGCTGCCACAGGGACAACCAATGGCCATTTGCCCCTCCTGCACTGCCAGTTATTGTTCGAGCTCATGCCGGCCCGTTTGTCAGGTCTGTATTCCAGCTTGCGTCCAAGCTGAGCACCGTCACTGAGCCCGTGTAATTCGCTTGCCCGGCACTCACGCCACCTACCGAGGACGTGAATGCGCAGGGCAGTCGTGAACTTTCACCTTTCAGATGCGGCCGATAACCACGCATGAATACTCCTACGAATCGCCAGCTGTGCCTCACCCTCCTCAAGCAGGTCGTACTCGTCGCACCTTTCGCCGCGCCGCTGTTCGCCATGGCATCGCCCGGCAGCGATGCGTTGCGCACACTGGCCCAGGACGACTGGGTGCAGCGCAGCGTTTCGCTGGCCGACATGGGCATCACCAACCCGGTGGTGCTGCAGGAAAGCGACAACCACCAGTCGTTCTACCTGCCAGTGCCCAAAGGCGTTGCGCTGGATGCGGCCTCGATCAACATCCAGGGCAACTTCATCAAGGGCGAAGAAGCTCCCGCGGCCCTGCGCCTGTCGGTCGACGGTCGCCCGTTGCATACCCAGAGCGTGACCGAACGCGCAGGGGACCTGGCTAGGCTGCTGCCAGTCGAAGCCCGGCGTCATGAGTCCGGTTTTGTCGATTTCACCATCGACTGGAGCTCGCCCAGCGGCCAACGCCTGTGCGAGCCCACCCGCCAGAGCAGCAATGTACTGACCCTGTCGCCCGACACTGCGCTGACCTATCGCTATTCGATGCGTGGCCTGAATACCCTGGCCGATGCCTGGAGCACGCTGCCGGGCAAACCGGTGATCCTGATCGCCGCCGGCAAGCTTGAGCAAGCCAGTTTCGACAGCACCTGGCGCCTGGGCGTGGCCCTGGAACGCAACGCCAAACAGGCCCAGGTCAAAGCCTTCCCGGCCGTGGGCGACGTGGTCGCTATCGACCAACTGAACATTCCTGCCGCCTTGAGCACGGTCGCGCCGTTCTCTGCGCTGACAGGCAAAGACCGCCACACCCTGGCCAACGCCGCCGAACTCGGCGCCTTGCTGGTGCTCGACGCACCCGCGACCCGGGCTGACCTGGCAATTGCCGACGCCGCGCTGGTCGGCCAGATCAACACCGCGCTGGATGCCCTGCGCGATCAATTGCAAAACGATGAAGACGCGGTCAAGGCCCTGGGAGAATGGCGTAGCCGGCATGCCAGCGCCGCCCAGAAAGTCCCGGGCAGCCAGCAGATTCAACTGACCAGCCTCGGCCATCAAGCCGTGATCAGCGTGGCCGCCGACGCCGGGGCCAAGGCCGCCGGAGTGTTCGACTCACATTGGCGCAACGTGCTTGTTTCCGCCGAGGCAACCATTCACCAAGCCGGTGAAACCGGGGACGGCAGTGACCGTGAACTGCGTGTCGGCACACTCGGTGGCTCGACCACCGCGTTTGATGTGGTGACCCGTGGCGAGTGGAACGCCGTATTCCCGCTGAGCGCGGTGGCCGTCCAGGGCCGGATGCCCGGCGAGCTGATTCTGGATGTAGCCGCCGCACCAGGGGCGTCGATCACCCTGCCGGTGGCTTCGGTGCTGTGGAACGGGGTCCTGCTCAGTGCCAAGCAACTGAAGGCCGACGGCAAACCCGAGCGCCTGACCGCCCGTGTCCCGGGCTATGCCCTGGGGGTGACCAACAACCTGCAGGTGCGCTTCCAGCGCCAGCCGGTCTCGCCAAACTGCGCCGAAATTCCCCAGGGGTATCCGGTCAACGTGTTGCCGAGCAGCTACCTGCGCTCCTCCGATGCCGAGCCGGACGGCACCTTCGTCGGCCTGCTGCCATTGCTGGCAGGCAATGCCCAGGTAATCGTGCCGAAGACCGCCCTGGATACCCCGGCGGCCAACCTGCGCCAGATCATTCGCCTGGCCAGCGCCGCATCGATATCACCGGTCAATGCCGAACTGACCCTGGCCGACAGCAGCCAGCCGTTCAAACCAAGCAAGCCATTCCTGTCACTGGATGTGCCGCTGGAAGGGGCCAAGCCGCTGATCGATGTCAAAGACCTGCAGCGCTTGCGTGCCGGTGGTGACGACAAACGCCTGCTTGACCTGACCGGTCCGCAACCGCTGAGCGCGGCGTCGGTGGTCGACTCGAACAGCCAGCACGGGGTGGTCTGGTATGCCTTGGGCGACCAGGTGCTGACCCCGGGGGCACCGTTCGTGTTCAACCAGGGCAACGCCGTAGTGCTGGGTGTGGACGGTCCGCTGACGTGGGTCGATACCTCCGAGCCTGGGCTGGTCCAGTCGATGGGCCTTGGCGAATCGCCGTTCCATGAGTGGCGCAAGTACCTGGCGTGGGCCCTGCCGCTGTTTGCTGCGGCCCTGCTCGGTTTGCTGGTACTGGGTGTTCTGGCGCGTCGCCACAAAAAGAAACAAGGCTTGTAACGACCACGGGAACAGCTCATGTCCTCGCTCTACCTGCCGTATCTGCTTGCGGACTACTACCACATCCTGGAGATCGTGACGGTCATCGTGGGCGTGCTGATCATGCTCTCCAGCCTTGATGACCTGTTCATCGATGTCTGGTTCTGGGCACGCCAGGCGTACCGTTCGCTGATGGTCAAGCGCCGCTACAAGGCGCTGACGGCCGAACAACTGCGCTCCAAGCGCGAGCAACCGCTGGCGATCATGATCCCGGCCTGGCTCGAGTACGACGTGATCGCGCCGATGCTCGAGAACATGGTCGGGTCGCTGGAGTACAAGAATTACTCCATCTTCGTCGGCACCTACTGCAACGACGCACGCACCATTGAAGAAGTGGAACGCATGCGTCGGCGCTACAAGCAGTTGATCCGCGTCGAAGTCCCCCACGATGGCCCGACCTGCAAGGCCGACTGCCTGAACTGGATCATCCAGGCGATCTTCGCCCAGGACCTGCGCCAGCCCGAGCCGTTTGCCGGGGTCGTCCTGCATGACAGCGAAGACGTGCTGCACCACCTGGAGTTGCACTACTTCAACTACCTGCTGCCGCGCATCGACTTCATCCAACTGCCAGTCACGTCCCTGGAACGGGATTGGTATGAACTGGTGGCCGGTACCTACATGGATGAATTCGCCGAGTGGCACACCAAGGACCTGGTGGTGCGTGAAAGCATGTCGAAAATGGTCCCGTCAGCAGGCGTCGGCACCTGTTTCTCGCGCAAGGCCCTGCTCGAACTCTCGGCGGAGACCAACAACCAGCCGTTCAACACCGCCACCCTCACCGAGGACTACGACATCGGTGCGCGCCTGGCACGGCGCGGCATGAAGCAGATCTTCGGTAAATTCCCGGTCGACTACATCGCCAGACGCGCCAAGTGGTTCGGCCACGGTAAAGCGAAGATGGTCGCGATTCATATGCCGCTCGGCGTACGTGAATACTTCCCCGATACCTTCCGCACCGCCTATCGGCAGAAGGCCCGCTGGACCCTGGGGATCGGCCTGCAGGGCTGGAGCCAGGTTGGCTGGGAAGGTTCGCTGGCGACCAAGTACCTGCTATATCGCGACCGCAAAGGCCTGGTGACTTCCTTCGTGGCGATTGTTGCCTACATCCTGCTCGCCCAGCACCTGCTGTTCATGGTGATGACCTCGATGGACTGGTGGACGACCTACTACCCATCGGTGTTCAGCCCCCACAGCGGGCTGATGCAGTTGATGTGGGCCAACGGCATCCTGTTGAGCCTGCGAGTACTCCAGCGCGGCTACTTCGTCGGTCGCCTGTATGGCTGGGAACACGCGCTGTTGTCGGCACCGCGGATGATCATCGGCAACTTCATCAATGCCATGGCCGCCGCGCGGGCCTGGCGCTTGTACCTGGGCCATCTGTTCCTCGGCAAGCAGTTGGTCTGGGACAAGACCATGCATGACTTCCCGTCCTCCGACCAACTGGTCCAGCAACGCCTGCGCCTGGGGGATCTGTTGATGTCCTGGCGGGCGATCGACCAGGAGTCCCTGAACAAGGCACTGCAAGCCCAGGCCGCCGAACACAAGCCCCTGGGGCAGATCCTGCTCGAGCACGGCTACCTCGACCAGGCCACCCTGAGCGAAGCGATCTCCTTCCAGAACGACACGGGCCAGCCAGTTGCTGCCGGTCCCACTGAACAACGCTCCTCAGAGACGCCATGATCCCTACTTCGCGTTTACTTCTGCTCACCGCGGCCTTGCTCTGCAGCTCGACGCTCCTGCCGCTGCCGGTGTCGGCCGCCGCCTATGAGGCGCCCCTGGAGGGCGAAGCCTGGCAACAGGCGGACCTGGCGTACAAGAGTTACCAGGCCGGCCGTTACCGTGATGCGCTGGAGCAGGTGAATGCCGCGCTGAAACTGCGGCCCGATGTGGTGCGCCTGAACCTGTTGCAGGTCTATACCCTGCAAAAGCTCGGACGCATCACTCAGGCACGCCAGGCCGCGCAGGCGGCGATCAAACGCGGCGTTGACGATCCGGCGTTACGCGCCACCGTGAAAAACCTGCAACCCAAGACAGCCGCCGCCACCGGCCGCGGACCGTCGGCGGCCTATCAGCGTGGCTTCCCGCTGGCAACCAAAGGGTATGCCGCCTACAACGCCGGCGACATGCCCGCCGCCGCCCGGGATGGCGAGCAAGCCTTTCGCGCCGACCCCAGCCAGGGTACGTGGGCCCTGCTCTGGCTCGACGCGCTGGAGGCCCAGGAGAAATGGCCCGAGGCGGTGAGCGCCGCCGACCAGGTGATTGCCCTGAACCCGCCGAACAAAAGCGACATCGAGGCCCGCCGCACCATGTTGCAGCGGCGCATGGCCGTACGGCCGACCCAACTGGCCTACCAGGCACTGATCACCAACCAGCCCGCCGAAGCGGCCAGGCTGGCCCGCGAGGCCGTGAACCTCGCGCCGGACCTCACCAGCCAGCGCCTGTTGCTGGTCACCGCTTTGCTCCAGGATAAACAGCCCGCCGCCGCCGAGCAGGCGGCCACTGAGGCTCTGGAACAGAACGACGAAAACACCGTGATGCTGGTGATGCGTGCCTACCTGCGCCAGCTCCAGGGCAAGAAAGACTCAGCCCGTGGCGACTTCGACGAGGCCATGGCCCAGGACTGGCTGGACGACGATCAACGCCGCAACGTGCGCCTGATCGCAATCGACGGTGCGCTGGCTTCAGGTGACACCGCCCGCGCCGAACAACTGCTCGGGCCGATGGACGCCAGCGACGAGGCCGCCCTCAAGCGCCGGGAAATCCTCGCCGAGGACAACAAGCCAGCGGCCAAGCTGACCACCACGCTCTACCCCGCGCCTGCCCAGTCGTGCCATGACACACCCTATGGCACCCAGTGCGAATTGTTGCCCTCCGACCAGGTCACCGGTCCGGCTGGCCCTGCCACCGAAGCCTACGCCGCCTATGGCCGGCAGGACTATCAGGAAGCAATCAGGCAATCGCGCCTGGCCGTGGAACAAGCACCGGACAACCCCGACTATCAGCGCCTGTTGACCACGTCCCTGGCCTCGGGCAACGCGGCCCAGGCCGCCGAGGCCGAGCAGCGCCTGACCCGCGCCCTCGCCGCTTCGCCAAACGACGCCGACCTGTTCATGCAGCGCGGCTACGTGCGCCAGCGCAATCGCCAGCCGGACCTCGCGCTCCAGGACTTCAGCGCCGCACGGGCCACCGGCAAGGCGCCGCCGACGGTGATCCTCAACGAGGCCTATGCCCAGTCGGCCATGGGCGACAACCCGGGAGCCGTGAAGAAACTCAAGAAAGCCATCGACATGGCCGACGCCAACCAACTCGAACTGGATGACCAACAGCGCTACAACACCCGTGGCGCCATTGCCGGACTGGATCGTGAATGGGGCGCGACCGTGTCGCTCGGCTATCGCGGGGCACAACCCACCACCAACAGCAGCGGTGCCGGCTTGAGTACCGCAGGTGATTCGCTGTTCAGCACCTCCGAGCTGTACTGGCGACCCACCCAGTTCAATGACCAGAACGGTATTCTCGAGGTCTACGGGCGGCTGACCAACACCCTGTATGACGAAGGCAGCGAGTTCGAGTCCAGCCAGTTCGTCGACCCCTGCAGTGGCAGGACTACCCTCGACAACCGCGACAGCAATGACCGCACCAACGGTTCAAGTACCACCTCCGGCTTCCCGAGCACCATCGGCTCACTGGGGGTGCGCTACATGCTGGCCGATACCGGTTTCACCTTTGGCCTGGAGCGCCGGTTTTTCCTCGGCTCGGCGACCCGTGAAGGCACCGTCTACCCGTCCAAGCGCGGCGACCAATGCGCGATCCAGAATGCGATCCAGGAAGCCAACGCCACCAACAGTCCGGCAATCAACGGCATGCTCACCCGCTATCAACTGGACAGCGATGCTGGCGGCTGGCTCTCGTACATCACCTACGGGTTCTACAAAGGCACTGAGCTGCGCACCAATGAATCCAACTGGTTCACCATGGATGGCTACGCACAGCTGGGGTATTCCTGGGAAGACAACGACGCGACCTTCACCGCTTATGACGTGGACAACCAGGGCAGCCGTACCCGGCAACTGGCCAAGACCGATGGCCAGCTCAAGCGCCAGCAAGTGTTCGCCAGCAGTGAGCTGCGGGTCGGTCGCAGCCTGCGGTTCGACCAACTGGGGCCCAACGTGGTGGTGTTCCCGCACATCGTCGGGGCCGTGGACTGGATCTGGCAGAAAGACCAGGCCACCGGCCTGGACTTCGGTAAAAACGATCAGATCGACCTGAGCAACGTCAGCCAGGACTGGTCACTGACCAATGACGCCACCTCGTGGTCCATGGGGGTCGGCCCCGGCGTCGCGGTTCGCTACTGGTTCCGCGAAGACCACTACAACGCTCCACGCTCCTCCCTGAGCTGGTCCATGCAGTACCGCTACCCAATTGGCGGTGGTGCTACGGAACGGGCCAAAGGGCTGTTCATGAACCTGATTTTTTCCTATTGAGCCCCCTAGTCATAAGGACCTTTGCCATGTCACTTGCACGCCTGGTCACCCAACCACTCAAACGCCTGGGCGCCCCCCTGCTCGGCATGACGCTGGCTCTGTCGATGGCCGGCGCGCACGCCGAAGACTCCGCGCTGGTGATTCGCGGCAGCGATGGCTGGCTGTTTCCGGGCTGGGGCAGCCTGACCGTGGTCGACAACAAGGCCATCGACGCCAACACCGCGCTGATCAATGACGCGCGCCAGGCCCTGGCCGCCCGTGGCGTGAAACTGCAGGTCCTGCTGCTGCCGGACAAGACCCTGTTCTATCAAGACAAGCTACCGGCCGACAAAGCCCTGAGCCCGCAAGTCAAACAGCGCTACCAGACGATTCTCGGCAAGCTCAAGCAGGCCGGTATCTCGACGTTCGACGACGCCGCCGTACTGAGCCAACTGAAGAACTCGGGCAAGGACGTGTTCTACCGCACCGACCAGCACTGGACCCAGCCCGCCGCCGACGCCACCGCCGTGGCCACTGCCGAGCAGATCAAGCGCGACGTGCCGAACCTCAAGGGCAATCCCGGCACCGGCATGGCCCTGGGCAGCGAGTTCAAGGAGCGTCGCTATGGCGACCTCGCCGAGCGCTTCCTGACCGAAGAGCAACGCAAGGCCACCGGCCGCGAAACCTTTGTCGTGCGCCGCCAGGACACCACCGGCGGCCTGCTGGATGCCGCACCGGCACCGGTGCATGTCACCGGGCACAGCATGGTGCAGCCATACTTCGGCTTCCCGCAGAAACTGTCGAATGCCCTCGACCGCCCGGTGTCGGTGAACTGGAAGCCGGGCAACATCGGCCACTGGACCATGCTCCTGGAATACCTGGAATCAGCCGACTTCAAGAAAAACCCACCGCAGGTGCTGGTGTGGCAAATGTTCGAGCCGAGCTACGCCTACGGTCCGCAAGCGTCGGGCATGTGGGACAACGCCTCGATCATGAGCGACAGCGCCTGGCGCCAACGCCTGCATGGCGCACTGGGACGCTGATCGATGGCAAACGAGCAAAAGCCAGTCTCGCACCGCATGAGCGCCGCCGCGATCATCGGCCTGTTGCTGGTCGGGCAGGCGGTGGGCATCTGGATGCTGCTGCACGCCAAGCTCGAGCCAGGACAACTCAAGCCCTCGGCCTGGGTTGACGGTTCGGCCGGCCAGGTGCTCGGGCACGTGATGAAACTGCCGCTGCAGGACGAGGCAGACACCATCAGCTCGGCGGTGCGTTATCGCTTCTTCGGTGACTTGGGCGCGCAGGTGGTCCAGGGCTGCCCGAACTGGTTGTTCTATCGCGACGGCCTGCGCGCGCAACCCGGGGTGCACGACGCCTATGAAGCCCGGGTGCGCCTGATGCAGCACTGGGTCGGCGACCTGCGTGCACACGGCCTGCAAGTGCTGGTGGTGACGGTGCCAGACAAGTCGCGGGTGCAGACCGAAGGCCTTTGCGGCCTGCAACAGAGCACCCAACTGCAGGCCCGCCTGCAGGGTTGGCAAGCCCGCCTGGCGCGTGCCGGCGTACCCCACAGCGACCTTTTTCCCGCACTGGCCCAAGGCAACGAGCCGCGCTTTTTCCACACCGATGTACACATGACGGCAGTCGGCGCTCAAGCAGCCGCCGAAGTGGTCGGGACGCAGGCCGTGGAACTGCTGGGGAGCAAGGGCAGCCAGGCGTTCAACGTTTCGCCCCCAGGCCCCGCCGTGCCGCGCATGGGCGACCTGATCAGCCTGGCCGGCCTGGAACAGGCCAGCCCGGCCTGGCGCCCCGCCCTCGACATGGCGCAGCCGGTGAGTATCGAACCGCTGCGCAGTGGCGGCCTGCTGGATGACACGCCTCCCGTGGAAGTGCTGCTGGCCGGCAGCTCCAACGGCCGGCGCAGTGAGTTTGCCGAACGCCTGGGGATCACCCTGGGCCGCCAGGTGTGGAACCAGAGCATGGACGGTGGCCAGTTCTCCGGCGCGTTGCTCGCCGCCCTGGCCAAACGTGACAAATGGCCTACCAGCCTCAAGCTGGTCATTTGGGAGTTTTCCGAGATGGCCCTATCCCTGCCGCTGACGGCCGACGAACGCGCCGTGCTGGCCACATTGCCTAAGCAACAGGACGACCATGCTCTTTAACTCCTATCTCTTCCTCTTCCTGTTTCTACCGGTCACCCTGGCGGCCCACTACCTGTTCAGCGCCATCAGCCCGCGGATGGCCGCCGTATGGCTGTGCATCACCTCGCTGGTGTTCTACGGCTGGTGGAACCCGCAGTTCGTGATGCTGCTGATCGGCTCGATCGCCTTCAACTATGCGATCAGCCAGGTCATCCTCAGCACCGCCCACCGACCACGCCTGCAACTGGCCGTGGCCACGGTCGGGGTGGCGGCGGACATCGCCCTGCTGATCCACTACAAGTACTTCGTCACCTTGATGAACTTCGCCCACGACTGGGGGTTTGGCAGCGGTCGGCTGGACGACATCATCCTGCCGCTGGGCATCTCGTTTTTCACCTTCACCCAGATCGGCTTCCTGCTCGATTGCCGCGCCGGCATCGTCAAGGAACGCAGCCTGCTCAGCTACGTGCTGTTCGTCACCTTCTTCCCGCACCTGATCGCCGGGCCGATCCTGCATCACAAGGAAATGATGCCGCAGTTCGCCAAGCGCGAAACCTACCGTTTCAACGCCGAGAACCTCAGCGTCGGCGGCATGCTGTTCGTCATCGGCCTGGCCAAGAAAGTGCTGTTGGCCGACCCGATCGCACCCTACGCCGATGCCGGTTTCGCCCAACCGGGCGAGTTGCAGTTCTGGGCCGCCTGGGGCACGGGCCTGGCCTATGCACTGCAGCTGTACTTCGACTTTTCCGGCTACTCGGACATGGCCCTGGGGTTGGCGAAGATGTTCGGCATCCGCTTCCCGCTGAACTTCAACTCGCCGTACAAGGCCAGCAGCATCATCGAGTTCTGGGCGCGCTGGCACATGACCCTGACCCGCTACCTGACCGCCTACCTCTATTACCCGGTGGCCATGGCGGTGTCGCGCTACCGCACCAAGCGCAACCTGCCGGTGGGCACCCAGGGCGTGTCGAGCCTGGGCGGGTTTGCCGCCACCATCATCCTGCCAACCGCCTTCACCATGGGCCTGGCCGGCATCTGGCACGGCGCCGGGTTGCAGTACCTGATCTTCGGCCTGATGCACGCCGCCTACCTGTCGATCAACCACGCCTGGCGCATCTTCGTGGTGGGCCGCACACCGGTCGCCGCGCGCAAGGACAACCGCCTCAAGGAAGCCGGCTACGTCCTGCTGACCTTCGCCGTGGTGATCATCGCCCAGGCATTCTTCCGCGCCGAGGACACCCAGGATGCGCTGCGGCTGGTGGAGGGCATGCTGGGCTTGCGCGGGTTCGACAGCCTGCCGAACGTGGTTTACCCGGCGCAGATCGCCTGGGGCGACGCCTGGCGGATGTTCATGGGCCGCCACCTTGCTATCTTCCATATCATCGCCCTGCTGTGCGTGGTCTGGTTCCTGCCCAACTCGCACCAGATCATGGGCACCTTCTCACCGGCACTGGCCAAGGCGCAGCCGAACGGACCGGCCTTCCTGCGCTGGGCCCCGACGTTCAAATGGCTGGTGATCCTGGCGGCGTTGCTGTTCCTGTGCCTGATGAACCTGCACAAGGAAGCGCGCTTCCTGTACTTCCAATTCTGATCAATGACTAGCGGAGCATGACCTCGTGAGCACACCCAATGCAGCACTCGTAACCCAACTCGGCGAGATCGTCGCCAACGTGATCCAGTCCACCGTTGAACCGGACGATCTGCTGATCGAATCCGGCCTGGTCGACTCGCTGACGGCCGTGGATATCGTGCTGGCGGTGCAGGCCGCCTTTGGCTGCAAGGTTCCACCAACCGAAATCGAAGAACACCTGGAGTCGGTCAACGCTCTGGCCGCCTTTGTCGAGGAAAACCAGAAAGCCTGACGGCCCACGCCGTCCCTCACTACTCAGGGGGCTGTATGTATTTTGACTTTGATCGATGTGATTTCGCCGAACAGGATCAGGCCGCCACGCAGTCCGCGTTGAGCGACGCCCAGCACCAGATCAGTTGGGCCGGGTTGCTGGCGGCTACCGATGCCTGGCAGCACCGCGCGCGGGCGGCTGGCGTGCTGCCGGGCCACGCGCTGGTGATCAGCGGACACAAGGAGATCGAGTTTGTGGTGGCCATGCTCGGCTGCCTGCGCCTGGGCATCACCTACGTGCCCGTCGACAGCATCAACCCACCTGAGCGCCTGAAGCTGATCACCGAACGGGTCGCCGCCGCCCAGTGCTACAACGCCACCCTCAATCGTTTTGAAGCAGGTGCCGCAGTCTGCGCGCCGCTGGCGGAGCCGGGCATCGCCTACATCATGTTCACCTCGGGCAGTACCGGTGAACCCAAGGGCGTACAGATCGGTCGCGACAGCGTCGCGCTGTTCGCCAGCTGGATCCGCGACTGCCTGGCATTGGGGCCGCGTCCGGCGTTCATGAACCAAATGCTGTTCAGCTTCGACTTCTCACTGTTCGACCTGTGTGGCGCGCTGGCCCTGGGTGGCGCCTGCGTACTCTGCCCACGGGAGACCATCGCCGCGCCCGACGCCTTCGTGCGCTACCTGGCCGATACCGGGGTGCAGGTCTGGGCGTCGACGCCGGCCTTCGTCCGCCAGCAGTTCCTCAATGACGATTTCAACCAGGCCCACCTGCCACAGCTGGGGGTATTCGTGTTCGGCGCCGAGTCGCTGTCGCCGGCCATGGCCGAGCAGCTCTGGGCGCGCTTTCCCGACGCGCGCATCATCAATTCCTATGGCCCGACCGAAGCGACCTGCTCGACCACCTGGGTCGAAATCAAGCGCCCCCTCGACGGCGCGCGCAATCCGCTGTCGATCGGCCGGGCCAAGCCCTATGCCGAGGTATTCCTCGACGACGGGGAGATCTGCATCGCCGGCGACCACGTCATGCGTGGCTACCTCGGGCGGCCTGACCTGACCGCCAAGAGCCTGTTCCTGCACAACGGCAAGCGCGCCTATCGCACCGGCGACATTGGCGAAATCGACGAGCAGGGCCTGGTGTACTTCCATGGCCGGCGCGACGACCAGATCAAGCTCAACGGCTACCGCATCGAGCTGGGTGAGATCGATGCCGCGCTGGCCAGCCTGCCAGGCGTCCACGCGGCCGCCACGATTGCCCTGCGCCGTCCCGATGGCAGCCTGGTGCGCATGATCGGCTTCGTCTCCTCCCCCGAAACCCTGGAGCCCGGGGTGATCGGCCCCTTGCCGGAGCAATTGCACGACTGGAAACAAGCCCTAGGTGAGCGCCTGCCGCACTACATGGTGCCCTCGGAACTGGTGGCCTGCGGACTGTTCCCCACCAACGTGTCCGACAAGGTCGACCGCAAGCGCCTGGAGTCCCAATACCGGGAAACGCGCATGAAACCCACCAAGGAGCAACCATGAACCCGCGTGCCTTTACCCTTCGCGCCACCCTGCTGCTGGGCACTTGCCTGGCAGGCCCGGCCATGGCCGAAGGCGTCCTGGCCCAGCTGTACGCGCCCCGCCCTCCGGCGGGCTCAGCCTTTGTCCGGGTGGTCAACCCGAGCGCCGAAAGCCTCAAGGTGCAAATCAGCAACGGCACCGTGCAAGCGATCGGTCCAAGCCAACTGGCCAGCAGCTATGCAATCGTCAAGGGCAACGAAGCCTTCAGCGTGACCCTCGACGGCAAGCCCGCAGGCCAACTGCAAGTGGCGCCGGACAGCTTCAACACTCTGGTACCGCAGGATGGCAAGTTGCAGGTGCTGGACGACAGTGCCGGCAGCGAAGACGCCCTGAAAGCCGAATTGCGCTTCTACAACCTGGCGAGCGATTGCCCCAAAGGCAGCCTGGCAGTGACTGACGGCGGCCCGGTATTGTTTGCCGACGTAGCACCACTCAGCACTGCTGCGCGTGCCATCAACCCGGTGAGCGCGTCACTGAGTGCCGGCTGTGGCAAGGCCACGGCCGAGAAACTGGCGTTGCCGCAACTCAAGCCCGGTGATCACTACAGCCTGTTCCTCACCGGCAGCGCTGCGGCGCCCGTGCTACGCGGGCAACTGAGCAGCACCGACCTCTACGCGAAATAGGCCTCCCCATGCGCAAGATATTCCGCGAAGACCACCTGCTGTTTCGCGAGCAGGTGCAACGCTTCATCGCCGAGCGCATCGTGCCGCGCTACGACCAATGGGAAACCGCTGGGGTGACCCCGCGCGAACTGTGGCGAGAGGCCGGCGAGCAAGGCCTGCTCAATTCAGCGCTGCCGGCACCCTATGGCGCCGACGGTGATTTCGGCCACGCCGTGGTGGTCATCGAAGAGCTGGCGCGGGCCAATTGCCTGGGCATCGGCTTCTCGATTCACTCGGACATGGTCTCGCCTTATCTCTGGAACCTCGGCACCCAGGCGCAAAAAGACCGCTGGCTGCCGGCAATGGCCAGCGGCGAGGTCATCGGCGCGATTGCCATGACCGAGCCCGGTGCCGGCAGCGACGTCAAGGCGATCCGCACCCGTGCGGTACGCGATGGCGAGGACTTCGTGCTCAGCGGGCAGAAGACCTTCATCACCAACGGGGTCAACGCTGGCCTGGTGATCGTACTGGCCTGCACCGACCCCGAACTGGGCGCTCGCGGCCTGTCGTTGTTCTGTGTCGAAGAAGGCTTGCCCGGCTTCAGCAAGGGCCCGGCCATGCGCAAGATCGGCCAGCACGCCCAGGACACCTGCGAGCTGTTCTTCGATGAAGTGCGGGTGCCGGTGGATTGCCTGCTCGGCGAATTGAATGCCGGATTCCAATACATGAGTCACGAACTGTCCCGTGAACGCCTGGCCATCGCCCTGCGGGCCGCGGCGTCGACCGAGGGCATGCTCGAACAGACCAAGGAGTACACCCGGGGTCGCAAGGTGTTCGGCAAGCGCGTCATCGACTACCAGAACAACCGCTTTGTCCTGGCCGATGCCAAGGCTCGCCTGACCATGCTCCGGGTATTCCTCGACGACTGCGCGCTGCAACTGATGGAGGGCAACCTGGACCCGGTGGTCGCGGCCATGGCCAAGCTCAATGCCACCGAGATGCAGGGGCAGATTCTCGACGAGTTGCTGCAGTTGTATGGCGGTTATGGCTACAGCGCCGAGTACGGGATTGGCCGCGCCTGGGCCGATGCGCGGGCGCTGCGGATCTTCGGTGGCACCAGTGAAATCATGCGCGAGATCATCGGGCGCTCACTCTGAGCCCTGCTGGCGCCAACCTCAGGAGCGCGCCTTGAGCCACTGCTGGCGCAAGCGTTGCGCCTGGGGGTCGGTACCGGTCGCCCAGGGATCGACGGCAAACGCGATGATGCGTTCCGCGCCCGTGGTCTGGGCCCACTCCAACTGACGCTGGACCCGCGGGTAGTCTGCCGAAACTGCCTTGAAGTCAGTGCCGTCGTTACGCGCTGACGGCAGTTGCTCGAACAGTTCGACAATCACCTCGAACTTCACCCCGCGCTGACGCAGGTACTGCAGCAGCGGTTCGATCGCCTTGAGGTTGTTCCAGCCCGCCACCCCCACGCCGTCCTGCACCATGGGCCGCAGCTGGGTGCGGGCCAGCAGCGATTGCCACAGTTGCACCAGGCTGCCGTCGGTCTGCAGGGTGCTGTAGTAGGTGGAGATGGCCGGGACACCATGACCGGCGTTCTGCGACACCCCCGACAAGGCCGTCAGCCATTTGCCCAGGCGCTCCTGTCGGGCGGGTTCGGTCCAGTGGTACTGCTCGATTTCGTACGGGATGTACCAACCGGCAAACTGCTCATGCGCGGACCACGGCGCCTCGCGCATGTAGCGACTCGCCGCCTGCAAAGACCCACTGAAGAACGCGGCCTGGGTCGGCTCGTCAGTGGCCGACAGCGCCTGCCACCAACCATTGTCGTAAGGCAGGCCGATACGCACTTTCATCCCATGCTCGCCGGCGGTGTCCAGCAGGTCCTGCATCACCGGGTCTGGGAGCATCCAGTCCGGCTCGTCCCCGCCGAGCAACCCCACCCACTGCAGCACCAGCTCATCACAGCCCAATTCAGCCATGGCCGCCATACGCGTCGCCCACTGATCGCGGCTGAGTTCGGCGTGGCTTTTCCAGATCTGCAGGAAAGTGGCGTCCATCTGCGGCTTGCGCGAGCAGCCTGCCAGTGGACCGAGCAAGGCCAACACCGGTGCACAAGCCGCCAGCCGCAAGAGCTGCCGCCGACCTTGGCATGGCGGGTTCAATGGATTGGGCATTGAGGTCTCACTGACTGGGGCTGTGGGAGCATCTGCATGCAGGGGACTTCATCATAGCGACTTGCGTGTGCGCTAAAGGTTCTGGTCGTCGATTGCGAACTGACGCCCGAGGTCCCGCGCGCTGTGTAAAACACGCTCTATCAGGATGCCTTGCCCGCTCACGCTATAAAAGATCAGGTAGCGTCCATGGGTAAGCATGCGCAGACCTTTGGCGCAGTCTTCACGCGCAACGCCCAGATCCGGCTGCTCAATCAGTAATAGACTGCGCTGGCGCAGCTCATCAACAAAGGTTCGAGCGCGGGTGCGATTGTCTCGAGCGATATAGCGGGCAATGTGTTGTAGATCGTCGCGCGCCATGGCGCTGAACGACAACTGCCTCACGGACGGCCTGGTTCAGCCGTGACCTGCTCAACGATCGCGTCGAGCTCGGCGAACATCGTGTCCGCGTCTATTGCCGGCCGAGGGTCAGTCCGGCTGGCCGCTATCGCTTCGCGTATTTGCGCGGCATGCAAGCGCTCCAGCAACGCCTGATAAGCCGCATGGGGTAAAAGATAAGCTGCGGGGCGGTTATGATTGAGTATTGCCACAGCCTCAGACCCCGCCAGCTCGATTACAGTACTCGGGCTGCGCTTGAGTTCGGTGATGCTGACTGAGCGGCTAGCGAGTAGTTGCTCCATGAGCAAACTCCAAGGTACTAAAAAAGGTACCTGATAGTGCTCGATTTAGCGCGAGCGGGTCAACGCACATCTGACCGGCTGCGTGCCACACAGAGGGGCCGGATCCAGTTTCGCCCGCAACCCAGGAGGCGAAAATGTTTAAACCCCCTCTCAACCAACAAGGATTGGCCCGTCGCCAATTGAGTGATTTTTGCACGGACGGTTTTTCGCAGTACTCATGGCCCTGGCCCTGCTGGCCGGCTGTTCGACCACGCCGCCGCGGGACCAGGGCAACATTTGCAGCATCTACCGCCAGTACCCCGACTGGTATGAAGACACGCTGAAAATGGAGCAAGCCTGGGGACTGCCGCCTCATGTGGCGATGGCGATCATCAAGCAGGAAAGCAGCTTCGTGGAGGACGCCCTGCCCCCTCGCGACTATTTCCTGTGGGTGATTCCCTGGGGTCGGGTCAGCTCGGCCTATGGCTATGCCCAGGCGCAGGATCCGGTGTGGGGCGAGTACAAGAGCGCAACCGGCAATGGCGGCTCGCGGGACAATTTTGACGACGCGGTGATGTTCGTCGGTTGGTACGCCGCCGGCACTCAGCGCCAGCTAGGGATTTCCAAGTGGGATACCTACAGCCAGTACCTGGCCTACCATGAGGGGCGTGGCGGGTTCAGCCGCCAGAGTTACCGGCAAAAACCCTGGCTGATGCAGGTGGCGCGCAAGGTTGAGCAACAGGCGAAAAACTACGGCTGGCAACTCAAGCAATGCCGGGCCGAACTGGAGAGCAATCGCAGCTGGTGGTAGGGGTCAAGCCTGGGGGTCGGGATCATCGCCAGCGTCCGGCGCGCAGGATGGCTCGTCGTCATCCTCCTCATCGTCGTCATCCAGCAGAGAGTCCTTGCGGGCTTCAGTAATTGCCCGGCGCATTTCTTCGCCCTTGACCGGGCAATTGAGCAATTGGGCAATGCGGTCGATACGTTGTGTCACAGCTGGCCTCCAACTCGCCAGGATTTGCCTCGATAGTGCGCGCTTTCACCGATCGACGCCAATCCCTGTACGTTCAGTTGCCCGGGTATCTATTGGTAATTGCACTGATCGAGCCGTAAATAACCCGTGACCACCTGGCTGATATCACCGGCCTCGTCATTGTGGATCACCATGACCCCGGGCCGACGCAGCTGCATCAGGAGCTCGTTGCTCAGGCGAAAGCTTGCCTGCAAGCCATGGTCACCTACCACCGGTGCCGCTTTTCGGCGACGCGCGAAGCCTTTGCTCCTGCGCTGCTGGTAACGAGCCCAGGCAATCAGCAGCACGGCATTGAGCAGGGCGACCCAGACGTAGAGTTGCAACGTACCGAGGGCGTCGAGCACCGAGACTTCAATGCGCGGTCCAGTGTGTGTATTGAGCAACGGCCACAGGCCGCGCACCAACAGGTAGCTCAGGCCGACCCAGGCCAGCAGCGTGAAAAAAGCGTCGAGCACGACCAGGAAAGGCCGTTGCCGGGTTCTGATGATTTTCATTGTTCGAGCACCTCGTCATCGTCGTCGTTCAGCGGTTTGATCCCACGATCCGGGCTGACCCAGCGCGCGCGCTTCTGGTGTTGACCAAACAGCACCTTGGGGAAGCTCACCAGGGTCGTCAGCAGGCTGATGAACCAGAACACCAGGGGATACCAGACCACCCAGAACATGGTTTTCCACAGGCCCCGCTCGTAACGCCGGTCGATCAGAATGCTGACCGCGAACTGCAGCAGGCAGACCATCGCCAGCACCAACCCGGTGAAGGCCGGTGGCAACAAGTGATGCACGGCAATGGCTTCGGGCATTTCGACGAATTTGCCGACGGCCCAGAAAATCACCGAGAGCAGGAAGGTGAAGGCCCAGCCGGTGGACAGGCAGTACTCGAACAGCAAGGGCCAGAGATAACGATGGCGGTATTGCCAGATGCCGCGGATGTTCTTGAACAGCACCTCGGCACCGCCCTGCGCCCAGCGCAGCCGCTGCTTCCACAAACCTGCGAGAGTTTCCGGCATGAGGATCCAGCACAAGGCGCGCGGTTCGTAGAAGATGCTCCAGTGATCCAGTTGCAGCTTCCAACTGATGTCGATGTCTTCGGTGATCATGTCCGGGCTCCAGTAGCCAACCCGATCCAGCGCCGAACGACGGAATGCGACAATCACCCCGGACACCGTGAAGATCCGTCCGAACACCCGCTGCGTGCGCTTGATCAAGCCGATGATCGACGAAAATTCACCCACCTGGACCCGTCCCACCAGGGTCGAGCGAGTGCGAATCCGCGGGTTGCCGGTCACTGCACCGAGCCGGGCGTTGTCCAGCATCGGCGCCACCAGGTAAGCCGCAGTGTCCGGTGCGAGCAACGCATCACCGTCAATGCACACCAGGTACTCGCTGCGCGCAGCGATGGCTCCCATGCGCAGGGCCACCGCCTTGCCCTGGTTCTGCGCCAGATGCAGTACGCGCAATCGCGGGTCCTGCAGCGCCAGGGCATCGAGGACGGCAGCGGTGTTGTCGCTGGAGCCGTCATTGATGGCGATCACTTCGATGTTCGGGTAGTGCTGGCCTAATGCGGCATGAATGGTATCGGCCGCATTGTCACCCTCGTTGTAGCAAGGGATCAGGATCGAAATCAGCGGTTCACCGGTCAGCGGCGGTGGCAACGTGTCTTTGCCCCAGGGCCAGTGACGTTCCCAGTGCAGCCAGAAATACAGGCCGCCGGCGATCCACAGTCCGGACATGAACAGCGGATAGAAAAACACGAAGTCCATCAAAAATTGCCCGGTAACCAGGAAAATCACGCCCAGGGGAATCCCCAGCACGATCGCCAGTACCAACACGGCTAGCAGTCTGTCCAGCATGTCAGCGATTCCACTTGTTGGAGAGCGCAGGGCGCACGGTTTTCAGGTCCGGCTGGTTCTCGAGGAAGTTGTCGGGGTAGTAGCCAAAACTCGTGGCACCCTCGCGCTTGAGACGCGCCATCCAATCCGCCAGTTGTTGACCGCTCAGCGGCGCGGACGCATCGCTGCGGTTCCAGTCGCGGGCCTGCAGTTCGAACACCGTGCGCTGCAAGGCGCCGGGGCGGGACTTGACCGTGGCCACCAGGGACTCCAGCCAGGCACCGGACTGCTCATGGGTCTTGCCCTCCATCAGCGGCATGGCCATGGGGGCAGTCCAGTCGTAGGCGCCGAGGAAATCATCGAGGTTCTGCGCGAACCAGGCTTCGCTCGGCGGATTGAGCATCGGCTCGGCGAACAGGTTGCGCGCTGTGCGCACCTGCGGCCCGCGGATGGCGCGGACCCTGGCGGTGAGTTCGTGGGTGAAGTCGATCAGGTAGCGACTCTTGAAACGCGTCCAGCGCTGCATCGTGGCCGGATCGCCACGCAGTTGGGCGATCGATCCCGGCAAGCCGTTGGCGGCATAGACCTGCAAGGCTTGTGGACTGGCGTCTTCGAAATCCGAGAGCAAGGCGTCATCGTGGTAGAGAATGCCGTCGACCGAGGTCAGGCGCGCCACGTCCTCATAGAGCTCGCCGATGATCCGTCGCACGTTGGGATCGAACGGCGACAGGCGTTGGTACTGGCCAGGGTCAACCGAGGCCTGGCCGCTGTCGGGATCCCAGCGGGTCACCCGAGGCAAGGCGGGATCGAGGGCAAAGCTGAGCACCGGCATCCAGGCAAAGACTTTTACGTTGGCCCGGGTACGCAACTGCCAGGCAACACGATCGAAGAGGTCGGCGCGCACCGGCAGATGGCGGTTGGGGAAGTACAGCGAGTGCACCAGCCCATCGCCCTTGGGATCGGCGAACGCTTGCAGGAACACCGTGTCCGCGCCCATGTCGGCCATGCGCTGGATCAGTTTGCCAAGGTTGCTGTCCTGCTGCGCCGGGTCAGGGTCGTAGACGTTGTCCAGATCGACATGCACCACGCGCATCGGCGCCTTCGATTGCACGCCGACGATGCTGTTGGCGAAATGCTCGCCGTCCGGGTCCGAGGCCACCAGATAACGCGGGCTGCTCATCAGGTCAGCCAGGCTGTCGAGACCGTCGTCAAGGGTCAACGCCATCTGGTAGCCCTGCTCGTCCACCACCTGTAGCGCGCTACCGTCGGCGGCGCCGTACGGCCAGACCCAGACCCGTGGCGCGTAGCCGGTGACCGCGCGAATTTTCGCCGAGATAGCAACCACGTCACTGCGCAAACGAGCCTGGAACTCGGCCTCTGTCTCGTAACGCTGAGTCAGCGCGTCGTAGCGACGGGTCGCCGCCGCTGGCTGCAGGTTTCCTTGCGGGTTGGCCAGCACGCCCTTGTGACTGGCATCGGTGTGGGCGGCAATTTCCACCAGGCCGGAACGCGAGACTTCGCGAATCTGCTCCCAGGTCAGGAAGTCCGAGCGCTGGCGTGGAGTACCGGCAAAATCCACCGGTTGATTGAGCGGTGTGTCGATCCAACTGCCGACCGGAGCCAGCAAGGCAGGCCAGCGATAAGCACGCAGCACCGGCATGACCCGGGTATAGAAGCTCGAATAGCCGTCATCGAAACTCAGCAGAATCGCCTTGGCCGGCAGCTCGGGGCCACCCTTGCGGGCCGCCATGATCTGGTCGACGGTCACCGCCTGGTAGTGATTTTCCCGCAGCCAGGCCAATTGCTCGATCAAGCGTTCGGTGCGCACAGCGACCACCGCCTGGTCGGGATCGCGGTCCTCGACATCGTGATAGGCAATGCCCAGCACATGGTTTTTCGGCCAGGGCTGTTCACTGGCTGCCAGCGGTCGTTGTGACGGCGGCACAAATGCTGGGGCCTGCTGGGCGCAGGCGGTGAGCAACAGGACCCCCTGCAGCAGGATGCAACGTGTGATTGCAAGCATGGGCAAACTCTTCTAGAAGCGGTAGGTGAGGTCGATGATCAGGCGCAGATCGCTCTCGCGATCGCCGTCATAGGGCCGGTTGAGCCAGCTCAACGCGGCACCCGCCTCGAATACGTCGTTCCAGCTGACGCGCTGGCCGTAACTGAGCAGACCGATGGCCCCCGTGCCGTAATCACGCTGGCTGTAGGTACCGGCACCGGCCTGGAACTGCTGGCTCCAGGCGGTTTCGTAACGGTGATAGAGCACGTGATTGGCGCTTAGCGTCGGCAGCACGCTGAGGTCGGACTTCGGATTGAAATACGGCACATCGGCGTTCTTCGAGTTGTGGCTGCTGCCCACTTCCAGACCCGCATCGACTTGCAGGCCTGGCGTGCTGTACACGCCCTCGCGCCCCGTCAACAACGCCTCTAACCGGCGATTGCCATCACTGAAGCGCGACGGGCTGAGCGCCAGCTGCCACTCACGACTTTCATTGCCACGCCAGCGCAGGAAAGCACTGCCGCCATTGGCCGTGATGTCACTGTTCAGGGCCCGTAGCGGCGTATTGGCCGACAGGTAGTCGAGGCTAGCGCCGTACTGCCAGTGATCGTCGATGTCACGAGCCGCCGCCAGGCGTGCACCGGTCTTGTTGCCATAGCCGTACGAGTGATTGGAGATTTCCGCTTCCAGGGTCATGTCGCGCGTCCGCCGCTCCACACCCACGCGCTGCCAGCGATGGTGACCGGTGCCTTCCTGGAAGTCGCCGGTGGCGTAGCCGGCACCACCGAACAGTCGCCAGTCCTCATCGATCGGTGGGCTATAGAGCACTGTTTCAATGCCCAGGTCGCGGCTGCCGTTGACCGCGCCGGCACCGCTGTCTGCGCCGCCGTAACTCTTGCCGCCATAGGCCGAGACCCGCAGTTCAGCCATGTCATGAACTTCACGCAGACGCTGCAGACGCTGGACCTGGCGGTTGTCCGGGTAGCGCGCCACCACGTCGTCGGTCAACGCATCCAGTTGCCGCCACTCCTGCAAGTCCAGTGCGGTATAGCCCTGCCCGACTTCCAGGCCAACGTCGCGTGGCGCCATGCTTTCGGTTTCCTTGAGCTGGGACTCCGCACGACGCGGCCAGTCACGGGCGCGGTACAGGTCTGCCTGGGCCAGGCGCAAGCCGATATTCCCCGGACCCTGTTCGACCAAGGCCGCCAGGCGCTGCTCGGCCCCGGGCAAATCCGCCCCATAGGTGCCGGCCTGGGCCGCCAGTTGCTGCGCATCCATCCACTCATCATTGGGGTTGCCCACCGGCAAGCCCTTGAGCTCGACCCGTGGGTTCTGGCTCTGGGCCAGGCTGTCGGCAAGCTCGCGCGCCTGTTCCGGTTGATCGTTTTCCAGCAGGGCGTAGTACAACGCCGTGCTGTCTTCCAGGCGATCACCCAGATCGGCATCGGGTGCCGCCAGGACCTGGCGGTACATATCGACGGCCACTTCCGGTTGACGCTGATCCAGATAGGAGGCGGCCACCCAGCGCAGCGCATAGGTGGCAATGGGCACACCTTCGCCAATCAGTTGTTGGTAGTCATGGATAACCTCGGCGGTACGCGCACGAGCCTTGAGCGCACCCAAGCGGTCGATACGCCAGCGCCGCACGTCATCGTGTGCCTGGGCGTCGGCGCTCCAGGTTCGGATGAGCTGGTCGTAGTCGGCCAGGGCACGGTCGGCAATAACGTAGCGCTCCTTCTCGCTGCGCGTGGCCAGCTCCGCCAGGCGCACCCGCTCGGCCGCCACATCGCCCTCGATACGCCGCAACAGTGTCGGTTCGATCAACCCCGGGCGCTGACGCGCCAGGCGTAGCGCCGGTTCCGGTAAACGCGCACGCTGCAGGGCGAACACATATTCGCGGGCGACTTCAGGCGTGCTCCCGGCACGAACGAACGCCTGGTCGTACTCGAACAAGGCGTCGTAGGTCGCCCCGGCGCGAGTCAGGGCATAGGCCAGTGCCAACCGGCGATGCGGATCCCCGGGCTTGGCGGCCACCAATGCTTTGGCGCGGTTGACCGCGTCACCCGGTTGACCGGCATCGGCCTGAACCAGCGCCAGCCCCAGCTGCACGTCGGCGTTATCGGGGTCGCGCTCCAGCGCCCTGCGATACAGCGCGGCGGCCTCATCCCAGCGCTGTAGATTGCGGTAGGCACGCGCGGTGGCGGTCAGCGCCTGGAGGGGCAGTTGCCGCTGGCGGGCCTGGGTTTCATAAACCTTGACGACTTCGCTGTCGAGGCCCGCCCAACTGGCGATCTGCAGATGATCGCTGAGCTGGCCTGTGGATAACTGCTTGTCGGGAACCTGGCGCAGCACGCTCAATACCGGCCCGTAGTTGCCCGCACGGGCCTGGCGCACCAGGTCATCGTATGCCGTGTCGGCAACCGCCAGGGTCGGCCAGAGCAACTGGCTGCACAGCGCTACGCGAACAATCGGGCGCAGGTGGGGATGGAGGGTACGCAACATTCGCAGGTTTCCTGTACGAGGAAAGCTGGAGCGATGGGTTTTCCCCCTGATGGCAACACCATCAGGCGGCCAGTGCCTGATGACACGGCCAAGCTATCCTGCGATGCAGTCTTCCATGGCGAGGGTAGGCAAAAGACGAATCCGCATATTTCTTCAGAATCGTCCTACAAAACAAAACGCCCGACCGTGCGTAAGCACAGGCCGGGCGTTTGGGTGAGGCGGTGGTGCCAGTGGCTTACTGGACTTCGCCCGGGGTCCCGAGCTTGCTCATGACGAAAGCGACAAACTCCTCGACGGTCATTTTCTGGCCGTTGAACTCCACCTGGTTGTTGGCGTAGTGCAGCTTGGACACGACGTTGTTGCCTTCCAGCGTCGCCAGTTGGGTGCCGACCGCCATGCTGCTGAACATATCACTGGTGGCCAGGGCTTCTTCGGCAATGGCCTTGGCGTCTGTCTGGCCTTCGACCAGGGCCTGCACACTCACAAGGTCAGTGATCATCGGCTTGGAGACCTGCAGGTTGAAGTCCAGCAGGGCAATCAGCTCGCGCACCATTTGATCGGTCGGCTGGTCCATCGACTTCGGCTTGGTCAGGTCGAGCACCAGGCTGGCCTTGCTTTCACCGTTGGCGGTGGTGAACGAGAGGTTCTCCAGGGCGATTTGCGGCTGGGCGGCCAGCAGTTTTTCCAGGTCAGCCTTGGCCTGGGCCTCCTCGGCTTCGCTCAGTTGCAACTCCGGCACGGGTTGCCCTGCCGCAGCGGCTGCGGCGGCGGCTTCCTCGTACGGCTGCAGTTTGGATTGATAGATCTGCACCAGCGACAGCGTCGACGGGATGTCGAGGTTCTTCATGCTCCAGGCCATTTTGGCCGAGCCGAGCGCTTTGTCGTTGAGGGTGATTTCGGCAATCTTGTAATCGGCACGGCCCGCCGCGTTGCTCCCCGATTCGCTGGTGGCGGTCTTCATTTCCAGTTTCTTCAGGTGCAGCACCGCCTGTTTGTCACCGAACGTGGTTTTGCTGCTGCTGACCTCGACGGTGTTATCGCCCAGGTAATAGCCGAAGCTGCTTTTAGTCAGGTTGCTGGCCAGGGTCAGGCCGTTGAGTTCGACTTTGACCGGCGACTGGTCCTCGGCGACGCTGGTCAGCGTCAGGCTGTCCATGTAACCGTTGGCCTTGACCTTCTGCGCCTCGGCGCTGGCCGAGACCTCAAGGTTGAGCCCGGAAAACTTCAGCGTCGACTGGTCGTCGAGCACGGTGTCGACAGGCAACAACTCAAGGGTGCCGTTGGTGGAGCGGTCATAGCCAAGGTTGATCACCCCCTTGAGCGGCGACACGTCCTTGGTGGCGGCGAACCATTTGGCGGTCAGCGGGGTTTTTTCCAGGGAGTAGTGACTGGTGGCCATGACCGGCAGCCATTTCAGCGATACCAGACGTGAGAACGGCAGCGGGCCGTGTTCGATATGGTCGGTGAACAGCAGCTCTACGCCATCGGCGTGTTCGCCAAACATCTCGCCCTGACCCTTGAGGCGGTAACGGGCGGTGCTGCTGAACAGCTGGCGATCCAGCGACACCAATTCCAGGGTCGCGGTGCCGTTGGAGCCGACCATGGCCGCTTGCAACTGCTGGTTGGCGTCGGCGATGGACGTCTGCAACACCCCTTCCAGCTTGGTGCCGGTGTACCACGCGCCACCGGCACTGATTGCACCAATGGCCACTACGATTCCAAGAAGCACACCTGCTGATTTATTCATGAAATACCTGTTCATTGTCCGTTGTTGAAAGGGTCGTCTTCCCTGAACCCATGACAGGCCGTGGCGCGACTTCGTTCAAATTGCGCAGCAGATTAGCATTAGCGGTCTATGGCAACCCAATGAATAAGGGTGAAAGAGTGTCCAGTGACCACGACCAGTCGCGGCCACGCCCGCACCGTTGCAGGAGCGGCTTGTGCCTCAGGAATACTCCGTTTCCATCTCGTCGAGCTGATGATCAAAGCTTTTCAGGCGCGCGGTCCAGGTGTACACCAGCACCTCGAAGTCACGATTGATCACCGTGCCGTCGGGTGAATCGAAGCGTGGGTCGCAGACATCCAGCTGGTAGCGTTCGCGGGCCATGGCGGTGGCGACGTCAGCGAGTTCCCGGGCGTTGTTCAGCCAATGCCAACCTTCGCCGGTCACTTGCTGGTCGAGGGCCCGGCATTGCACCTTGAGCGCTTCGAGGCTTTTTTCCAGCGGGGTGCCGGTCAGTTCGCCCATGACCTCCTGGAAGGTGCGACCCGGCTGCCAGTAGCTGCCCCAGAAATACCGGTCGAACACCGTTTCGACCCGGCGCAGCGCCACCTTGGTGTCCCAGATCTGCACCAGGGTCTTGCCCTGTTCGAGTTGTCTTTTCTTGATCCGCTGGCCTTGCAGGGAGGCCCAGGCGACCACCGCGATCGACAGTACGCCGATCATCGCGCTGGCACTGTCGAGAAAGAGGAGGGCCTTGTCGAGCTGGTGAGCCAGCATGACGCCATAAAAATAGGTAGCAGACAGCAGCACCAGTGCGGCGATCGCGCACCAGAAGCCGGGAGCATAAGGGTTTTTCATTATTGGAATCCCCATGACCTGTGCGAGCCTTGATTGGCGGATTCGCCCGCGCGGATCCGACATCTCAAAGCATAGCAACGGCCTCAGGGTTTCGTTGGTTTTGCCGCTTGCGTTCGTCCGCTTTCCCAGCCGCCGCCCAGGGCCAGGAACAGATCGATCTGGCTCATGGCAACCTGGGTGTTGGCCATGGACACTTGCGCCCGTACGTCGGTGTAGGTGCGGGTGGCCTGCAGGTCGGCGAGGAACGATGCCCGACCGGCCTGGAAGAAGCGGTGCGTCTGGTCTGCCGCAACTTGCGCCGACTGCTCGGCGTCGGCCAGCGCATCGCGGCGCTGCAACAGCGCAGCGTATTGAGTGAGGCCGGTCTGGGTTTCGCGAATGGCGTTGAGCACCACCCCGTCGAAGTGCGCCAGTGCGCCCTGGCTCACCGCCTCGGCCTCATGCACCCGCGCGCGGGCGCCGTTGGTCGGCACGCTCCAGGTCAGCAACGGGCCGAAGCCCCAGCGATTGGTCTGGGACTCGCCCAGGTGATCGAGGATGCCGACGGTGCCCACAGTCGCCCCGATGCTGATGTCCGGGTACAACTGACCGGTGGCCACGCCAATTTCCGCGGTCGCCGCCGCCAGCCGGCGCTCGGCCTGGCGCACGTCCGGCCGCCGTTTGAGCAGCGTGGCACCGTCGCCCACCGGCAACAGTTGGGCGATCCTGGGCAGTTCGTGGCAACTGGCAGTGCCGGCGGGTAACTGGTCGACCGGCTTGGCCAGCAACATCGACAGGCGGAACAACCCGGCCTGGCGCGCCGCTTCATAGCGCGGCATTTCCGCGCGCAGGGACTTGAATTGGGTCAACGAACGAGTGACCTGGGTTTCGTCGCCGCGCCCGGCATCGCGCAGGCGCTGGATCAACTGGGTGCTCTGCCGTTGCAGGTCGAGAGAATGCTCGGCGATTTCGCGCTCTTCGTTGGCCGCGCACACCTGGGTGTAGGCGCGCACCACATCGGCGACCACGGTGATGCGTGCGGTATCGGCCGCCGCCTGGGTGGCATCGGCATTGGCCTTGGCCGCTTCGATACCGCGCTGCAAGGTGCCGAACAGATCGAACTGATAGGACGTGGTCAAGGCCACGTCGCCGACGTTGGCCACCGGGACTTTTTCCGGCAGCAAGAAAGCTTCCCCGGATTCCTGCAAGCGTTGGGCGCCAAGCTTGACCCCACCACTCCAGCCACCGGCCGATTCGGCCTGCTCGACTTGCGTGCGAGCGCGAGACAGGTTGGCCGCCGCCACCCGCAAATCGGTGTTGGAGGCCATGGCCTGTTGCACCAATTGATCCAGGCGCGGGTCCTGGTACAGGCGCCACCAATCCGCCGGCACTGGTGCCGAGACCACGTTGTGCGCGTCGATTGGCAGCTCGCCCTGCAAGTCCGCACGCTGCACCGCCGCGTCCTTGGGCACCTGGTAATCCGGGCCGACCACCTGGCAGGCCGACAGCAGCAGGCCCAGGCCCACCGTGACTAATCCGCCAGCGGTCTTCATTGGGCTGGCTCCTGGGCGGGCTGGTCGGCAATGATCGACACAGTGGCAGTGCGCCCGGCGATCATGCGGAAGTCCTGCGGCACCTCGTCAAAGGCAATGCGCACGGGAATCCGCTGGGCCAGCCGCACCCAACTGAATGCCGGGTTGACGTTGGGCAGCAGGTTGGCGCCGCTGCTGCGGTCGCGGTCTTCGATCCCGGCGACGATGCTTTCGACGTGCCCACGCAGGCGCGCGTTGTCACCGATCACCCGGATGTCGACGCGCTGGCCAACATGAATGCCACCTAGCTTGGTCTCTTCAAAATAACCGTCGATGTGGAACGAGTTGCTGTCGACCACCGACAACACCGGGCGCCCGGCAGTCACGAACTCCTGCACCCGGGGCGCGCGGTCGTTGACGTAGCCGTCGACAGGGCTGCGGATCACCGAGCGGTCGAGGTTGAGCTGGGCGCTGTCCACCGCGACCTGGGCCTCCATCAGCGCCACCTCGGCACGGGCCACGCGCGACTGGCTTTCTTCCAGTTGCTCACCCGGCACCAGGTTGCCCAGGCCGCGGTTGCGCTTGGCTTCGCGCTGGGCCTGGGCCAGGGTTTCCTGACGGTCGGCAACAGCCGCCTTGGCCTGGCGCAGCGCCAGCTTGAAGCGGTCCGGGTCAATGGCGAACAACACCTGGCCACGCTTGACTGGCTGGTTGTCGCGCACCTCCACTTGCTGGATCAACCCGGAAACGTCCGGGGCGATCTGCACGATGTCGGCGCGAATGTGTCCGTCACGGGTCCACGGGGCGAACATGTAGTACGCCACCATGCGCCACACCACGAACACGGCCAGCGTCACGATCAGCAGGGTCAACACCACACGGCCAAGGGTCAAAAAAGGTTTTTTCATGTCATCAGGTATCGACTGATTGAGTCCACGGCGCCGAGCAGCAAGGCGTACAGACCCACGTTGAACAACGCCCGGTGCCAGACCAGGCGATAAAAGTGCAAGCGCGTCAGCACCCCGTGCACCAGCAGGTACAACACATAGGTAATGCCCATCAGCACCAGCAGGGTGGGCAGGAACACCCCGCTGACGTCTAGGTCACCGATCATAGAGGCGCTCCATCAATGCCATGGGGTAGCGGTTCTTCCAGCTCGCCCGTGCCGAGGAATTCCACGCCCGGCAACAGCGCCAGACGCAGGCCACTGAGGGCATGCAACAGGTTCAGGCGGGTGTCATCGTCGCCTTGCAGGCCCTGGCCATTGAGCGCACGCCGGGCGCGGTCCATGGTCATCTGTAACGAGGCCGGGGCCGGCAGGCGTTCGCCGGCCTTCAGGCACGCCTTGAAGTATTCGCCGACCTCGGCCACCACCTGGCGCAACAGCACATTGGGCACCCCCAGCACCCGTGGCGCGTAGGCCAGGATGTCCAGCAGGTTGAGCCCGACCCGCACTTCGCGCAGGGCGATGCCGGTGTCCTGGCCCGTCATGGCCAGGCGTGGCAGGTGCTGCATCAAGCGGTCGAGCATTTGCACCCCCAGTTTGCGGCTTTCGGCCAGGTTGGCCGGCTCCGTCATGCCGACAATGTCGTGCCAACTGAAGCGGGTCAGGCGCTTGGCCGCCAGCTCCGAACCGAATGGCCGCGCCACCAGGGTCCAGACAAATGCAAACAACAAGCCGATGGGACCGGCCAGGTTGGAGTTGACGAAGCTCAGGAAGTCCGCGTCGTAAACGCCTTGCAGGCTGATGAACGACGAGGTGTTGACGATGGTCAGCAGCATGCCCAGGTAAAACGCCGGCTGCACCGTCAGGGTACCGACGACGATGTAGGGCACGGCGAACGCCAGCACCAGCATCGGGAAGTCATGCAGGTTGGGCAGGATCAGGAACAGGTAGAGGCTGGCGAATACCACTGACAATGCGGTCCAGAAGAAGAACCGGTAGATCTGTGGCGCCGGGTCGTCCATCGCCGCAAAGAAACTGCACGCCACCGCCGCCAGGATCACCGCGCTGCCGCCGTCGGGCCAGCCCAGCGCAATCCACAGCAGCGAGGCGACAATGATCGCCAGCACGGTGGAGGTCGCCGAATACAGCATCAATCCCCGGTCGAGAAAGGGCGTCAGGCGCCCGAGACGCCAGTGCCGGTACACCGCCCGCCAGTTGTCCTGGTTATCGGTGTGAATCGCGTATTGCAGGCTGCGCAGGTCCTGCCACAGGTCGATCCACTCGCCCAGGCGGTACAGCGCGTTGGAAAACAGCAGTTGCTTGCGATCATCCAGGGCTTGCGCGCTGGGTTGCAGGGCCTGGAGTTGCGCGCGCAGGGCCTCCCAGCGCGCGACCGAGGCATCGCTGTACTCGAGCCATTGCAGGGATGAACTGAGGATCGGCGCAAACTTGTCGACCAACTCCGGGGTACGTCGCTGCAAGGCGTAGAGCGCATCGTCCAGGGCATCGATCACCGGCAGCAGGTGGATCATCCGCCCGCGCAGTTCCTTGATGTTGCGCACGGTTTGCGGCCGGGCACCTTCGTGGGGCAGTTGGCCGATCATCAGCTCCAGGGAGTTGAAGGTGGCAACCATCGAAGCCTGCAGCGCGCTGATTTCCCCAGGCTCGACCTCACGACTGAGGAAGCGCTGGCTATAGGTCACGGCGCTACCGAACCACTTGCTCACCGCGTCATCGAACACCGGGGCCAGGCGCCGGGGCCAGAACAGACTGCCCACCACCGCCGCGCAGACAATCCCGAGAAAGATCTCCTCAGTGCGCGCCTCTGCCACATCCCACACCGCCAACGGGTTATCCACCACCGGCAGGGCGATCAGCGGCAAGGTGTAACCGGCAAGCATCAGCGCGTAGCTGTTAGCGGTGCGCAGGTGCATGGAGAGGAACAACAGGGTGCCGGTCCACAACGCAATCACCACCACCAGCACATAGGGGCTCTGCACGAACATCGGCACGAACAGCAAGGCCGCCGCCGCACCGGTAAAGGTGCCGATGGCGCGGTACAGGGCCTTGGAACTGGTAGGCCCGACGAACGGGCTGGAAACGATGTAGACCGTGGCCATCGCCCAGTACGGCCGTGGCATCTGCATGAGCATGGCGATGTACAGCGCAATCATCGACGCCGAGAAAGTCCGTACCCCGTAGAACCAGTCGCGAGCCGGCGGCATCCCAGAAAAAAATCCGCTCAAGATGGGCTCACCGCTGCCTGCTCGGCGGTCTCGAACGCGCGAATCACCCGCAGCGCCGCTTCCAGGTCCGCCGCATCGATCCCTTCAAGCACCTCGCGGCGCAGGCGCACCAACTCCACCTCCACCGCTTGCACCAGCTCGCGACCGGAGTCGGTCAGGCTCAGGCATTTGGCGCGCCGGTCGTGGGTATCTTCGGTGCGGCAGACATACCCGGCATGGCATAACTGGTCGAGCAGGCGCACCAGCGAAGGACTCTCCATCCCCGCGGCCTGGGCCACGGTCACCTGGCGCACACCCTCACCCAGGCGCCCGATCATCAATAACGGGACAGCACAGGCTTCGGAGATACCAAAGTTGACCAGCGTGGTCTGGCAGATTTTGCGCCAATGCCGCGCGGCCACCACCATGGCACTGCTGATGTTCATTTGAAGGGCGTCGAGGGTCTGGGGCACAGGAGAATTCGCACACTGTTAGTTTGCTAACTATCAATATCGCACTGGAAGGGAAATCCAGTCAAGTTTTGAAACAATTTGCTGATCGGCAGCCAATTCACTCGTCCGCGTTCACCTTCACCCTCGCATTCGCCTGTAGCAGCTGCCGAGCTCCGCGAGGCTGCGCCCGAGGACAACGTCCTCGCTCGGTTCATGAGTAGATAAACTCTAGTCGACTTCTGGGACTGCTTCGCAGTCGAACGCAGCCTCGCGGAGCTCGGCAGCTGCTACGGGGGTTATACCCCGCGGCCTTTGCGCAACAGCACGTTCAACTGGTCGACCACTTCTGCCCAGTCGGCGTCCTCGCGGATTTCTTCGCGCAGGAACTGCGCCTGGCTTTTAGTCCAGAAAAACGCGTCGGCCAGGTGCAGTTCCGGTTTGAGCGGCGAATGAGTGGCGATGAATTTATCGATGCTCTCGGCGTCATGCTCCAGGCCAAGTTGCTTGAACAGGTTGGGCAGGCTGTGGGTCGGTGCTTCCATGGGGACTCTCCTGGTGAAGGGGGTTAATGGCTCAGTTCGCAGATTTGTGCATGGGGCACCATTTTCAGGTACTGCACCATGCTCATGTGCAGCAGGTTGTTGTGGTTGCCGGCTTCAACGTAGATCTCTTTCTGACGAGTCAACAAGGGGTCGATGACCATGTCCAGGCCATAGGATTCGCCCAGGGCCGGCACAGCGCCGCGTTCACAGTCATTGAACAGGTGGGCCAGGGTGCTTTCGCGGGTGACCTGCCATTCGCCACTGCCGCGCACTTTGCTCAGGTCCAGGTGCCGGCTGGCCGGCAATACCGCCATCAAATAGTGCCCGTGATGGTCGTCGAGGATCACTGACTTGGCCACGCGCTCGGCCGGAATACCCGAGACGCGGGCGGTTTCCAGGCTGCTGGCCGAATGTGGGTGAGCCACCACGTCAAATTCACAGTGCGCCTCTTCCAGGCTGCGCTGTACGGTTCTTGCCATACGCATGATGCACCTCGGTGTCCGCAGCCCAGGCTGGCGGACCATGGTTAAACCTTCTGTTGTCACTTCAAAGTCTAGGCCGGCTGTTCAGCGGCGAAGGAAAATCTGCCCACTGGAGCAGTCGACCTGCACTGATCAAATTTCGTTCAACCCCAGGCTCAACTAGACTGTAGACAGGGCCTGCGTATGGCTCGCAGACGGACGACTCTCCCGGAGGGTCAAGTGAACATCGGTGGCTGGTGTGCGGTTGTGGTGTTGTCGGGTGTGAGCGCTTCAGTGTTCGCGGCGGACACGGTCATGCTGCTGGTGACCAACCCGTTCGCCGTCTGGCTGATGATGTTCGGGATCGCCTTTCTGGTGGCCGAAGCGCTGCTGCCCAATTACGGCGTGATCGGCCTGGGCGGCATCCTGATGTTCGTGGTCGGCGCGGTGATGTTGGCCAACAACGACGTGCCGACGCCACTGATCATCGGCCTGGCACTGATCAGCGCCCTGCTGTTGCTGGCCTTGCTGATCCACGCCCTGAAAACCCGTCCGCGGCACACGGTCAGCGGCGATACCGAACTATTTGGCAGCATCACCCAGGTGCTGGCCCTGCAGCCCGGCAGCGTCTACCACGGCTGGGTCCATCTGCAGGGCGAGCGCTGGCAGGTGCGCAGTACGACGCCGCTGCAACCGGGGCAATGGGTCCAGGTGGTGGCGCGCAAGGGGCTGATGCTGGAAGTGGCCGCGACTGACGCGGCGCCGCAGGGAGAATGACCATGGGCCTGCAACTGGGTTTTGCCGCGCTGCTGGTGCTGCTGATTGCATTGGCGGGGTCGACTTTTCGTATCCTGCGTGAGTACGAACGCGGGGTCGTGTTCCAGCTCGGACGCTTCTGGCAAGTCAAGGGGCCGGGGCTGATCCTGCTGATTCCGGTGGTCCAGCAAATGGTCCGCGTGGACCTGCGCACCGTGGTGCTCGATGTGCCAGCGCAAGATGTGATCACCCGTGACAACGTCTCGGTGAAGGTCAACGCGGTCCTGTACTTTCGTGTACTCGACCCACAGAAAGCCATCATTCAAGTCGAAGACTTCCTCATGGCCACCAGCCAACTGGCCCAGACCACCCTGCGCGCAGTGCTGGGCAAGCATGAGCTGGACGAACTACTGGCCGAACGCGAGCGCCTGAACGTCGACATCCAGCAGGTGCTGGACGCGCAAACCGATGCCTGGGGCATCAAAGTGGCCAATGTCGAGATCAAGCACGTCGACCTCAACGAATCGATGATCCGCGCCATCGCCAAGCAGGCCGAAGCCGAGCGGGAACGCCGGGCCAAGGTGATCCACGCCGAAGGTGAACTGCAAGCCTCGGAAAAACTCATGCAGGCCGCCGAAATGCTCGGCCGGCAGCCGGGCGCCATGCAATTGCGCTACATGCAGACCCTGAGTTCGATTGCCGGGGACAAGAGTTCGACCATTGTCTTCCCGCTACCGATCGAGTTGCTCAAGGGCATGGCGGACTTGTCCTCCAGGGGCTGAGGGCAACCGGCTTTGGCTCAGCCATGCCCCTGGCCGGCAGCCTCGACCTGCGCCAGCGGATACACCGACTGCCAGCCGCCGCCCAGCGCCTTGTACAGCCCGACCATGGCCAGTGACACGCTGGTCGCGCTGTCCACCAGTTGTTCCTGGGTCGCCAGCAGCTCGCCCTGCACGGTCAAGACGTTGACGAAGTCCACCACCCCTTCGACGTACTGCTGTTGGGCGGTGCGCAGGGCGATCTGGTTTTGCCGTACCGCTTCGGCGAGGCTGTCGCGGCGCAGTTGGCTGGCGTTGTAGCGGGTCAACTGGTCGTCGATTTCATGCCAGGCGCGCAACACGGTTTGCTGGTAGGCCAGCGCCGCTTCCTGTTGTTGTGCCTCGCGCAACTCAAGCATGCCGCGCAGGCGACCGCCATCGAACAGCGGCACGCTGAATTGCGGCCCGATGCCAAACTGGCGTGAGCCCCAGGAACCGAAATCGCTCAATTGCATGGCCTGAGAACCGAAGTTGCCGGACAGGGTGATACGAGGGTAAAAATCGCCCTTGGCCACGCCGATGCTGGCCGTGGCAGCGTGCAGGCGGGCCTCGGCCTGGCGGATATCGGGGCGACGCTCGGCGAGTTGCGAGGGCAAGCCGATCGCCACCTGACGCGGGGTCTGCGGCACCGGGCCGTCTTGCGCCAACTCGGCCTGCAGGGCTTGCGGCCGCTCGCCCAGCAACAGGCTCAAGGCGTTGATCAGTTGCGCCTGGCGCTGCTGCAATGCCGGCAGGCGTGCTTCGATGGCGGCCACCTGGGCAGCCGCTTCAGCGACGTCCAGGTCAGTGGCCACGCCGTCGGCCAGGCGCAGTTGCGACAACTTCAAGCTATGCCGGGCGACCTCGAGGTTTTGCTCGGTGACCGCACGGGTGCTCTGCACGCCACGCAACTGGATGTAGTCCTGGGCAATTTGCGCCAACACCGAGAGCAGCACGCCACGGCGATCGTTTTGCGCCACTTCCAGGGTGGCGTCGGCGGCTTCGGTCTGGCGCCGCACGCGGCCCCAGAAGTCCAGCTCCCAGGAGGCGGAGAAACCCGCCTCCCACAAACTGAACGCTGAGTTGCCATTGTGCCCGGACGGGTCGTTCAGCCCTTCGCCGCTGTTGCGTTTACGGGCGTAACCGCCCGTGGCAGCGGTGCTGGGGTACTGCTCGGCCGTGACCACCTGGCGCACCGCCAGGCTTTGTTGCAGGCGACTGCTGGCCAGTTGCAGGTCAAGGTTGTCGGTCAACGCGCGACGGCTGAGGGCGGACAGTTGCGGGTCAGCAAACACCTCCCACCAGCGCTCATCCATTTGCGTGCTCACCGCCTCGCTGGCCGCTGCCTTTTGCGCTTTCGACCACTGCTCGACCTGGGGTGCCTGCGGCCGGACAAAGTCCGGACCCAGGGTGCAGGCGCTCAATGACAGCAGGCCCAGGGCGAGCAACAGGAGTTTGTGGGGAATGCCATGGCTCATCGCTGCGTCACCTCGCGCACGCTGCTCTGCGAGCTTGTGGTGTCAATGCTGGCTTCCACCGACATGCCGACACGCAACCGCTGGGCCAAAGGCTGGCCCGGGTCGAGGATGATTTTCACCGGTATACGCTGCACCACCTTGGTGAAGTTACCGGTGGCGTTGTCCGGCTTGACGGCGGCAAAGGTCACCCCGGTCGCCGGCGCAATGCTCTCGACCCGCCCGGTCAGGGCTTCGCCGCCCAGGCTATCGACGTGCACCACGACGTCCTGCCCCGGCTCTACATCCGTCAATTGGGTTTCCTGGAAGTTGCCCAGCACATAGGCCTGCGCCAGCGGCACCACGGCGAGGATCTTGCTGCCCGGGGTGACGTAAGCGCCAACCCGCACTGCGCGCTCGCCGACCATGCCGTCCACGGGGGCGACGATGCGCGTATAGGACAGCTGGAAGCTGGCCATTTCCAGGTCAGCCTGCGCCCGCTTGAGCCCGCCTTCGGCGGCGTCGCGCTGGGCCGTGAGGATCTCCACTTGCTTGCGTTCCGCCGCCAGCACCGCCGTGGCATTGGCCAACCGAGCGCCCGCCTGGTCGATCCGGGTGCGCGCCTGCTGGGCGTTCTGCACGGTGCCGGCGCCGACACCCGCCAGGTGGTTGTAGCGATTCAGTTCATGCTCGGCGAAGGCCTGCTCCGCCTTGGCGGCCACCACCGTGGCCTGGGCCTGGGCGATCACCGACGCCTGGCGCTCAAGGGTCGCCCGGGCGTTTTGCAGTTGCGCCCTGGCCACCAGCGTATCGGCATCGGCGGCTTGGGCGGCGGCGCGAAAGTCGCGGTCATCGATCAGCGCGAGCAATTGCCCGGCCTGGACCCGCTGGTTGTCTTCGACCAGCACCTCCTTGATGAATCCGGCCACGCGTGGCGCCACCAGGGTGAAGTCGGCACTGACAAACGCGTCATTGGTGCTCTGCTGCGGCTTCTTGCCGAATAACCCGGGGGCCAGCAGGTAGACCAATACGCCCACCGCCAACACCGCGGCGGTGGCGCCGGTGAGTTTTTGCTTGCTAGAGATCGTCATAAAAAACCTTCTGTTTCGGTCAACATTCAAGTGGGTGCGCGCGGCGGATACATCCGCGTCGGCAGCCAGAAAATCAGCAGGATCAGCGCCAGCGCGATCCCGGCCATGCACAGGTACAAGTCCGCAGAAGTCAGCACCACGGCTTGCTGGTGCAGGCGCCGCGCCAGGCTGGCGCTATCGCCACCGACCAGGGGTGAGTTGCCAAGGCGGTCCACCAGCATCGTCGAGTGAAAATGCAGGCGCACCGTGGTCAGGGTTTCCAGCAAGCCGGTGGCGAGCACCGCCGAGAGGCCTTTGACGGTGTTGAACCAGGCCGAGGCGAAGGGGCCTTCCATCGGGCTGATACTGCCGGTCGCGAGCATCAGCAACGGCAGCACCGACATCGGCTGGCCGAAGATCTGCAGCAATTGCAGCAGGTAGAAATCGTCGCGGATCCACACCGAGGTCAGCTGCGAACCACCGATGCAGGACAGCGCCAGCATGCCCAGGCCGATGCCCAGTACCCAGCGACAGTCGACCCAGCGCTGGTTGCACAGCGCCGCGACCAAGGGCAGCGCGATCAGTTGCGGGGCGGCCATCAACAGCATCACCGGGGCGGTCTGGATCGGCCGGTAACCCTGGACCTGCGCCAGGTAGCTGGAGGGGATGATGATCACCGCCAGCAGCACCACCAACACCCCGGCCAGGGTCAGCAAGGAAAAGCTCAGGTTGCGGATGCCGAGCATCTGCAACTTGAAAAATGGCACCGGCTGCGACCATTCGTTGAACAGGAACAGCACCAGCAACACCACGCCCGCACCCAACAGCCAGCAGATCAAGCTCGACTCGAACCAGTCCAGGCGATTGCCTTGCAGGATGCCGATCACCAGCATGCAGATGGCCGGAAACCCCAGCAGCAGGCCACGCCAGTTGAACTGCCTGAAGCGCTCCAGGCGCAGCGGGTCCTGCGGCAAACCGTAGGCCACCGCCGCCATCGCCAGCAGGCTCGGCACGATGATCTGCCAGAAGGTCCAGTGCCAGCTCACATACTCAGTCCACAGGCCCGCCAACGGCGTGCCCAGGCCAGGGCCGAAGGTGGCCGTCAGGGCATAACCGGCCAGGCCGTAGAGTTTGATGTTGGCCGGCAGGAACCGCAGGGCGACGGTCATCAACATCGGCGGCAACGCGCCACCGGCCAGGCCTTGCACGGTGCGTAGCAGCAGCAGGCTTTCATAGGTGGGCGCGAACGGGATCAGTAACCCCAACAGGGTGAACAGGCCAATTGCACACAAGGTGAAACGACGCAGGGAAAAGGTCACCGAGCACCAGGGGGCGAACGCCATCGCGGCCACGGAGGTCGCGGCGTAGCAGGCGACGAGCCAGGTGCCCTCGTCGTAACCGATCGCCATGGCTCCGCGGATATCGGCCAGGGCGACCTTGGTCACCATTTCATTCAGGCCCGAGACCAGCACGGCCAGCAACACGCCAACCAGGCCGATGATGATGCGCGGCCCGAACGTCGGCGGCGCCACCACCTTGGGGGTGCTGGCCGCCTCGATCGGGGCAGGGACAGCGAGGGAAGTCATGGCAGGAACAGCTCCAGATATCAGAAATACCGGAGCAGTTTAGAAAGACCGACAGCTGACGAAAACTGACTTATTGACAGCTTATAAGTGCGTCGGACGCAGCAATGCCATGACCCCTATCACACACTCCTACCCGGGCGGCTGGGCTGCCTGCCAGGTCTCTGCGCAACTGGTCTTGACCATTTCGCGCAACCAGCGATGGGCCGGGTCCTTGTCGTAGCGCGGGTGCCAGGCCTGGGTCAGCATCAGCGTCGGCAGCGCGATCGGCAGGGTAAACGAGCGCAGGCGCAAGCCCAGGCGGGCGACACTGAGCAACGCTTCCTTGGGTACCGGCAGGATCAGGTCGGAATCGGGCAGCACGAACATCGCCGCGTGGAAGCTCGGTGCGATCAAGGCCACCCGCCGCTCCAGCCCCAGGGCATTGAGCGCGGTATCGATCGGCCCGCGGGCAATACCGCGCCGAGACATGCTGATGTGGGAAAAACTGGCGTAGCGCTCGGCGCTGATCTCACCCTCCAGCAGTGGATGACCTTCGCGCACCAGCCCGACAAAGTGCGTGGTGAACAGGTTCTGCGCTTTCACTTCCGGGGTGCGCGGGCGGGTGTTGCTGATCATCAGGTCGATCCGCCCCTCGCGCAGCGCCTCATCGTCGCCATCGCCTTCAGGCACAAAGCGCAACTCGCAGTGGGGTGCCTGGCGATTCAGCGTATCGATCAAACGCCCACCGTAGACCCCGACGAAAAAGTCGTTGGCGCGCACGCTGAACCGCCGACGCAGGGTGCTGAGGTCCACCTCATCGGCCGAGCGGAACAGCAGTGCCGCCTGCTCGACCAGGTCCCGCACCTGGGCCCGCAACTCCAGGGCCTTGGGTGTCGGCACCAGGCCACGCCCCGCACGCACCAGGATCGGGTCGCCGAGCGCTTCGCGAACCCGGGTCAGGGTCCGGCTCATGGCCGCCGGGCTCAGGTTCATCCGTCGCGCGGCTCCCACCACGCTGCCTTCGTCGAGCAAGGCATCGAGGGCGACCAACAGGTTCATGTCCGGTAGCTGCATGCTAAGCACTCATGGCTGATCAGAATTGACTCAGACGCAATGCTAGCAGCCTTTGCTACCCGGGGATGCCAAAGACCTTTTGCAGCTCTTTGGGCAGCACACTGCTGTACATCCTTGCCGGCTGCGCCTCACAGCGACGAACGATGTCCGGCAAGGCATCGATCAACTGGTGATTGAGCGTCATGCCTTGCGAATCGGGCTGGCTGGCGAAGACCGGGAGCAGCAGCGCCGCGCTGGTCTTGGCGAACGTCGGCGCGCTGCTCAAGGGCTGCTTGGGGTAGCTCTTGCGAAACAGCGCCAACTCCTCGTTCAGCGCGCTGCACGGCTGGAACAGCATGTTGTGCACGACTTCCTGCGCATTGAGGAACTGATTCGGCGCAGACGCGGGCGAGAAGATCATGGTGTTCTGTGCGTCGATCACCGCTGGCGCGTCCGCCGTGACCTCCCAGGGCTCGAACCGCCAATGCTCGGCCGCCGCTTTCGCCGCCACAGCAAACGCTTCATGGGTGGCACTGAGGACTTTAACGTCGGTGACGGAACCATCGTTATGAATGTTCAGGCTGATCCGCGCATCCCCCACCACATCGACCAGCTCCGCCGGATACCAGGGTTTGGGCATATAGGCCGTGTCTGTAGACGGAGGGAATGCCGCCAGCGCGTTGAACGAGCACAGCAGGGCTGCACCGAGCAGAAGTAGACGCATGGAAAGTCCTTTTAGAGGCGCCGAAACAGGGGCGACGATTGTCGCGCACCTCCCCGACAAAGGACAACCGTTCTCATCTTCACCCTCGAAATGCCCCCTGGCGATGCATGCCCCAACGCTTGACTGTCACCCGCTCCAGCCATTGTTCGGCCGCTGACTTGGCCGTTGGATGGCAGATTGCCGCCTAGCAGTTCTGCTAGTTCCCAATATGGGGTCGGTGCGTAACACTGGAAATGCGCACTCCGCTTGGCCTTATCCACCGCAAAGGTCTACTCATGAGCTCATCCAGCCCTGATCATCAGCAGAACCCTTCCTGGCAACGTACGGTATTGCTGGCAACCGACAGTAGCCATTCGATCATCGCTGAAGTCGCAGATGGCAAGACTAACGCCATCGCCTACAGCGCCTACGGTAAGCAGTCCGCGCAGCAGGAGGTCGTGACAGGGTTGGGCTTCAACGGTCAACTGCGCGAGCCGCGGATCGGTTGGTATCTGTTGGGCAACGGCTACCGCGCCTATAACCCGCGGTTGATGCGCTTTCATAGTCCGGACAGCTGGAGTCCGTTTGGTGGGGGCGGGTTGAATCCGTATATGTACTGCGCGGGTGAGCCGGTGATGAATTCGGATCCGACGGGGCATATAGGGGATATCAAGCGGTTTTTCGTTGACCTATACGCCAAAGTTCGGGCCGCGTTCCATTCGCCGAACTATGTCCCCGATCCAATAATCAACAATCCTGTGACCATTGAGCAGGCCGCTTCGGCTATGCGCGGAATGAACAAAAATCTAGCGCAGAGTCCACCGGAGAAAGGGGGATTGTGGGATGCTTTTGGCTCTCTCACTGAAAGCATTGCAAAAAACCGTCGCGTTTACCCGCCCAAAGGTCCTGGGCGAGCAGGGAACCGCAAAGAAAAAACAGCCCGTCGGAACCAGCAGAATACTCCCCACATCACAACCACGAAGAGCCCCGTTTCGGCGACCTCCGCTGCGCCGATCCCGCAACCAAACTCAACGGTTAACAGCTCTCGCAGACCGTCCAGCTCCAGCATTGGCTCTGCCAATAGCAACAGTTCAAGTTCAAGTTCAAGTTCAAGTTCAAGTTCAAGTTCTGCCAGCATTAGTTCTTACAGCACCATCAGCAGTTTCGGTTCTATTTCCAGCGGGGAGTCTGGTTTCGGGAGTAGCGGCAGTAACGGAAGCACTTTCTCTGGGGTCTCTAGTCTTCAGCGGCGCCTCGACGCTATTCGTGAGTAAAAATTGGCCTTTCTATGTCACCACTTTCTCAACGCCCGCACACCTAGCAGTTCTGCTAGTTCCCAATATGAGGTCGGTGCGTAACACTGGAAATGCGCACTCCGCTTGGCCTTATCCACCGCAAAGGTCTACTCATGAGCTCATCCAGCCCTGATCATCAGCAGAACCCTTCCTGGCAACGTACGGTATTGCTGGCAACCGACAGTAGCCATTCGATCATCGCTGAAGTCGCAGATGGCAAGACTAACGCCATCGCCTACAGCGCCTACGGTGAGCAGTCCGCGCAGCAGGAGGTCGCGACAGGGTTGGGCTTCAACGGTCAACTGCGTGAGGCGCGGATCGGTTGGTATTTGCTGGGCAATGGCTACCGCGCCTATAACCCGCGGTTGATGCGCTTTCATAGTCCGGACAGCTGGAGCCCGTTTGGTGGGGGTGCGTTGAATCCATATATGTATTGTGTGGGAGATCCAGTGAATCGCTCGGATCCGACTGGGCATATGTCTATTTTAAAGTTCCTCGGGCACGCATTTGACTTTTTTTTGGGTGGCGCAGACGTCACTGGACCAAGCAGACGAACAAGGCATCAGGCGGCCATTGTCGAAAGTTTGGGTGGAATGAGACCTGAGAACACGGGAGAAGGAGCAGCACTTGTCACAGCGGGTTCTGTAATCGCGGCTACCGCCCCCAGGCGAACACGAATAGGTTCGTCTCCGGGGGGTGACCTAAATGGCTCCGAGGGTTCTTCACCTGCTCCGATAGATTACGGACCATCAGTACCTTGGATAGTGAGCCAAAGATCCTCGGACTCACGTCCATCGGGTTCATTCGTCATGCATCACCAGACCGGTAGCACTACCGGTGGGAGCTCGAGTCATTCGGGGCAGGCAGCGAGCCATGGACAGACGAGCGGGATGAAACTCTTTAGCCCTGATACTTTTGCAGCATCACAGCAACCTTCAAGCTATTCGATTTACCCTGTAGGAGTGTCAAGCCGGCCTCCACGCCAGGGCACTGCACAGAGAGGCGACACGTCTAGGTCTATGACTGGGCCTCCATTAGTTGCCAGACCTGGTGGTTCGACACATAAGTCGAATGATAGGCCCACCGCTGCGGTAGCTGGAGTTCGTAGGGGTTCAGAGTCACCTCCACCGTTGCCTCCAAGAGCGCCTCCGCCGTTGCCTCCAAGAGCGCCTCCAAGACGTTAAGAAACCAAGAGCCGCTCAATCTCGTACGAAATGCACCATAAACCACCGTGACGCTCGGGCGCACTCCAGCTCGGGCGGCGAACTGAGTTTCGCCGCCCTCATAGGATAGCTACAACCGAAAACTACCGCTCGTGCAACGCCTCCGCCCGGGCCTTGATGATCGGCTTGAGCAGGTAGCTGAGGATGGATTTCTTGCCGGTGATGATGTCCACCGAGGCCACCATGCCGGGGATGATCAGCAAGGGCTTTTCATCGGTGCCCAGGTGGCTGCGGTCGGTGCGCAGGGTGATCATGTAGTAGGTGTTTTTCTTGTCTTCGTCGGTGATGGTGTCGGCACCGATCTGCTCCAGCTTGGCCTTGAGGCCACCGTAGATGGTGTAGTCATAGGCAGTGAACTTGACGATGGCTTCCTGGCCCGGATGCAGGAACGCGATGTCTTGCGGGCGAATCTTCGCCTCCACCAGCAGGGTGTCGTCCAGTGGGACGATTTCCACCATGTCGCTGCCGGGCTGAATCACCCCACCGATGGTGTTGACCAGCAGTTGCTTGACGATACCCCGCACCGGCGAGGTCACCAGGGTGCGGCTGACACGGTCTTCCAACGCCTTGCCGGTTGCCTGGGCCTTGTTCAGGTCGGTGCGCGCCTCGTTGAGCTGGGTGAGCGCCTCACTGCGGAATTTACCGCGGGTTTCGTCGATCTTGCGTTGTACTTCCTTGATCGCCGACTCGGCACGAGGGATCGCCAGGGTGGTGGCATCCAGTTGGCCGCGAGTTTCGACTTCCGCCCGCTTGAGTCGCAACACTTCCACCGGAGACACCGCGCCCTGCGCCACCAGCGGCTCGGACATGTTGATTTCCTGGCGCTGCAAGCCCAGGGCCTGGCGGTACTGCGCTTGTTTGGAGCTGAATTCACGCAGCTCTTGCTGACGCTGGATCAGTTGTTCCTGCAACCCGCCAATTTCATCGTGCAATTGCTGGCGACGGCTGATGTACAAGGATTCTTCGCTGGCGGCCTGCACTGGCACGGCTTTCATCACGTCATCCGGGAAGGCCAGCGGGCGGTCATCGACCTCGGCGCTCAAGCGCTCCACACGCAGCAGCATGGACAGGCGGTCGGCTTCGGTTTCGCCGACGTTGGACACAAACCGCGTGTCATCCAGGCGAATCAGTGGCGCGCCGGCTTCGACGATCTGCCCTTCGCGAACGAACAACTCGGCAACAATCCCGCCCTCAAGGTTCTGGATTTTCTGCAGCTTGGACGAGGGGATCGCCTTGCCGTCGCCACGGGTGACCTCATCGATCACCGCAAAGTTGGCCCAGACCAGCATGAACACGAAGAAGCCGATGATGCCCCAGATGGTCAATCGCACCACACGCGGGGCGTCTTCGATCAGCGCCTTCTTGACCTCTGGCAGCGGTTGCCCATCGAGTGAGTCGGAGCCTTTGAAATAACGACGGATCGAGTCGCGCATACCGGACTTAAGCAACACTGATCTGCCCCTTCTTCAACGCTTCCATGACCACGGCTTTTGGACCATCGGCGAGAATTTGCCCACGATCGATGACCAGCAACCGGTCGACCAGCGACAACAGTGAGGCCCGGTGCGTGACCAGCAACACGGTCTTGTTCTCGATAACGGCTTGCAGGCGTTGTTTCAAGCGTTCTTCACCGGTGTTGTCCATGGCGCTGGTCGGTTCGTCGAGCAGCATGATCGGCGGATTGAGCAGCAGCGCACGGGCCATGGCCACGTTCTGCCGCTGGCCGCCGGAAAGGTTTTGCCCACGCTCGCCGACTTGCAGCTCGTAACCCTGCGGGTGCAGGCGGGCAAATTCGTGCACGCCCGCCAGCTCGGCAGCCTGCAGGACCATTTCGTCTTCCACGTAGCGGGCACCGGAGACCAGGTTATCGCGCAGGGTCCCGGCCAGCAGCTGGATGTCCTGCGGCACGTAGCCAATGTTGTGGCGCAGTTCGCTGACGTCGATCTGGCGAATGTCCACACCGTCGACCAGCAAGGCACCGTCATCCGGCTGGTACAGGCCGACCAGCAGCTTGGCCAGGGAGCTTTTGCCCGAGCCGCTGCGGCCGATGATGCCGATCTTCTCGCCCGGCTTGATCACCAGGTTGATGTTTTTCAACGCCGGGTTCTGTTGCCCCGGGTAGGTGAAGTTCAATTGGCGGCACTCGATAGCGCCTTGCACCACCCGGCGGCTCAGCGGGCGCTCTTCGAAGTTACGCTCTTGGGGCAGCTCCATCATGTGGTCGACCGAACCCATGGTGACCTTCGCCTGTTGATAGCGGGTCAGCAGGCCGGACAGCGAGGCCAGCGGGCTAAGTGCCCGGCCACTGAGCATGTAGCAAGCGATCAGGCCGCCCATGCTCAGGTTGCCGGCGATGATCTGGTACACACCGAAGGCGATCATGATCACCCCGGCCAGTTGCTGGATCAGCAAGGTGATGTTGATCGACAACCCGGAGAGCATTTTTACCCGCAGCTCTAGACGGCTGAGGGTGCCGATGGTCTGCTCCCACTGATACTGGCGCTCGCTCTCGGCGTTGTTGACCTTGACTGCGTCCAGGCCGGCGAGGGTTTCGATCAGGCTCGACTGGCGCTCTGCGCCCAGGGCCATGGTGCGTTCCATGGTCGCCTGCAACGGCTTCTGCAAGACATAGCCGATCAACAGGGCGATCGGGAAGGCCAGCATCGGAATCCACACCAGATGCCCACCCAGCAGGGCGATCACCAGGAAAATCAGGAGGGTGAACGGCAGGTCGATCAGGCTGGTGAGTGTCAACGAGGCGAGGAAGTCGCGCAGGCTCTGGAACTCATGGATGTTCTGCGCAAAGCTGCCGACCCGGGCGGGTCGGTATTTCATCGACATGCCGACGATCCGCTCGAACAGGGTGGCGGAGATGATCAGGTCGGTTTTCTTGCCAGCCAGGTCCAGGCACAGGCTGCGCAAACTCTTGAGGATCAGGTCGAACATATAGGCGCCGGTAATACCAACCACCAGCACCCACAGGGTCGCTTCAGCCTGGTTGGGCACCACGCGGTCGTAGACGTTCATCACGAACAGCGGCGCGGCCATGGCGATGATGTTGATCAGGAAACTGGCGGCGATGGCGTCGGCGTACAGCCAGCGCGAACGCTTGAGGGTGTCGCGGAACCAGGAACGCGCACGCGGGATCAGGGTGCCGTGGTTCACATCGAATTTATGCTGGGGCTGGGCGAAGAACGCCTGCCCGGTGTAATCGTCCGCGAGCATCTCGCGGCTGACCAGGACTTCGCCACCGTCGCTTTCGCTGAGCAGCAAGCGTGCCTGGTCGTCGCCCTGCCAGCCCAGGAGGACCGCACTGCGATCGTCCTTGAGCAGCAACAGCGCCGGCATGGCAATCGCGGGGATCTTGTCCAGCTTGCGTTGCAGCACCCGCCCTTGCAGGCCGGCACGCGCCGCTGCACGGGGCAGCAGATCGATACTCAGGCGCTGCTTGGGCAATGGCAACCCGGTGGTTAGCATTGCTGCGCTGGCGGGTTTCTGGTGCAGGGCGCATAGCGCCAATAATCCGTCGAGCAACGGATCATCGTGCATCGCGCGTGGATCATGACTGAGATGAACTCGACTGGCTTCTGATTCCACGCTCGGTACTCTTGGCTATCAATTGAACATTAAATAAAGCTCAATTCATGCCAGGTAGCTGGACTTTTGGCTTCACGTCGTTCTGCACGACGGAGGCCATCGGTGCGACCACTCCCTGGCTTTTGAGCAACTCGCCCATGGTCGCCTTGATTCGATACTGAGTAAATAACTGAATGTTCTTGATTTCCGCCAGGCGGCGGGAAGCGCTGAACAATTCGTTTTCACTGTCGAGCAAGTCGAGCAGGGTCCGCTCGCCAAGACTGAACTGCTGCTGGTAGGCGCTGCGCACGCTGGTGCTGTAGTCGACATACTTCTGGGCGATCGGCACCTGGGCGTTGGCGTTGTTCAAGGCGTTCCAGGCCAGGCCCAGTTCCTCGTTCAGCACCCGCAGGGCATTGTTGCGGATATCCAGCGCCTGGTTGGACTGATAGGCCTTGGATTCCAGGTCAGCCTTGTTGCTGCCGCCGGCATACAGGTTGAAGCGCATGCGCAACATCGCCTGCCATTCATTGCTGTGACCGTTCATGCCATCCAGGTCGTTGTCGGCGGTGCGGCCCAGCTCGGCATCAAAACGCGGGTAGAACGCCGACTTGGCGGTGTCGTACTGCTTCTCGGCGGCAACGATGTCCGATTCTGCGGAACGCAGGATAGGGCTGTTGTCCAGCATCTGCTGGCGCGCCTCATTAAGGTTGGCCGGCAGCATGGCCATGAACGGCGCAGGACGCTCCAGTTGATCCGGCAGTTGGCCCACGGCGCTCAAGTAATTGGTCTGGGCATCGGCCAGGTTGGTCTGCTCGGTGATCAGGTTGTTGCGTGCCTGGGCCAGGCGCGCCTCTGCCTGGTCACGGTCGGCGGTACGGCCTACGCCGCGCTCGGTGCGCAGCCTGATCTGATCGAAGATGCGTTCGTGATTACGCAGGTTGTCTTCGGCCAGTTGCACGAACTCGCGACGGGTCAGCACATCGAGGTAAACCTGGGCCACGGTCAACGCGGTGCGCTCGGAGGTCCCCAGCAAGGAATAGGCGCGAGAATTGACGGTGGCTTGTTGACGCCCGACTTCGCTGGACGTCGCAAAACCGTCAAAAACCATTTGTTGCAGGCGCAGACTCGACTCGCCACGGCTCAAGGTTTCCCAATCGTTCCTGCCAGTACCCGCGCGGGCGCTCGGGCTGTCGGTACCTTCGCGACCATATCCGCCGAGCAAATCGACCTTGGGCAGGTACCCCCCTTCTGCTGCTCTGAGTTGATAATCAGCAGCCAGGCGATTGTTCACGCCGGCCTGGATTTCCGGGTGGACGTCCAGTGCCTGTTGCATGGCTTGAGGCAGGGTTTGAGCGTTTACAAAACTGGCGGCGAGGGCAAACGGTAGAGCCTTGAACAGGTGCGAAAGCATAAAAGGATTTCCCAGGACTTCATGTCTCAAATCACAGCAAAAAGGAGCTGCTGCGGCGGAAAATGGCAACCGAAATGGCCGTATGTCAGATAGCTCGAAACAGGAACTGGATCACACGCTGCAGGACAGGTCGCCGCGTAAATATCAATGTGACATTACCGGGGCAATTGTTTAGGATGCCCTGCAGAAGGTCAATAGTTTGGCATTAAGTTAATCGCGAAAAGTTATTGCCAAATTATTGACGGAAAAGCGCGTCATTTGTACGTCTATTATTTTTATGTACGTCCAGGCTGAATCGGCAAAATGCCCTTTCAGGTCTATGGAAGCCTACTGAACGGAACACCGGAGAGTCCTTAATGAGCAGTGTTGTTGCCATCGTCAAAAGCATTGTCGGTCAAGTTTTTGCGGTGTCCCCAGAGGGCATCCGCCGTATTTTGATTGAAGGCGATCGGCTGTTCGTAGGTGACCAACTGGACACCGGCCCGGCGGGCGCCGTGACCCTGGAACTGGCTGACGGGCGCATGCTGGACCTGGGCCGCGACAGCCAATGGAGCGGCAGTGCTCCGGACTCCAGTACCGACTTGGCACAAGCCACCGCGCAGGCCGCACCGTCGGTAGAAGAACTGCAGCAAGCCATCGTCGCGGGCGCCGACCCGACCACCGAACTGGAAGCCACCGCAGCCGGCCAAAGCGCCGCAGGTACCGGGGGCGCCGCCGGAGGTGGTCACAGTTTTGTGATGCTGGACGCCACCGCTGGCCGGGTTGACCCGACCATTGGTTTCCCGACAGCGGGCATCAATTCCGCCTTCACCGCCGTGGAAGACACCACCGGCGGCCAGGACAACCGCAGTAACGACAACCTGCTGCGCGGCTCGACCCTGAGCCTGAGCGCCACGCCGACCATCACCGAAGCAGGCGGCGTACTGGTCTACACCGCGAACGTGACCCAGGCACCGCTGAGCGACCTGACCATCACCCTGTCCAATGGCGCGATCATTGTCATCCCTGCCGGCCAGGTCACTGGCAGCGTCAACGTTCCCCTGGCCCCGAACGACAGCGTCTACACCGACCCGTCGCAAATTACCGTCACCGTAACCGGCACCACCGGTGGCGGCGGCCTGGTACTGACCGTCGACCCGACACCTGCCGTCACCCAGATCACCGACACCATCGACACCACCACGGTCACACTGACCGCGGAGCCGACGATCACTGAAGGCGGCCAGATCACCTACACCGCCACCTTGACCAACCCGGCACAGACGCCGGTGACCGTGACCTTGAGCAACGGCTCGGTCATCACCATCGAAGCCGGTAAATCCACCGGCACCGTGGTGGTCGATACTCCGGTCAATGACGTCTACAACAATGGCAGTACTGTCACTACCACCATTACTGGCGCTACCGGCGGCAACTTCGAAAACCTGGTGCCAAGCCCTACTCCTGCTGTCACCACCATTACCGATTCGCCTGACACTACCGGTCTGACCTTGACCGCCACTGGCGGTATCACCGAAGGCGGCCAGATCACCTACACCGCGACCCTGACCAATCCGGCGGGTACGCCGATGACTGTGACCTTGAGCAATGGCTCGGTCATCGTCATCGAAGCGGGTAGAACCAGCGGTACTGTGGTGGTCGATACTCCGGCCAATGACGTCTACAACAATGGCAGTACTGTCAGTACCAGCATTACCGGTACTACCGGCGGTAACTTCGAGAACCTGGTGCCAGACACCACTCCAGCCGTTACCACCATCAGCGATTCGCCAGATGCCACCGGCCTGACCTTGACCGCCACTGGCGGTATTACCGAAGGCGGGCAGATCACTTACACCGCGACCCTGACCAATCCGGCGGGTACGCCGATGACTGTGACCTTGAGCAATGGCTCGGTCATCGTCATCGAGGCGGGTAAAACCAGCGGTAATGTGGTGGTCGATACTCCGGCGAACGATGTGTATGTCAACGGCAGCACCGTTAGCGCGACGATTACCGGCACCACTGGCGGTAACTTCGAGAACCTGGTGCCGGACACTACACCAGCTGTCACCACCATTACCGACTCGCCGGATGCCACTGGCCTGACCCTTACCGCCACCGGCGGTATTACCGAAGGCGGTCAGATCACTTACATTGCAACTCTGACCAACCCGGCGGGCACGCCGATGACCGTGACCTTGAGCAATGGCTCGGTCATCGTCATCGAGGCGGGTAAAACCAGCGGTTCTGTAGTGGTCGATACCCCAGCGAACGACGTGTATGTCAACGGCAGCACCGTTAGCACGACGATCACGGCTACCACTGGCGGTAACTTTGAGAGCTTGGTGCCTAGCACTACTCCGGCCGTTACCACCATCTCCGATAGCATCGACACCGTTACCGTCACCATCGAAAGCAACGGCGACGTCCTGGAAAACGCTGCACCGAAGTTCACCGTCAAGGTCGATCAGGTCCTCAAGCAGGACCTGACCGTGACCCTGAGCAACGGCGATACCGTGGTCATCAAAGCCGGCACCAA
>NZ_CATKPN010000033.1:0-93824 GCF_949767245.1 Pseudomonas sp. IT-P176
ATATGTACTCGGCCTAATTCAACCCCCTGGCCGGCCCACAGGTGCAACGTCGCACACACAGTTGTGTAGATGCCTATGCCGCGATGGGGCCGGTCTAGCTCACGCACGACAGCTGACGGCAAACCGCATCAATCACGGTTTGCGGCTGTTCACGGTGGGGCACATGCATGCAATCGCTGATCAGCAGCACCTCACTGCTCCCGTCAGTCAGGCCGGCATATCGATGGGCATGTTGGGTCGAACCAAACTCGTCGTCTGCGCCGTGGATCACCAGGTGCGGGCATCCAATCGCCGGCAGTCCTTGCTCGATGGTCCAGTCAGCGTAAGTCGGACTAAGCCAGGTTTGCGTCCAGGCATTCAGCACCCATTGAGCCTTTTCGCCGTGGTATTTGCGCAGACGCTCGATCTGTCCCGGTTGCTCGAACTGCTCTTTAGCAAGCTGCACGCCCAGAACCGTGCGTTCCTCGACAAAGGCCTGGGACGACTCGGTCACCAGAGCCAGGCAGTGCTCGGGAAACAACGCGGCGCAGTGGGTGGCCATGGCACCACCGACGCTATGACCAAAGGCGATAAAACGCTCGATGCCCAGTCCTGCCCGCACGAGCGGCACGTAGCGCTGGGCTTCCTGGTGGATGAAGTCGTTGGACCAATCGCCAGGATGGGGGTCTGAACGACCAAATCCCAAGCGGTCGTAGGCCACGACATTGCGCTGGGTGGCGCTTGCCAGCAGGGCAGGGAAGTCGCGCCACAACGCCACGCAGCCGAGCGAATCATGGAGCAGGATGATCGGGGCCAGTTGCTGAGCCTGGGCTTGCTTGTTGGGGTACCAGCAGCGTGCGAATACCTGACCGTAGGGCGTGGTCAGCGAAAAGTCTTCGTGGTTGATGGACACCGGCATTGATGATCCTCCTTTTGCCCAACAGGGTGCGGTAACCTGTTGGCCTGTTTATCCTTTGCTGGCGATCCACGCTGGATGTCTCGCGTAAGTGAGCCGAACGCAGTCTATCCCGGTCTTCCATGGCAATCACCCCCGAAAATTACGGAGCGCATGTGCATCAAACAGCTATCGAGGCCGTGGTGGCCGCAGACATTCCCCAGGTTCTGGGGTTCGTCCTGGCGGCGCGCTCCGAGCTGTTCCCGAAACTGCGGCAAGCCGGCACGCCGGATGACCTGGCGAATTTTGAGCAGGTTTACCTGCGCGGTGCGGGACGCTTCCTGGTGGCCCGTCATGCCGGGCGAATCGTCGCCTCAATCGGCTATCTGCCCTATGACCGGCGCTTTGCGCACATCGATTATCCCGGGCTGAAGGTGGTGGAAGTCGTACGTCTGTTCATCCTCCCGCAGTTTCGCCGCGCGGGCTTGGCCAGCCAGTTGTACCGCGCCTTGGCGGCATCGGCCGTGGAAGCCGGGGTCGAGGTGATCTATCTGCACACCCATCCGTTCTTGCCGGGCGCCATCGACTTCTGGCTCAAGCGCGGTTTCAACGTGATCCAGGTGGACGCCGACCCGGTATGGCAGACCACCCACATGGAATGTCGTTTGCCGACCGGCTGAAAGCTCAGCGCTGCAGGATGCTGTTCAATCGCTCGAGCGCACGTGGGGGCAGGGCGCTTGGCAACTCCGGCGGTTGGGCTGCAGGCTCGCCCACCTGGATCAACATCACCATGCCCATTGCCAGGTGCGGGGTGCACTGGATGCCGTAGAGGCCAGGGACCTGAAATACCTGTTCCACTACCTGGTTGATCTTGCCCTGGAATGCCTGCGCGCCGGCCGGCAGCAATTCGCTGACCGAGGCGGCGTTATGACCACTCTGGGCAGGGATGAACCGGACCGTGTCGCCAGGCGCCACCTGCAGGTAATCCGGCTCATAGACCATGCTGCCCGCAGCGCCTCGGGTGAGCATTTTTACTTCATGGACTTCGGCGTATGCCGTGGGGCACAGCAACACTGCAGCGAGCAGCAAGGAGCGGGAAACTATACGCATGGTGGGCTATCCATAGACGAGTCAGGAGGCGCGTAATCGCAGGATCTGCGTGCCGTCAAAGGGGTCAGTGAGGTAATGCGCGTGGACCCCGAAGGTGTGTAGCAAGCGTTCTGGGGTCAGCACTTCAAGCGGTTTGCCAAGGGTGACCAGGCTTCCGCGTTCGAGCACCGCCAACCGATCACAGCCCAGGGCCTGGTTAAGGTCGTGCAGGGCAATCACGGTGGTCACGGGCAATGCGTGAACCACATTCAGAATCGCCAGTTGATGCTGGATATCCAGGTGATTGGTCGGTTCGTCCAGTAACAGGATCTGCGGGCGTTGCGCCAGGGAGCGCGCGATATGCACGCGCTGGCGTTCGCCGCCGGAGAGACTGCGCCAGGTGCGGCTGCTCAGGTGAGCCGCATCGACGTCACGCAGCGCTTGCTCGACGATCGCCGCGTCCGCCGCCGACCACGGACTCAAGGCCGACAGCCAGGGCGTTCGGCCCAAGGCCACCGCATCGAATACGCTGATTGCATCGAGGGTGTCAGCCTGCTGCTCGACCACCGCCAGGGTTTGCGCGATGGTGCGCCGCGACAGGGTCTTGAGGTTTTGGCCGTTGAGATGGATGGCGCCCTGGCTGGGCGCACGCACCCCCGCAAGCAGCTTGAGCAGGGTGGATTTGCCGGAGCCATTGGGACCGACCAGCCCCAGGGTCTCGCCACGGTGAATGGCCAGGTGAATGTCGTGCAGCAACTGCGCATCGCGAATGGCAAAGCCGATACCGGAACAACTCAATACACAGGGTTGAGAAACAGACACAGCTGCAGTCATCGGGCATTCCTCCGTCCCACCAGGATCAGCGCGAACACCGGCGCCCCGACCAGCGCCGTGACCACGCCGACCGGAATTACCTGGTCCTTGATCAGCGTGCGGGACAGCACATCGGCGGCAATCAGAAACACCGCCCCGCCCAGCGCACTGGCTGGCAGCAGACGGGTATGGCCAGTCCCGAGCAACAGCCTGGCGGCGTGGGGAATCACCAGCCCAACAAAACCGATCGAGCCGACAATCGACACCATCACCGCCGTGACCAACGCCGCGCAGCTGATCAACAGCAACTGCACCGGACGCACCGCAATGCCGAGGGAGGCCGCGGAGTCGGCGCCAAAGGTGAAGGCATCCAGCGCGCGGCGGTGCCACAGGCACACCGCAAGACCGGCCAGCGCCACCGGCACGGCCAGCCACACGGATGGCCAGCGCACGCCACTGAGATTGCCCAGCAACCAGAACATGATGCCGCGTGCCTGTTCGGAGCTGGCCGACTTGGTGATCAAAAACGCCGTGAGTGCGTTGAACAGTTGTGACCCGGCGATCCCGGCCAGGATGATCTGCCCGGTAGTGCCCGGTGCGCCGCTGGCACGGCCGAGCAAAACCACCACGGCGAAGGCCAGCACGGCGCCGGCAAACGCCCCGGCCGACATTGAGATCGCCCCGCCGCCCAGGCCCAGCAACGCCACCAGCACTGCGCCTGTCGACGCCCCCGCGGAAATCCCCAACAAGTAGGGATCGGCCAATGGGTTGCGCAACAGCGATTGCAGGATCACCCCGCAAGTCGCCAGCCCCGCACCGCACGCCGCCGCCACCAGTGCGCGGGTCAAGCGGTAGTTCCAGACGATGCCTTCGTCGATGGGGTCCAGGGCATAACCGGCGGCCCACAGCTTGTTGGCCAGCACCTGGAACACCACCGTCGGTTCAATGCTGGTTTCGCCGATGGTCACACCGGCAATCAGCGCGATCAGCAGGGTCGCCAGTGCCAATGAGGTACGCAGTAGCATCGCCGTCATTGCGCCAGGTCGTAGCTGTTGAGGGCGGTAGCCAGAGTTTCAAGGCCGTCGAACATCCGCACGCTGGCCTGCATGGCCATGGCGTCGAGGATAATGATGCGGTTGTGTTTGACCGCGTCCATGTTGCGGGTCACCGGGTCGCTGCGCAGGAATTGCAGTTTCTTTTGATAGTCGTCAGCCGGAAAACGCCGACGATCCATGCGCGCGATGACCAGGAAGGTCGGGTTCGCCTTGGCGATGGTTTCCCAGCCGACGCTTGGCCACTCTTCGTCGGACTCCACCACGTTGCGCACGCCCAGGGTATTGAGCATGAAGTCGGGAATACCCTTGTGTCCGGCGACATAGGGATCGATATCCAGGCTGGCGCTGGAGAACCAGACCAGCGCGCTGGTGTGCTTCAGGTCTTGGTTCTGCACCGTGGCCACCGATTTGGCCAGGCTGGCTTTGAGCTGCGCGTTCAACTGCTGCGCACGCTCCTGGACATCAAAAATCTCCCCTAGCTGGCTGATGCTCTTATAGAGACTGTCGACCCGGAACGGCGCCAGGCGAGTACCGTCGGCCCCCACCAGGTTGTCCTTGGACTCACAGTCCGAGGGCATCAGGTAGGTCGCAATCTTCAGCTCGTCAAACTGCTCCCGTGTACCCACCACCCCTTGCGGACCTACCATCCACTCCAGCTCGACGGCGACCAACTCCGGGCGCTTGCCGATTACCGACTCGAAACTCGGGTCGTTATCGGCCAGGCGTTCGATCCCGGCGTTTTGCGCCTGGTACTGGGGCAACACATCGTTGAACCACAGGGAAGTGCCGACCAGTTTGTCTCCCAGCCCCAGGGCAAAGAGCATTTCGGTCCCGGCCTGGCCAATCGTCACGGCCCGAGCCGGGGCGTGGGCGAAGATCTGTGTGCTGCCACAGTTTTGCAGCGTCAGCGGGTACTGAGTGGGCGCAGCCTGGGCCAGTGAACAAAGACCCAGGCCCGTGGCGAGGGCGACAACGCGGGGCAGCAGCATGATGCAATCTCCATTTGAACCGTACACGGAGCAGGGGTGTAGGGCCTGGAAACACATCAACGAGCGCTGCCGAAAAGCCGGGCAGGGGTCGATCACCAAAGTGACGCACGCGCAAGGATGCCCCTCCCGGACACCCCGCCGGTTAGTGATTGTTGCGTCGCCGGCAGGTCTCCTGACTGATGCGTCATGGCGTGCTCCAGCCTTCCCGGGTGATCCCAGTGGCAGTTAAGGAGCAGGCTCAGCACCTACAGTTGCGGGGGCAGTTCCGTTTGATGCGTTGCGCGCATCACGGATTCCCTATTATTCCCAAGTGGAAACCGGCGGCGGCATGGTAGTCGATTGGGGGGGTGGAGGCGAACCTATCAGACACCCTGGATTTTCAGGCCCGTTAGCCAGCAATCAGTTTAGAGTGTTGATCCATGCCTGTTCACAAGCTCCCGCCATTCGATTCCCATAGTCGCGCCAAGCGCTTCCAGCGAACGAACCGGGCAAAACAACCGTATATCAATCGTTAGTGAAGAATGAATCGTCCGCTGTTTGTTTCTCTAGATGGGCCCAAGGGAACCGGTAAAACCACACTGTTGGAGGCCGTTACGAAAGTACTGCGGGCAGACAACAAAAAGGTGATCCGACTTTGCGAGAGTAAAAGCGATCCCTATCGGGGTGAAACAATGGCCTTGGTAAACCAGTTCGTCAGAAATCCCATACGGGATCTGGAATGGGAGATTTGTCAGCGCTTTGCCGATAGTCGCCGCTGGATTTCCCAGCAGGTGGTGACCAAACAGCCACTGGACAGCATCATCCTGATCGATCGCTGGTACCCGTCCGATGCCGCGTTTCGCCGGCAGATCCCGTTTGCAGAGATCCTGCAGTTGAACATTGATCGAAACGTGCAAGTGCCAGACCTGCATGTCGGGGTTGTTACCGACCCAGAGGTTTCATGGGCGAGGGCCGCGGCACGCCAGCGTGGGCTGAGCAGTACCGTGATCCATAAGCTGGAAGAACATGTCGCTTGTACCCAGGCGTTCGAGCGCGCGATTGCAGATCACGACTGGGTTTTGTGCCGCAATGAAGGAACGATCGAAGACGCAACGATGCAGGTGGTTGCGCAGATCCTTAGGGTCCTTCAAGGCTCTGTAGACGCTAGTGCATAGCACCTGGGCAGATGCTTGCTTTGTCAGCGCGAACCCTCGGCGTTGCGTGTTGACTCTGTTCCGATGAATGGCAAAAGGCTCGGAAAATAGCGCTGGCTGCTCACGCTTAGGGCGCCGATGAGGCCTTTTTTTTGGCCTGGTATAGAGATCATACCATCATCACAGTATACAAATGAAAATCCCCGTGTTAGAAATTAGCCCAAGCCCTTGAGCTTCGTTGATGAAGCCAGGCCCAGGTTTGGATCGCCGCCTTTGAGCGGTCCTAATAAGAACGTCATCTCATCACACCAGTCCTGCCAAAGGACCTGTAGATGAGCCGGAGAACCGCAATGCAGAACATCTCCGCATCTCCGGCCGAGCAATCGGCTATCCGTAAGATCTCGCTGCGCCTGGTGCCTTTCGTGGCACTGATGTTTTTCATCAACTTCCTCGACCGCACGGCGATTTCCTTCGCCGGACCCAATGGCATGAATCAGGACCTTGGTCTGAGCGTCATCCAGTACGGCCTGGCATCGGGGATCTTTTTCATCGGTTACATCCTGCTGGAAGTGCCAAGCAACCTCGCACTGCACAAGTTCGGCGCGCGTAAGTGGCTGGCGCGGATCATGGTGTCGTGGGGCATCGTTTCGCTGTTGTTCACCTGGGTGAGCAGTATCGAGGGCTTGTACACCCTGCGCTTTTTACTGGGGATCGCGGAAGCGGGCTTCTTCCCTGGAGCGATCCTGTTCCTCAGCCTGTGGGTGCCTGCCCGCTATCGCAGCAAGATCCTCTCGCTGTTCTATCTCGCCCAGCCGCTGACCATCGTCATCGGCGCACCGTTGGCCGCGTGGTTGATCGGCCATGACGGTCTGTTCGGTCTGTCCGGCTGGCGGGTAATGTTCCTGGGGGTGTCGCTGCCGGCCATCGTGGTGGGCTTGATTGCCTGGTTCTATCTGGTCGATCACCCGTCCCAGGCCAAGTGGCTGAACGCCGATGAAAAAACCTGGCTGGTCGGCGAACTCGACCGCGAGCGCGTCGATGTTCGTCGCAGCCCACACCACATGGGTGTCCGCGCGGCAATGCTCAACGGGCGAGTCTGGATGCTGTGCCTGATCTATTTCGGCTTTATCTACGGGCTGTATGCGCTGTCGTTCTTCCTGCCCACCATCATCGGCGGTTTCCAGGCTCAGTTCGGCACCACGTTCACGGTATTCGAGAAGGGCCTGATCACCGCGATTCCGTATCTGCCGGCGGCTCTGGTGCTCTACCTCTGGTCCCGTGATGCGACCCGTCGTGGCTGCCGCACCTGGCACATCGCGCTGCCCGCATTGACCGGCGCAGTGAGCATTCCGCTGGCCATGGCCATGGGCTCGCCGACAGCCACCGTGGCCGTGGTGACGATTACCGCCTGCTCGATCTTCGCTGCGCTGCCCAACTTCTGGACGCTGCCGACCCAGTTCCTCACCGGGGCCTCGGCTGCGGCTGCTGTGGCACTGATCAACACCGTCGGCAACGTCGCGGGCTTCTCTGCGGGCTTCATCACTGGCGCCCTCAAGGATTACACCGGTACCTACGCGGTTCCGATGATGGTGGTCGGCGCACTGATGCTGATGTCCGCGGTGCTGATGGTGGCGCTCGGCACGCGGCGGCGGGTTGTCGATGCAGCACCGCTGGCCGCTACGCAACAGGTCCTCCAGGGAGAATAAGAAATGACCCGTTTGTTCAATGAACCTTCAGCCTTCGCCAGTGAGCTGGTGGAGGGGTTTGTCGCCGCGCACCGCGACAAAGTACGCCAGGTGCCGGGCGGAGTGATGCGCTGCACCCGATCTCAAGAGGGTTCGGTTGCCGTGGTGATCGGTGGTGGCTCGGGGCATTACCCGGCGTTCGCGGGACTGGTTGGCCAGGGCCTGGCCCACGCGGCAGTGATGGGCAACCTGTTCGCCTCGCCCTCCGCGCAGCAGATCTACGCTGTCGCTCGTGCCGCGCAGACCGGCGGTGGGGTGTTGCTGGGGTATGGCAACTATGCCGGGGACGTGCTGCATTTCGGCCTGGCCAAGGATCGACTTAACGCCGAAGGCATCCGCTGCGAGGTGATCGCGGTCACGGACGATATCTCCAGCGCTTCCAGTGACGAGCTGCACAAGCGTCGTGGCATTGCCGGTGACCTGGTGGTGTTCAAGGCGGCGGCCGCGGCGTCCGAGGCGGGATATGACTTCGATGCTGTGGTGCGCGTTGCGCGGCATGCCAATGCTCGCACCCGCTCGCTGGGTGTGGCGTTCTCTGGCTGCACGTTGCCGGGCGCCGACCATCCGTTATTCGACGTGCCGCAGGGCCAGATGGCGCTGGGCATGGGCATTCATGGTGAACCCGGGATTAGCGAAGGCCCGGTGCCAAGTGCCGATGAACTAGCCGAGATTTTAGTCTCGTCGCTGCTCAAGGAGCTGCCGCAAGGTATCGCCGAGGTGGCCGGGCAGCGTGTCGCGGTCATCCTCAACGGTCTTGGCAGCGTCAAGTACGAAGAGCTGTTCGTGCTCTATCGGCGGGTCGCGCAACTACTCGAAGCCAGCGGGCTGACCGTGGTCGAGCCTGAAGTGGGTGAACTGGTCACCAGTTTCGACATGGCAGGTTTGTCGCTGACCCTGTGCTGGCTGGACGAGGAGCTGGAAGGCTTTTGGTGCGCACCGACATCGACCCCGGCTTATCGCAAGGGCGTGACCAGCGTTGCCGAACGCTTGAGCGAGGAGCACGCGCCCGTGGTAGCGGTAACGGTGATTCCACCCTCCAGCACCAAGTCTCGGCGCTCGGCGCATTGCGTCATGCAGGCGCTGGAGGCAGCGCAAAAAGTGCTGATCGAACAGGTCGATGAACTCGGCCGTATCGATGCGGTGGCCGGCGACGGTGATCATGGCATCGGCATGCAGCGTGGAATCATCGCCGCCGTCGGCAGGGCGCGCGAAGTCCTGGCCATGGACGCGGGTGCCGGGACCTTGTTGCGCATGGCCGCCGATGCCTGGGCCGATCAGGCCGGTGGGACGTCGGGGGCGATCTGGGGCGTACTGCTGACCGCGCTTGGCACCTCGCTCGGGGATTGCCTGGATCCAGACGCGAGGTTAGTGGCCCAAGGGATTCGCCAGGCGAGCGACGGCATTCAGCACTTTGGCAAGGCGCAGGTGGGCGACAAGACCATGGTCGACGTCCTGGTGCCGTTCAGTTCAGCGCTGAGCGACGCCGCCGCCCGCGGCCTGGAGTTGCATCACGCCTGGCAACTGGCTGCCCAGGTGGCCGCCGAGGCAGCAGCTGCCACCGCCAACTTGCGCCCACGTATCGGCCGCGCCCGCCCTCTGGCGGAAAAAAGCCTCGGCACGCCGGATGCCGGCGCCGTGTCGCTTTCCCTGATCATCAATGCCATCGAGCCCGTCCTGCGGGCCGGCACGCTGGCGCCCCGTCGTATCGAGGAGACAGTTCATGAATAACCCACTGCGCATCGTCATCGGCTCGGATGACGCCGGTTATGAATACAAGGAAGCGCTCAAGCGCGACCTGCTTGCCAACCCGGATGTCGAGTTGATCGAAGACGTCGGCGTCGACAGCCAGAGCCACACCGCGTATCCGCTGGTGGCCATCGCGGCCGCGGAAAAGGTCGCATCCGGTGCGGCTGACCGTGCGCTGCTGATCTGTGGCACCGGGCTGGGCATGGCCATCTCCGCCAACAAGGTGCCGGGGGTTCGCGCAGTGACCGCCCATGACAGTTTTTCGGTGGAGCGCGCGGTGTTGAGCAACAACTCCCAGGTGCTGACGCTCGGTCAACGAGTGATTGGCCTGGAGTTGGCTCGGCGCCTGCTCAAGGAGTGGCTGACCTATCGCTTCGACGAGCATTCGGCGTCTGCGCAGAAGGTCCAGACCCTGACCGATTACGAGCGGGTCAGCGCACGATGAGCACACCCGTCATCACGCTCGGTGTCAGCCTGAAGATGTATTTCGGCTATCGCCAAACCCTGGAATGGTGCCAGGCCATTGCCCGGCAACTGAGCGCCCATGCCGATGTGCGCAGCGCAGCGATCGAGGTATTCGTGATTCCCAGCCACCCGACGTTGGCGCCTGTGCTGGAGATCTTCGACGGGTTGGCCCGGGTTGGTGCGCAGAATCTGTTCTGGGAAGATCAGGGCGCCTACACCGGTGAAGTCAGTCCGCTGATGCTGCGTGAGATGGGCTGCAGCGTCGCCGAGATAGGGCACGCCGAGCGACGTCGGTACTTCTCCGAGACCGATCGGCAGATTGCCGACAAGACCGCCGCGGCCTGGCGCAATGACCTGACCCCGGTGCTGTGTCTGGGCGAGGAACGTCACGGTCGGGTGCAGGATGCGGTGCAGGTGTGTCTGCAACAGCTCGATGCTGCATTGGCCTCGGCCCGCCAGGCCGGTCTGAGCGGCGAGCTGATCCTCGCTTACGAACCGCAATGGGCCATCGGCGCGGCTCAACCAGCGTCCGCCGAGTACATCGGTCAAGTGTGCCAGGCGTTGCGCAATGCCGTGGCCGGGAGCGGCACTCGGGTGATTTATGGCGGCAGCGCCGGCCCCGGATTACTGAGCCAGTTGGGTGGCCAGGTCGACGGCCTGTTCCTGGGGCGCTTCGCCCATGATCCAGGCGCTTTTCAATCGATTCTCGACGAGGCGGCAAAGCTCTGCGGCCCTACGTCTGCCCGTGAAATGGAGGGCGCATCATGGCAATCGGCCTGAGTACCTATTCGTTCTTCTGGCGTGCCAGCGAGCGCGTCCCGCAACCGCTGTATCTGCCACAAATGCTGCAGCAGACCGCTGAGCTGGGCGCCGGGGTATTCCAGATCTGCGACTACAAGGCGCTTGAAGCATTGAGTGCCAGCGAGCTGGGCGACCTCAGGCGCCAGGCCGACGACCTCGGACTGGTGCTGGAACTGGGTACTCGTGGCCTGGACACCGAACACCTGCGCAAGTACCTGAGTATCGCCGAGGCCCTGGATGTGCGCGTGTTGCGCAGTATGTTCAACAGCAACAGCCTGAAACCGACGCCCGAACAGGCCTTCGAACTGCTGCAAAGGGTAATGCCGCAGTTCGTCGAGCAGGACGTCAAGCTGGCCCTGGAGACCTACGAGCAAGTGCCGACGCGCACCGTACTGGATGTCGTCGAACGTATCGACAGCCCGTGGCTGGGTATCTGCCTGGACCCCGGCAATTGCGTGGCAGCACTGGAAAATCCGCGCGAGGTCATCGACATGACCGCGGAGCGGGTACTGAACCTGCACGTCAAGGATTTCGCCTTTTCCCGGCGCGATGGCTGGGTCGGTTTTACCTTCGCAGGATGCCCAATGGGCGAGGGCCTGCTGGACTACGCCTACATGCGCGGCAAGGTTCGACCGAACAGCCGGCACATCAACCAGATCATCGAACACTGGCTCCCCTGGCAACTCGACGCGGCCACCACCTGCGCGCTCGAAGACCAGTGGACCCGACATAACCTGAACTACCTGAATGCAAAGCAAACCGAGGAATGACCCCATGACATACGAACTCAACAAAATTGCGATTGTGGGTGCCGGCGGCAAGATGGGCATGCGCATCTCGCAAAACCTGCAAGGCAGCCATTACAGTGTTGCCTACTGCGAAAACTCGCCCAAGGCTCAGGAGCAGATTGTCGCGGCGGGGCGCAGCCTGTCGGCCACCAACGATGTCGTGCCGCAGGCCGATGTGGTGATTTTGGCCGTGCCCGACGTGGCCCTCGAAGCCGTGTCGGCACAGGTCGTGCCACAGATGAAGAGCGGCGCGATCCTGCTGACCCTCGACCCGGCGGCGTCCTATGCCGGGCTGCTGGCCCAGCGCGATGGCATTCACCAGGCCGTGGCGCACCCTTGCCATCCCTCGGTATTTCTGGAGCGCTACACCAAGGAAGAACACGCCGATGCCTTCGGCGGTAACGCGGCGGTGCAGGATGTCTGCGCCGCGTTTGAAACCGGCAATGACAAGCAGCGCTCGGAACTGGCCAACATCATCGCGGTAATGTACGGCCCGGTTGGCGAAGTGCATTGGGTAACCGTCAAGCAACTGGCCTATCTGGAGCCAACGCTGGTGGAAACCGTCGCCTGCATGGTCGGTAGTTTCATGAAAGAAGCGCTGGACGAGACCATCAACCGCATCGGTGTCCCTGAAGCGGCGGCCAAGGCCATGCTCTATGGCCATATCCAGATTGCGCTGGCGGTGTCCTTCCGCAGCACCAACCCATTCTCCGATGCCTGCATGATTGCCATGGAATATGGCCGCGAGAAGATCATCAAGCCGGACTGGAAGAAGATCTTCGACGAGAAAGAACTCGACCTGATCATTGCCCGTATGTTGAAAATCGATGCAGTGCGCAAAGCCGATGCGGCTTGATCCATACTGAAAACCAAGTACTTTTTGACGTCCGGGCGGTGAACACCTCCGGGCGTCTTTTTTTATCTGCAGCCAAGGAGATGAACAATGGACCGTCCACCGTTGCGTGGTGCGTTGATCGGTTGTGGCTTTTTCGCCCTCAATCAGCTGCGCGCCTGGCAGGACCTCAGTGGCGTGCAGATCGTCGCCCTGTGCGACAGCGACCCGCAACGGCTAGCGGCCTTCGCCGAACATGCGCCGGACGCGGCGACCTATACCGATGCGCAGGCCATGCTGGGCGAGTTGGAACTGGATTTTGTCGACATCGCGACACCGACCTCGGCGCACAAGGCGCTGGTGCTGATGGGCGCCGAGGCGGGTGTCGATATCATCTGCCAGAAGCCGTTTGCGGCAACGCTGGACGATGCCCGGTTGATGATCGACACCTGTGCGGCCCTGGGTGTGAGCCTGACCGTGCATGAGAATTTCCGGTGGCAGGCGCCGGTTCGGGCAGCGATCGAACAGCTGCGCAGCGGGGTGATCGGCACCGCCTTTTTTGGCCGCGTGAGCTTTCGCAGCGGCTTCGATGTCTATCGCTTGCAACCGTATCTGGCGAAGGCTCCGCGCTTCATCATCGAGGACCTCGGCGTGCATGTGCTGGACATCGCCCGGGCGTTGTTTGGCGATGTCTCGCGACTGACTTGCGAGACCCGTCGGGTCAATGGCGCAATAGCAGGCGAGGACGTCGCGACGGTGCTTCTGGCGCACGAGCAGGGGGCGACCAGCGTGGTGGACTTCAGCTATGCGACCCAACTGGCCAGTGACCCGTTCCCGCAGAGTCTGCTCGAGGTGGACGGCGATCGCGGCTCGTTGCGCCTGCTGGCGGACTTTCGCTTGCAGATCCACGACGCCCAGGGGAATGTCGAAACACTGGATGTCTCGCCGGATGCGCCTACCTGGAGTGATGCCCCCTGGCAGCCGATACAGGAAAGCGTGCTGCGCTTGCAGCGTGAGTGGTTGGCTGATCGACGTGGCAACCGGGAGTCGGAGACCTCGGGTGCGGATAACTTCAACACCCAGGCGTTGGTGGAGGCTGCGTATGAATCTGCGAGCAGAGGAACCACGGTGGTGCCCGCCAGGTTTGTAGCTGCTTGAACAGGGATGTCCCCACGCAGCGCGTGGGGACATTGGCCACTCAGCGCATGCCGAATCCGCCCTCACGCACTTGCTTGCTGTTGTCTCTGGAGACCATTACGCAATCCACCGATTGCTTCTCGGGTTTGTCGGTCTTGCCGGTGCGCAGAAGTTGATCGGCCTGTTCCATGGCCATCGCCGCCATTTGCGTCGCCTGTTGCAGGCCGGTGGCGATGATCGGGCCGTCACCGGCAATCTGCCGGACGACATCGGGGTTGCCATCGATGCCGACGACTTTCACTTCACCCTTGCCGGCGTTCTTCAACGCCGCGGCGGCGCCCAGTGCCATGGTGTCGTTGCCGGCCAGGACGCCGACGATGTTCGGGTGAGCCTGGATGATCGATTGCATGACGTTGTAGCCCTGGGTCTGGTCCCAGTTGGCTGACTGCTGCGAGACCATTTTCAAATCCGGGATCTGGTCGAGCACGCGATGGAAACCTTCCGAGCGGACATGGGCGTTGACATCGGAAGTGCGCCCGATCAGCTCCACATATTCACCCTTGAACCCGACCTGCTCGGCGAAGTATTCCGCAACTGACGTCGCGCATTGTGAGTTGTTGGAAACGATCTGCGCCGTGGCAATGCCGTTGGCGTTGACTTCCCGATCGATCAGGAACACCGGAATCTTCGCTTCCTGTGCGCGCTTCACCGCTGCGATGGAGGCGTCGGAACCGGCGTTGTCGAGAATGATCGCAGAGGCGTTGTCGCCGATGGCGGTCTGCACCAGGCGTAATTGGATGTCCGGATCGTCCTGATGCACCAGCGCGTTGGTGCGATAACCGAGCTTCTTGGCCGCCGCTACGGCAGTATCGGATTCGGCCTTGTAAAACGCATTGCTGTGCGACGGCGTGATGACCACGATCAGATGATCCGAGGTTTTGAATTCTGCGGCGGTGGCCGCCAGCGGCAACATCGACGCGGACAAGATGGCCAGGGAAAGCAACTGACGGGAGAAGAGTTTTTTCATTGTTGTAGTCATCCCTTTATGTGATTGAAAGTCACGCAGTGGTGCTCGGCGTACCCCGGTCTTCCTGGGCTTTGGCCTGGCGTTCTGCGCTTGATTTTTCGACACGGCGTTGCAATTGGTCGACGACCACGGCCAGTACGATCACCGCGCCGGTAATAACGGTCTGCCAGAAGTCGGAAATACCCACCAGTACCATCCCGTTGCTTAGCACCCCGAGGACAAAGGCGCCGATGATCGTGCCGCCAATGGTACCTACGCCCCCGAACAGCGAGGCGCCGCCCAGCACCACCACGGCGATAGCGTTGAGTTCGTAGGAGGTGGCGATGGCCGGGTTGGCGGCGCCCAGGCGCGAGGCAATGATCAGCCCCGCCAGGGCGGCGCAGAAGCCGGAGATAGCGTAGGTGCCAATCTTCACCCGACTGACCCGCACACCCGACAGCTCGGCGGTGCGTTCGTTGCCGCCAATGGCGAACACCTGGCGACCAAAAACGGTCTTGCGGCTGATGTACACGGCCACCAGGGTCAACAGGATCATCAGCCAGATTGACACCGGCACGGACAACAGCCGCGCAGTGCCCAGCAGCAGGAAACCGCTGTTGTTCAGTTCGGCCTGGCCCGTGAGGTCGCCATACGTGGCTCCACCGGACACCAGTTGCGCCGCGCCACGGGCCATGTACAGCATGCCCAGGGTCATGATGAACGGCGTGACTTTCAGGCGCGTGATGAACCAGCCGTTGACCGCGCCCACCAGGGTCCCCAGCGCAAGGCTCAGAATACACACGACCGGAATGCTGAAAAACGCCGAGACGCCAAGCCATGGCAGGCGCAGCCCCTCGGTGATCAAGTAGCCGGCGACCATCGCCGCCAGTCCCGCCACTGCGCCAACGGACAGGTCGATGCCGGCCGCAAGGATGACGAACGTCATGCCGATACCCAGGATTGCGAACACCGCCACCTGCTCGGTCACGATGACCAGGTTACGGGCCGACAGGAACGACGGCGCAATGGAGGAGAACAGCACCACCAGCAGCGCCAGCGCCAGGTAGGCGCGCAATCGGAGCAGCAACAACGGTAGGGAGCGCATGTTCAACGCGGTAGATTTTCGGGCAGGCATGGAAAGAGAATCGGCCATCATGCAGTTTCCTTTTCAGTGGGCGCCAAGGCTGTCGAGTCCTTGCGCGAGACTTGCGACCAGCCCACCAGTGTGGGTTCGTCCAGTTGCTGGCGGGTTAGATTGGCGGTGATGCGGCCCTGACACATCACCAGTGCCCGGTCTGCGCCACCGATAATTTCGGTCAGGTCGCTGGAGGCATAGAGAATTGTCAGGCCGTTCTTCGCCAGGCGATCCAGCACCTCGAACAGCTCCCGCCGGGCCTTGATGTCGATCCCGCGGGTCGGCTCGTCGAGCAGCAGCACATGGGGTTCTGTAAGCAGGTTCTTGCCCACCACGACTTTCTGCTGGTTGCCGCCGGACAGCGAAGAAATCGCGACGTCGGCATGCTCGGCCTTGATGTGCAGTTCGCGAATCATCCGTGCCACGTCGTCATCCATCGGCTGACGGGCCAGTCCGTCGACGCGGCTGTAGCGGGTTAGATTGGCCAGCAACAAGTTGTCGCGCACGCTGGCATTGGCAACCAGCCCTAGCTTCTGCCGGTCCTCGGGCACCAGGGCAATACCGGCGCGTATGCGACCGGCGATATCCTGCGCCAATGGCAGGGTTTGGCCGTTGATCTCGATGCGTCCGCCGATGGCGTGTCGCAGACCGATCAGGGTTTCGAACAGTTCGGTGCGGCCTGCGCCCATCAGTCCGTAGAACGCGACGATCTCGCCGCGTCGTATGCTGAACGAAACCTTGTTCAATAACAGCGAACCTTGATCGCTCGCCACTTCCAGGTCGCAAACCCGCAGTACGACAGGTGCCAGTTGATGCACCGCAGGGTCGGTGCCAGTGCGCAATTGGCTGTTCATCTGGCTGCCGATCATGCGTTCCACCAGCCAGTCGATGGTGACGGCGTCGCGCACACCAGTGCCCACCAGATGGCCGTCGCGCAGGACGGTGAAGTGGTCGCCGATCTCGATCAGTTCATCCAGGCGATGGGAGATGTAGATGATCGAGACGCCCTGACGCTTGAGGTCGGTGATCAGCGAAAACAGAATACCGACCTCGGCTTCGCTCAGCGAAGAGGTGGGTTCGTCGAGGATCAGCACCCGCACATCACTTACCAGCACTTTGGCGATCTCGACGATCTGCCGCTTACCGATGCTCAGATCCTGCACCAGCGCATCGACGTCGATGTCTTGGCCCATGCGCTGCAGGGTGGCGTGCGCCAATTGGCGCTGCTCGCCGTGCAAGACCCGGCCAAAGCGGGTGCGTCGCTCTTTGCCGATGAACATGTTCTCGGCAACGCTGAGGTTCGGGCACAGGTTGAGCTCCTGATGCACGATACCGATGCCACGGGCCATGGCTTCGCGGGGACTGTTCAGCGTCAATGCCTGTTCGCCGGCGAACATCTGCCCGGAAGTCGGCTGCTCGATCCCCGCGAGGATTTTCATCAACGTCGATTTGCCGGCGCCGTTCTCGCCAATCAGCACATTGACCTTGCCATGCACCACATCAAAATCCACGCCTTTGAGCGCGGTAGTGCCCTGGTACACCTTGCGTATCTGCCTCAGGCGCATGGCTAGCGTAAGGGCGGGGGAGTGCGCGTTCATCGGCTACTCCTCCACCATCAGGCTGACGGGCACGATGCGGATTGTGGTGGGCGATTGCAGGTTGAACACACCACTGAACGTGACCGTCTTGCCTGCCAGGCTGGCGGCCGGAACCTGCCCGTAGGCACGGGCCAATGCTTGCTTGTTGAGGGCGGCGGCCACGTCGGCGTATTGGGTCTGGTTGGTAAATGCGTTCAACGACATATTGCTGGCGACATCGCGCAGTGCAGTGCTGATGACTAACGGGCCGGTCAGCAGTTGAATCTTTTGCCCGACCAGCTCAGGGTTGTCGGGGAACTCCAGCGTGAGCAGCCCCAAGGGTGACTTCAGGTTGGCCTCGGCAACGCGCGCGGTGCCGCTGACCACGAAGTTTTTTGTCGCGCCTGGATGGGGAACGGCGAAACGTGTGGCTGCATCAGCAGGGTTTGCGGCGATGGCAGCGAGCACGGTTGGCAGGTCGACGGCGTCCTTGTCCAGCACCGGTTGCACGTCGCTGGCCCATTGCTGCTCGACAAACTGCTCGGGATTAAAACTGTTGATCGCGAATTTCTGGTTGAGCCCTTGGGCGTTGGCGCTCTGCGCCGTGTTGAGTACGACTCGGCCGGTGGCCGGATCAAGGGGGCGCAGGCTGACGAGCGGGCCGCCAATCAACGTCGTGGCCACCAGCGCTGCAGCCACGACAGCCACTATCGCAACAGCTGGGACGCCTCGGGAAAACCCCGAAGGTTTACCGGATACAGTCAAGCCCATGCAGATCTCCTCGCCTCAAGGCGATTTTTTTGTACTTGTTAGGAGGTTCAGTCATCACTATATATCATCATCATACCAGTTCAAGGTAGAGTCTTTTTCCTAAGCTTGTGCGCATTGGGTCCTACCTTGATGCCAACCATAACCAGAGCAGGAATCTCGTCGATGAGCTCATCGCAAGCCCAGGATTACCGTCTTTACGGCACTTCGCAGCCGCCTGCCGAGGGGCAGCACGTAGCGATGCTGGACCTGACCTTTGTTGCCGAAGGTGCGCAGTTACGGCGCTTTTGTGTCGACCAACGGGAGATCATGCGCAGTGTCGGCCTGGTGATACGTGATGAATTCTGGGGGACGCATCACCTGCTCCAGCAACACCTGGAAACCCGCTCGGAGCATCGACAATGGTGGAGGAAGGTCGAGGGGATAGTGGCTTCTAACGACGACAAGCCGGTGCTGGACTGGCGATTGGAGATGGACATCCGTGGCGACAGGCTATCGATCAAGGCCGAGTTGAGCGCGCGCCGGGATTTTTCCACCTGCCGCGCCGGGTTGATGCTGCTGCACCCACTCGACGGAGTCGTCGGAGCACCGGTGTCTGTGATCCATAGCGATAACCAGCAAGAAGAGGGCGTCTTCCCTGACCTGATCAGTGCGAGTCAGCCTTTTTTCGATATCGCCGGCCTGGTGCATTCACCTGCGCCCGGCCTGGTGCTGGACTGGCGCCTGAGTGGCGATGTGTTTGAAATGGAGGACCAGCGCAATTGGTCCGATGCCTCGTTCAAGACTTATAACCGGCCGCTGGCGTTGCCTTGCCCGTACGTCATTGAGGCAGGTCAGCGCGTCGAACAGCGCATCGAACTGACCGTGCTACGCAATCAGGACTACCGGCCATGAGCACCATCCGCATCGCCATCGAAGGTACATCCGCACATCCGTTGCCTGCACTGGGCCATGGTCTGTGGGTCAACCACCTGGAAGACGTGGACGCCGTTCAAACGCTGATCGAGCAACTCGGTGGTGCGCACCTGGAGTTGCTGGTCGATCTTCGCCAAGCCGGCAGTCTTGAACAGCTGCGCGACGCTTTATCGGTGTGTCAGCGTACCCAGACCGAGGCCTGGTTGTTGGTGATTGTCAGTGACCAGACGCCAGAGAAACAAATACGCGACCTGGCCCGGATGCTGGCAACCGCGCCCTGTGTCCCGCGAGGCATTCTGGCCACGCCGGCAGCCTATCTGGAGAGTTACCAGCCCAACGGCCAGTGGCCCGACGGCCCAACCCCCGACGAAATTGCCGCGCTTACCGCCGAGCTGCTGCCTGGCTACCTGATCGGTGGCGGCGTTCCAACCTACTTCACTGAATTGAATCGCTGTCGCCCGGCTGCCGAGCGATTCGATTATCTGACCCACGCGACTTCGCCCATTGTGCATGCAGCCGATGACCTGTCGGTCATGGAGTCCCTGCAATCACTGGGCGATATCGCCCGCTCGGCGCGGCAACTGGCCCACGGCAAACCCTATCGCCTGACCACCACGGCCATCGGTGCCTGGCGTAACCCGTACGGCGGCCAGCTGACGCCCAATCCACGGCGCGAGCGTGTGACCCTCAGCGACCAGGATCCACGTCAGCGAGGCCAGTTTGCGGCTGCCTGGACGGTGGCGCACTACGCCGCCGTCCAGCGTGCAGGCGTCGACGCCATCGCGCTGTGGGCCGTCAATCAGCCTTTTGCGGTCGCAGAGTCCGGCGAGTTGTGGCCGATCTTTCATGCCTTGCGAGGGTTGAACCGAGGCCGAGGTAAAACCGCCTTGGATATTGGCGCTTCTTCGGCGGCCGTTTCCGTGCTGGCCTGGCGAGAGGAGAAAGGGATTGAGGTATGGGTGGCCAACCTGACAGGCCGTGAGCAGGCCATCGAGTTGACCGGGATGGGCATTGATGGCATCACTCGCCTGGATGCCGATACCTGTCGCAGCGCACAGAACGATCCGGGCTTCATTCACCGAAGATTCAGCCCTGGCTACGGCCTGCCTGTCATTGCGCCTTATGGCGTGCTCGTTCTGGACTGCCAATGTAATGTTGAGAGTGGCTTATAATCACGTTAACGTTGCCGCTATTTACGCTTTCACGATAGAGATGTCGATTAATGTCAGAGATCAAGAAACGCACTATTCAACGCAAGAAGCTTTCTGACATCGTCTTTGAGCAACTGATCGGACTCATCCAAGAGGAAAACCTGCAGCCCGGCGATCAAATGCCGGCGGAACGCGAGCTGATGGAAACCTTCGGCGTGGGTCGCCCTGTAGTCCGCGAAGCAATGCAGCGGCTGGCTGGCATGGGCATGATCACCATTCAGCATGGGGAACGCGCCAAGGTCGGGCGTGTGGACATGCACTCCATGATCAACCAGATCGACCTGGCCGCTCGCCATCTGCTTTCCAGCTCGGCGAAAAACGTCGACCACCTGCGTCAGGCTCGCGAGTTTTTTGAGACCGGGCTGGTCAAGATCGCCGCGCAGCAGGCCACGCCCGCCGATGTTGTCAGGCTCGAAGCGGCCTTGGCGAAGATGCACAAGTACCGAGACAGCGATGAGTTTATTCCCGCCGACATGGAGTTTCATGCCGAAATCGCACGCATCTCCGGGAACCCGATCTACATTGCGATTTCTCACGCAATCCTGGAGTGGATGGCCGACTACCGCGAGGACATGTTGCGTTTCAAAGGCCGCGAGATGACGCTCAAGGAGCACGGGACCATTCTTGGTTTTATCAAATCAAATGACCCAGCGGGTGCCGAGCGAGCAATGCATCATCATCTGGTGGAGCGCGGTGAGGAATAAGCACCGATCAATCCATGCTGGATCATCCGCCAGGCCGATACGCCGAAGGCTTGGGTAGGACGCTGTGGGACGGCGATGAAGAAACCCAAAGAGCACTGCAACCCCGGCCATCTGCGCATGCGCACGCTTGAAGGCTGACTGCCTGAGTATGCGCGTTCAGAATGTGATTTTTTACGCTTTCTTTACGGTGGGCGTACCCCTTCGCACCGATACTGGCCGGGTTTTTGATCGGCTCGTTACGCCGGATGTCGCATCTATGGATACCGCACGGGCTAATTTTGATGCGTCTAACCAACTTCAGATAGCGTAACCGAGACACTTACGCGCGGAGCCGGCAAAACGTCTTGCTCAAGGAAGGGCAGTTACTTTCTTATCACGCCATTAAGAGATGCCCCTTTGAGCGAAGCAATTACCCATGCGGACGAAAACTCAGCAGCCAAATCCTCAGGTGTGGGCTTGCTTGTTGCTGCTGTCGGAGTGGTATACGGGGACATTGGCACCAGCCCGTTGTACACGCTGAAAGAAGTTTTTTCCGGCCACTATGGCGTCCAGGTAAATCACGACGGGGTGCTTGGCATTTTGTCGCTGATCTTTTGGTCTTTGATCTGGGTCGTCTCGATCAAGTACGTGTTGTTCATTCTTCGGGCGAACAACCAAGGGGAGGGCGGCATCATGGCGTTGACGGCGTTAGCCCGCCGCGCGGCAGCACCCTATCCGCACATGAGTAAAGTACTGGTACTGCTCGGTTTGTTCGGAGCAGCACTTTTTTATGGCGATAGCATGATTACCCCGGCTATTTCGGTACTGTCTGCAGTGGAAGGACTACAGCTGGCATTTGACGGGATCGAGCACTGGGTCGTGCCGATTTCAGTCGTCGTGCTGGTGGGGCTGTTCCTTATTCAGAAACATGGTACGGCTCGAATCGGCATTCTGTTTGGCCCGGTAATGGTGCTGTGGTTTGTGGTCTTGGGTGCGCTCGGTATCTATGGGATTTTGCAGCGCCCGGAGGTGCTGCAAGCGCTCAACCCCGCTTGGGCAGTGCAATTCTTTGTAGTTCATCCGGGAATAGGCGTAGCAATTCTGGGGGCGGTGGTGTTGGCATTGACCGGTGCCGAAGCCCTGTATGCCGACATGGGGCATTTCGGTCGCAAGCCTATTTCCCGTGCCTGGTTCATCCTGGTACTGCCAGGATTAGTCCTCAATTATTTTGGCCAGGGTGCTTTGATCCTCGAGACCCCGGAGGCTGTACGCAATCCGTTCTATCTGCTCGCGCCGAGCTGGGCGCTGCTGCCGATGGTTGCACTCTCCACGCTGGCCACCATCATTGCTTCTCAAGCGGTGATCTCCGGCGCTTTCTCACTGACGCGCCAGGCGATTCAGCTTGGGTATGTCCCTCGTATGTTTATCCAGCACACCTCCAGCCAGGAGCAGGGGCAGATTTACATCGGCACAGTTAACTGGGCATTGATGGTTGGCGTCGTGTTACTGGTCATTGGCTTTGAGTCTTCCAGTGCCCTGGCTGCTGCTTATGGGGTTGCGGTGACAGGCACCATGTTGATCACAACTATCCTGTCTTCGGCTGTCGTCCTGCTCCTTTGGAAGACACCGCGCTGGTTGGCGATTCCGATGTTGCTGGGTTTTCTGCTGGTGGACAGCCTGTACTTTGCGGCCAATGCACCGAAGATTTTTCAGGGCGGAGCTTTCCCGGTAATCGCCGGTATTGCTCTGTTCATATTGATGACGACCTGGAAGCGAGGCAGGAAGATCATTGTTGAGCGACTGGATGAAACTGCGCTGCCTCTACCGTTGTTCATCAGCAGTATCCGTTCACAACCTCCCCATCGTGTACAAGGCACAGCGGTTTTTCTAACGGCCAGGACTGATGCCGTACCTCATGCTCTTTTGCACAATTTGCTGCATAACCAGGTTTTGCACGAACAGGTAGTACTGCTGACAGTGGTGTCTGAAGACCGTCCGCGGGTACCTGCCGATAGACGGTCTGAGGTGCAAGCGTATGGCGAAGGATTTTTCCGGGTCAATCTTCACTTCGGTTTCATGGAGGAACCCGATGTCCCCAACGCCTTGAGTCATTGTCATTTGAATGAACTCGACTTCAGTCCAATGCGCACGACCTATTTCCTTAGCCGGGAGACCGTTATCCCAACTAAACGCATGGGTATGGCGCGCTGGCGAGAAAGTCTGTTTGCGTTTTTGCTGAAAAACGCAAACAGCAACCTTAAGTACTTCAAGCTGCCCCTGAACAGGGTGATTGAACTAGGTACGCAAGTTGAGATGTAACTAGGCGCGCGTCCTTGTGGGTTCTTCAGGCCATGCGCCGCAACGCGACCACCATTGGTGAATCCAATTGTCCGTGACTGAAGCCATGTCGTTGACCATGGTTGCGTAGCAGAGTCAGTACGGCGCCGTTACTCTGGATCGCGTTCAGCCTGACCGCGGTGTTTGAGTTCAAGCCTCTGGATGAACGCCTGCAAAACACGGCGATACAGTTCGTCTCCTAGCACCGCATCTTCGATACCGGCGTCCAGATTAGGGTTGTCATTAACTTCGATGACTAATACCCGTTCGCCGGCCTGTTTAAGGTCAACGCCGTAGAGGCCATCACCGATGAGCCGAGCTGTTTGCACGGCAAGTTGCACAACCTCGGCCGGGGCCTGATCCACGGGTACGGCTTCACACATCCCGTTGATTTCTCCGGGAACCGCCTTATGGTTGTAAATTTGCCAATGTCCTTTGGACATGAAGTATCTACAGGCGTAAAGCGCTTCACCATTGAGCACGCCCACTCGCCAGTCGTACTCGGTGTAGCAATACTCCTGGGCAAGCAGCAGCACCGAGTGCTCGAACAGTTCCTGGGCAGCAGTGGCCAACGCTTGCGCATCGGTGACTTTGATTACCCCCTGCGAGAAACAGCCATCGGGGATCTTCAGTACCAACGGAAAACCCAGACGACGCCCTACGTGTTCGAGCTCCTGGGGACGATCCTTATAGAGAATCTCCGTAGCAGGCATGCCCAGCCCCCGCCGTTTCAGCAGGTCAGTCAGGTAAACCTTGTTGGTGCAGCGAAGAATCGACGACGGATCGTCGATGACCACCAGGCCTTCACTCTCAGCCTTTTTGGCAAATCGATAGGTGTGGTCGTCCACTCGTGTGGTTTCCCTGATGAAGAGTGCATCGAATTCGGCGAGACGCGCATAGTCCTTCTTTTCGATCAGTTCGACGTCGATGCCCAGCTGTTTGCCCGCGTCGATAAAACGCTCCAGCGCCACCGGATTGGAGGGCGGCAGAGCTTCCTCAGGGTCGTGCAGAATGGCCAAGTCGTATCGGGCAACCCGTTTAGATGCAGGCTGGCGCCAAGTCCTGCGATTGAAGGTATCCAGGGCATTAGCGAATACATGTTGTTGTTCGTCTCGAAGCTTGTGCAGTGCCCCGGCCTTGATACCGGCGATTTGCCAAGTCTCACCACGGCGGAACTCCACCAACAAAATCGGGCAAGGGAAAGCCTCAAAAAGCTGGCGACCGATCTCTTGCAGCGACTCAATCGACGCCTTGCCGAAGTACAACGAGAGCGTGAACCCTTCGGTTTCGCCGTAGGGGTGGTTCGCCAGCGCTCGTTCCAGGGTGCGCTCGAGATCGTTCAGTCCAACCCCGTAAAGCGCTTTGCGTGCCAGCTCGCTTACGGTGCGCACAGAGGGGAAAACCTTGTGACCGCGCGCCTCGGCAAGCAACGAGCAGTAGTAGCCCTGGCCGAGATATTTGTAGTTCCTGCAAAGGTTGATGACTTGGGTGCGGTGAGGAAAGTCGTCGCTGTGCTCAAGGTAATCCTGAGCGAGCATAAGACTCTCACTGGGCAGATAATCGGCCCAATCATCCTTGCGCTCGACGAGTATCAGCAACCGACTCCCAGAGGACTTGATACTGGGAGGTTCCTCGTTGAAGGCGATTGTAGAACACTCGAATTTATCTAATACTTCGTTCACGTTGGCTTGCACCGCTGACATGAGTAATTGATCCCTGTTGAAGAAGACGCCGCTTCAATAAATCACGGGCATCCCTGTCTGTCCCGGTTCGTTACTCAAAAATTACGGTGTTGCCATGTCTTTTGATTTTCGCTTTGCATCGATGGACGATGTCGATGATTTGGTCGAGTTGGAGCATGAGTGCTTTACGCTTGATCGGTTGAACCAGCGCAACTTTAGCTGGATGCTCAGTCGAGCAAATGCTTCTCTACTCGTTGCGACATCAGACGGAAATCTCGCCGGTTATGCCCTGTTGCTTTTCCACCGTGGCACTTCGCTTGCGCGGTTGTATTCGATTGCCGTGAGCCGGGCGTGGCGAGGGCATAGTCTGGGGCAAAGCCTGCTGGATGAAGCTCAGGCCTGTGCGCTAGCGCGAAATTGCGCATGGCTGCGATTGGAGGTGCGTTCTGACAATGCGGCCGCCATTCGCCTCTACGAAGCTAATGGGTATCATCGTTTCGCAACCGTTGACGACTATTACGAAGATCACGCCGAGGCGGCGCGCTACGAGAAGCGCATCTTGCGTGATGCACCTGCGCCCGCGCGCCAGGTGCCCTATTACCAGCAGACCACCGAGTTCACCTGTGGGGCGGCGTGCCTGCTCATGGCAATGGCCGCGATCGACCCGAACCGCTCTATGACTCGCTCTGAGGAGATTCAACTGTGGCGGGAGGCGACCACCGTTTTCATGACAGCAGGACACGGTGGTTGCAGTCCCCAAGGGATGGCATTGGCGGCGTGGCAGCGTGGTTTTGATGTGCGTCTGGAGGTCAGCCACGAGGGTTCGCTTTTTCTGCACGGTGTACGCAGTCCGGAAAAGAAAGCCATCATGAGGCTGGTGGAGGAGGGCTTTGCCAAGCAATTGTCTGAAACGAGGGTTCACCAGGTTCTCTCGTCTACTCTGAACATCCGTGCTGCCTTGGAAGCAGGTTTCAAACCAGTGGTGCTGATTAGCAGCTACCGGTTCACCCGCTTGAAGGCGCCTCACTGGGTGCTCATCACTGGATGCGATGAAGAGTTTGTCTACCTGCACGATCCGGATATCGACCACAGCAAGCTCAAGCGCAGCCTTGACTGCCAACACTTGCCAGTCAGTCATGAAGAATTCCTCCGGATGACGGTGTTTGGCGTTCAGCGCGTTCGCGCTGCCGTTATGTTGCGCGCACGCTGAAAGGTCACGGCTGGACAACGTCAATGACTACATGTCAGCAAGGGCAGTAGCTACCCCAAGTTGGGGGAAATTGCCTGCGACTGGACAATGCGAGAAGCAGCGGCCCGAACCTGCAATCTTGAGCCGTTTTATTGGAAAAAATCCGGCTTGCCCCCCGTTTCAGGGAGTACTGCACGAGGCGTTCGATCCTTACCGTGGGATGGCACTTCATTGGCTGGCATATGGTGGCGTAACTCGATTGCGAAGCCAGCGCCCAGGCCGTGGCAATGAGTTCCTCGTATGTCGAGCAAGCCACTGCGCGGTTCCTGCGCAAAGAACCGGCGCTGTATCAATGGCCGGTCGCAAAGTGAGCTGAATCCGACCCGATCAGACCGCAGCAGCACGCTGTGCGGGCAACCGCACGGCGTGGTACTCGTCTTCGAAACGTGCAATCAATTGCGCCACGGTGGGAATGTCATCGATGTTCCCGACGCCTTGGCCCGCAGCCCAGATGTCTTTCCATAACCTCGCGCCTTTGTGTCCGCCCGTACCGCCCTGCGCCGGTGGTGGCGGCAGGTTGTCCGGGTCCAGCCCCGCACGCGTGATGCTTTGCTTGAGGTAGTTGGCCCGCAGGCCACTGAATAATGCGGTGTTGACGATCTGATCGGCGTTGGACGCGAGCAGCATCTGTTTGTAGGCCTCGTCGATTTCACATTCCTGTGTGGCGAGAAAGCGCGTGCCGACGTAACCCAGGTCAGCGCCCATGATCTGCGCGGCCACCAGGTCCTTGCCGGTGGTCAGGCCGCCGGAGAGCAATACGGTGCCGGTGTAGAAACGGCGGATCTCGTTGACGAACGCCAGTGGATTTAATGTGCCGCCGTGGCCGCCGGCACCCGCGCACACGGCGACAATGCCATCGACCCCGGCTGCAACGGCTTTTTCGGCATGCCGTACGCTGATCACGTCGTGAAAGACAATGCCGCCGTAGCCGTGAACGGCATCGACCACTTCCCCCGGAGCCCCGACACTGGTGATCACCACCGGCACCTTGTGCTTGACCAACAGCGCCAGGTCCTGCTCCTGCCGTCGGTTGGAGCGACTGACAATCTGGTTGATCGCAAACGGCGCCGCGAGGGGAGTGCGCAAGCGCTCGCTCAACTGCGCCAGCCAGTCGTCGAGCATCTCGGCGCTGCGCGCGTTGAGTGCCGGCATGGAGCCGACGATACCGGCGTGGCATTGCGCTTCTACCAGTCTGGGCGTGGAAGCCAGGAACAGCGGTGCGGCAACCAGCGGTAGCCGCAGGCGGTTGGATAACACAGCAGGTAGCGACATTCGAAAGACCCTTACGAAGGGGCATGAGCCTTTTTGTGGGCTCATGCCTGTGGTGTCAGAATTGGCGTTGCGTCAAACCTGCCCAGAAGCCTTTGCCGCCAGCCGCAATTGCCGCCTGCCCAAGCACTTCGGCCCACTGGGAATCACTGCCGAATTCATCGCGCCACGACCACAAGCGGCGGGTGGTGAAATGCAGGGTGTGTTCGTGGGTGAAGCCGATCGCCCCGTGAACCTGGTGCGCCACCGACGTGGCCAGGGTCGCGGCCTCGCCGGCGCAGATTTTGGCCACGGCTACGTCGAACGCCAGCGTGCTGCGCGCGCCTGCCTCGGCCTGCTGGGCGTCGCAGGCGCTGCGCAATGCGACTTGCGTCGCCATGCGCGCGGCACCGATGGCGCCGGCCATTTGCGCCAGTTGCTGCTGCACCGCCTGGAATTTACCGATTGCCTTGCCGAACTGGGCACGCTCGTTCGCGTAGTTGACGGCCTTGTCCAGGCTCGACTCCAGCGCACCGACCAGCATGCAGGCACGGATCAGCGCCCCGAACAGCCAGACAGGCTCCTGCACATCGGCTATCTGCAGGTGGCCGATGGCGTGAGCACGAGCATTGACGAAGTGCAGGCTGTCGCGTTCCTCGCCAGCAAAATTACTGCCGGCCTCCAGGCTGACAGTGGCCTGGCGCAGATCCACCAACGCCACGTGACCAGTGCCGTCGGCTACCACCGCCCATTGACTGCTGCGCGCCCACGGCACATTGAATGCACGGCCGTGTAGTTGGCCGTCAGCGGTCAACGTAAGGTCACCGAGACGGCCGGCCTGAATCAGCGTAATCGGCTCATCCGGTACCTCCAGGCCGGCGCGTGCCAGCAACAGCGAAGCGAGCATGGTCTCGCTCAACGGCAGCGGTGCACTCCAGTACCCAACGGCGCGCAACACCGGGCTGGCTTCCAGCCAACTGGCCGCACTGCCGCCGGCTTCCTCGGCCATCAGGGCGCCGGGCAGACCTTGCTCGACCACCTGTTGCCACAAGGCTGTCGCGCGATGACCAGCATCGAAATGTGCCAGCAACTGAGGGCTGATCTGCTCGGCGAACAGGCGCTCGACGCTGTCGGCGATGATCGATTGCAACTCGGATGGCGCGCTGTCGTCCATCGCTTGATAGTGGGTGGCCTGGTTCATCGCAGTCCTAATCCTCTGGCAATGATGCCGCGAAGAATTTCGCGGGTGCCGCCACGCAGGGAAAACGACGGGGCGGTCTGGGTCAGGTAACGCATCACCTGGTCGAGTGGGGAACCGGGCTCGCGGGTGCCGCCAAACAGGTCGTGGGCGAGGTCAGGCAGGGATTGTTCGAGCAGGGCGCCTTGATCCTTGACCAGCGCTGCCGGGGTTGCCGGGTTGTCGCCGCGCGCGAGCATGCCGGCGACACCCAGGGACATCTGGCGCAGCACTGCGTAGCGGGCGGCAACGCGACCGAGGCTGACACTGTGACGAGCGTTCTGTGGGTCAGCCGCGTCGAGCATTTCCAGGTACAACTGGGTGCTGCTCAAGTAGCGTTCCGGGCCGCTGCGTTCCAGTGCCAGTTCCGCGCCGACTTGCTTCCAGCCATCACCGGGCTGGCCGATGACAAAGTCGTCGGGAACGAACACGTCGTCGAGGAACACTTCATTGAAGTCGTGCTCGCCGAGCATGTTGTAGATCGGGCGTACCGTGACGCCAGTGGCGTGCATGTCGATCAACAGTTGCGACAGACCGGCGTGGCGGTTGCTGGCGTCCTTCGGCCCGGTGCGCAGCAGGGTGACCATGTAGTGGCAGCGGTGGGCGCCGGTGGTCCAGACCTTGCTGCCATTGACGATCCAGCCGCCCTCGGTCTGCACCGCGCGGGTCTGCACTGAGGCCAAGTCAGAACCAACATTCGGCTCGCTCATGCCAATGCAGAACAGCAGCTCACCGCGTGCGATGGCAGGCATCAACCGTGGCGCAAGTACATCGGGAGAGAATTTCATCAGCAGCGGGCCGGATTGACGCTCGGCGATCCAGTGCGCATTGACCGGTGCGCCAGCGGCCAGCAGTTCTTCGAGCACGACGTAGCGCTCCAGGGCGCTGCGCTCGTGTCCGCCGTAGCGCTTGGGCCAGGTCATGCCCAGCCAGCCGCGCTCGCCCAGCTTGCGGCTGAATTGCGGGTCGGCGCCGTTCCAGTTTTTCGCACGTTCGTGGGCCGGGTAGTCCTTTAATGCCTCGGCGACGAATTCGCGCACTTCGGCCCGTAAAGCCTGGGTCTTGGGGTCCAATTGACAGGGGCGGATATCGAGTGCCTGCATGGCATTTGCTCATGTGAAGAGTGGGTGATTGAGTTGTTTTTCTAACTTGCTGAACGCCCAACAAGTAAATAAGCTACCAGCAACCTTGGCAACGGATCAAGCCGCTGCCACTCTTGAAAAACGCCAAAGCCCCGGAGCTACCATGTCGACCCACACCTGTTTTTCCCCCGGCCGCGGCCTTGCGCTGGGCCTTGAAGGCCATGTCGCGACCCTCGTTTTCAGTCGTCCGCCGCTGAATTTCTTTGATGCCGAACTGATCAAAGACCTGGCTGATGCACTGCAATACCTCGATGACTTGCCGCAGTGCCGCGTGGTCATCCTGCAGGCGGAAGGCAAGGTGTTTTGTGCCGGTGCCGACTTCTCTGGTGACGATCAGCACGACCCGCAATTTCCGCGCCGTGTCTATAAATCTGCGGTGCGCCTGTTTCGCAATCGCAAGCCGCTGATCTGTGTGGTGGAAGGTGCCGCGATTGGTGGCGGCCTGGGCTTGGCGCTGGTCGCGGACTTTCGGGTGACCAGTGAAAAAGCGCGGTTTTCAGCCAATTTCAACCGGCTGGGGATTCATCAGGGCTTCGGGATTTCGGTTACCATGCCGCGTTTGGTCGGCCCGCAAATGGCCTCGCTACTGATCGCCACCGGACGGCGCATCGATGGCCGTGAAGCGGTGCGTATCGGTTTGGCGGATGTACTGGCAGAACCGGGCACGGAGCGCCACAAAGCCCGTGAGTTGGCCGAGGAGATCGCCGCGTCTGCACCCGGCGCGGTCATGTCCAGTCGGGAAACCCTGCGCATGGGGCTGGCCGATGCGGTTGACCGGATCATCGACCGCGAGGCGTCCGAGCAGGAGTGGCAGATCGTCAGCGCCGATTTTGCCGAAGGCACTCGCGCCATGGCTGAACGTCGCACGCCGGTTTTTACAGGACACTAAGGAATTGCTCGATGGAACCCGTTGAAAAAACCTCCCAGTCGACTTCGCGGCGCACTCAGCTGGAGCGGCGCGCCGAGGCCGAACAACGTCTGCTGATCGCTGCCCGGCAGATCGTCGCACGCAAGGGCTGGGTCGGCATGACGCTATCGGAGGTGGGCGAGGAGGCGGGCTACAGCCGTGGCCTGGCGACGCATCACTTCGGCAACAAGGCCGGTCTGCTGCGTGCCCTGGCGGGTTTCGTCAATGCAACCTTCATGGAGCTGGTGCAAGCCCGGTCACCGCAATGGCGCCCGGGGATGGACGCACTCAAGGGCTTTGTCAGCGTATACCTGGCGCGTCCTGACGGCGACTGGGTCAATACCCGCGCATTGCTGACGCTGATGGCCGAAGCCGTGACCCAGGATTCGGAAACGGTGGAAATCCTTGCCGAGTACAATTCTTCGGTGCAAAAGCATCTGGCGCGCTATATCCGCCAGGGGATCGACAGCGGCGAAATCCGCGCGGATGTGGACCCGCTGATGGGCGCGCTGCTATTCCTTGGAACGTTGCGCGGCATGATGTTGCAGGTGCTGCTGAACCCTTCGGCCGTCGACCTGGAGTTGGTGCACACGCAGATGCTGGCCTTCATTGAAAACGCACTGTCGTCAACACGGAGCTTGTAGGAGCAGCTTGCCCGCGATGGCGGTGGGTCAGGCACTATCGATGTTGAATGGACCGGCCTCATCGCGGGCAAGCCCGCTCCTACAGTGGGGCTCGTTCAGTCCAGTAGACCCTGAGCCCTTGCAATGGACACCGCCTCAGTGCGCCCCCCGGCACCGAGTTTGCTGTTGATCTTGCGCAAGTGTGATTTCACCGTCAGTTCCGAGAGGAACATCTTGTCCGCTATTTCGCGGTTGCGGTAACCCAGTGCCAGCAAGCGCACCACTTGCAGCTCTCGGGCCGAGAGATTGGTCGGTGCCTGGTCTTCGCGCTTGGGTTCGGCCTTCTTGCTGCTGCTCTCACCACGCAGCAACCGGGCGCTGAATCCTGCGTGAATGCCCAACGCTTGCTCCTGGCCGTGGAACGTCACCGACCAGCGCTCCAGCACAGCCCTCAGCGGCGCGCCCTCATCGAGGAAGGTGCGGACAAACCCGACGTGGCTGGCAAAGCGCAAAGCCGCCGTCAGGTGTTCCAGGGCTTCTTTGTGCTGCTTCGCACCATCGAGTGCGAGGATCAGCAATAAACGCAGTTTCAAAGCCCGGCGATGCTGATGTTGTTGCAGCGCCTGATCCATGGCCTGACGCAGTGGTTCGACGCAACCTTGTTCACCTTGCGCAATACGCAGGCGCTGGCGAGCGATGAAGGGCGTGTCGACGTCATTGGCGCTCAATGTCACGCCCGGTTGCTCCCAGTCGCTCAGTTGCTCGGCGGCGCGCATCGCGTGATCGGCGGTGTCCAGCCGTTTTTCCAGGGTGGCGACACGCGCTCGCTCCAGCCAGGCGGAGCAGAGGATGCGGGTAGAACCGGACACTTGGCCCAGTTGATCGAGATCTGCCAGGTAACGCATCCAGGCCGGGCGATCTGCGTGCAGGTAGGCGAGGCGAGCCAACAGCACATGGGTGCTGATCAGCGAGTCCGGTGCCGCGTGCTCCCTGGCATAGGGCAGCAGCTCAGTGAGGCGTCGCCGTGCTTCGTCCACCGCGTCCGTTTCGTAGAGCACCACGCAATGAATGGTCTGCAAAACCGGATAACCTACCGGTGGCGTACCCGCCAATGTCTCGCGGCTGCGGCGCATGGCCGTCTCCGCGCGGGTCAGGGCGCTGTCGAGTTGCCCTTGAGTCAGGTCGAGCATCGCTTCCAGCGCATCGGTGACGTCGCGCAGGTAGGCCGACTCTTGTTGCGCCTCACGGACTCCGGCGCTGGCAAGTTTTTTCCGCGCTTCGTCGAAGCGGCCGGTATAGAACAGCGAGCTGATTTCTACAAAAGCCGTGACCCGATACTGCATTTTGTCCTGAGGGCCGAGCTGCAACAGCAACTCGGTAGCGGCTACCAGGGCTTCATCGACGCGGTCGCCGATCAGCAGCAACAGCGGATGAACGTAGTGGTGTTCTCCCGCCAACGCCGGGTTTTCCAGTACGTGCAAGGCATCCTTGTGACGACGCGCATGCAGCAGTGCCCACGCATAGGCAATGCCCAGCCGGGGATGCAAATCACGTATCTGCACCGGAATGCGCGAGAGCCAGCGCATCAGCAGGCTGGCATGGCCGTTTTCCACCAACTCGTCGATGTGCAATACCAGTTGCGTGGCGGCATCGTCGACGGCGTGCGCAGCAAACAGGTGCTCAAGGGCCTCGACCGGCTGGGCGTTGGCGAAATACCAGCCCGAAGCCTGTTGATGCTGCTGCTCGAACTGCTCCGGGTGTCGCTTGAGGGTTTGCAGGAGGAAGTCGGCGAACAGCGGGTGATAGCGAAACCATTGGCGCTGGTCGTCCATTGCAATCACGAACAGATTGGCCCGCTCCAGTGCCTCGATCATGGCCTGGCTATCGCTGCGCCCCGTGACGGCATCGCACAAGGCCGGACACAATCGTGACAAGACGCTGGTCTGCAACAGGAATTGCTGGCATTGCGCGGTCTGCCGGGCCAGCACGTCTTCGGCGAAGTACTCCGCCAGCGCCGGGTTGGAACCGTTGAATGAGCCAATGAACGCGGCCGGGTCGCTGTGTCTTTGCAGCGACAGGCTGGCCAGGTAAACCCCGGTAACCCAGCCTTCGGTGCGCTCGTGCAGGCTCTCGATATCGCTCAGGTCCAAAGGCAACTGGCGCTTTTGCAAGATGTAGGTGGCAGTCTCGTCGAGGCTCAGGCCCAGCGACTCGGTATTGATTTCCAACAGTTCGCCACGCGCGCGCAAGCGACCCAGATTGATATCCGGGGTCGTGCGCGAAGCGATGGCCAGCGTCACACCCATCGGCAACGCCTTGAGCAGGCGCTGGATAAATTCGAGGGCCGGCGACTGATCGATGACTTCAAATTCGTCCATCAGCAGGGTGAACGTCTCATTGCAAGCGGCGATGCGCTCAAACAACCAATCCTCCCATTGCGCGGGACTACTGTGCGCAACGGGGTTATCGCCGGCATCGATCAGGTCGATATCGCGCAAGCCGCTGAGCAGCACCTGACTCAAGCGCTGCGGATCGTTGTCCAGGACATCGAGGTTGCACCACAACACCCGTCGGCCTTCGGCCAGGCACCGTTCGCGGTACTGCTGCAACAGCGTGGTCTTGCCGTAGCCGGGGCAGGCACTGATCAGGATCAGCCGCAAGCCATCGCGCGGTTGCAGTTGGGCAAGCAAAGGCGAACGTTCCAATTGACCCGGCAGGCTGGCCGGCGCCAGGAATTTACCCGCACGAATGGGCGGCTTTACTCCCTGGGCTGGTTCGTTGGAACTACGTTCGAAACCTTCCATGCATCCTACCTTTGGTTGTCGTCGCGCCGGTGCGGCCCTTTCTAGTATCGCCTGTCATGAGCGACACCCGATTCATGGTTCGAGCCCGCCAGTGTAACGGGCCGACACCGGATTGGCAGCTCCCCGACCGCCAACCCTTGAATGGAAGTCCGAACACCATGAGTGCCAACGAAAATCTGAATGCCGCCGATATTCGCGTGATCCTGGACAAGCAACGTGCCGCGTTCCTCGCCAGCGAGCCATGGACGGCTGAACAGCGCTGCGAACTGATCGACCGGGCCATCGGCCTGCTGGTCGACTATCAGCATGAAATCATCGAAGCGCTGTCGGCGGACTTCGGTCATCGCAGCCATGACTTCTCGCGCATGGTCGATGTCCTGGGGCCATTGGCGTCGTTGAAGTATACCAAGGCGAAAATTGCCGAATGGATGCAGCCTGACCACAGGGCCACCGACCGTGGCGAGGCCTGGGTGCAGTATCAGCCACTGGGCGTGGTGGGCATTCTCACCGCCTGGAATTTCCCCGGCAACATGGTCTTCAATGGTCTGGCGGGGGCTCTGGCGGCAGGCAACCGAGTGATGATCAAGGTGTCTGAATACAACCCGAAAACCTCCGCCTTGCTGGCGCGGATCTTCCGCGAGGTCTATGCCGAGGACGAAGTCGCGATCATCACCGGTGGCCCGGACATCGGCCATGCGTTCAGCCAGCAACCGTTCGACCATCTGTTGTTCACCGGCGCCAGCAGCATCGGCAAGCACGTCATGCGCGCTGCTGCCGAGAACCTGGTGCCGGTGACCCTGGAACTGGGCGGCAAGTCGCCGACCATCATTTCGCGCACCGCCGACCTTAAAGTCGCGGTCACTAAAATCCTCACCGGCAAGTTGCACAACGCTGGGCAGATCTGCCTGGCGCCGGACTATGTGTTCGTCCCCGAGGAGCAACAAGCAGCGTTTGTTGCAGCGGCTCGCGAAGTGGTCGCCACGTTGTACCCGACTCTGCTGGAAAATCCCGACTACACCTCGCTGATCAACGCTCGTCACTTCGAGCGCCTGCACGGTTACCTGAATGAGGCACGCGACGCCGGCGTCGAGCTGATCGAACTGAACCCGGCCGATGAAGATTTCAGCGCTCAGCCACACCATAAAATGGCGCCGAGCCTGTTGCGCAATCCCGGTGACGAATTGCAGGTGATGCAGGACGAAATCTTCGGTCCGCTGCTGCCGTTCAAAACCTACCAGTCTTTCGCCGAAGTGGTCAGCTACATCAACTCGCACCCGCGTCCGCTGGGCTTGTACTACTTCGGCAACGATGCCGGGGAAGAGTCGTTCGTGCTCAATCGCACCACCTGCGGCGGGGTCACCCTCAATGACGTGTTGCGCCACGGCGGCGTCGAGACCTTGCCTTTCGGTGGAGTCGGCAACAGCGGCATGGGTTGCTACCACGGGATCGACGGTTTCCGCACCTTCAGCCACGGCAAATCGGTGCTGCGCTCGGTCGACGGACCGGATGCGATGCGCCCGCCGTACAGCGAGCAGGTACGCCAGTTTGTCGGTTCGATGATCAAGCGCTGAGATACCCACCGGCATAGCGCACGCGCTGGCTGCGTGCGCCTTCGTCCTCCACATCTTGCTTAACAAGAGAATAACAATATGAAAGCTGCCGTTCTGCACGCCCCTGGCTCGCCAATGACCATTGAAGAAGTCGGTATCAGCAAACCCGGTCCACGGGAAGTGCTGGTGCGCACCGTTGCGGTGGGCGTTTGCCACTCCGACCTGCACTTCGTCGATGGGGCCTATCCGTACCCGATGCCGGTGGTGCTGGGTCACGAAGCGTCCGGCATTGTCGAGCAAGTGGGCTCAGAGGTGCGCACGGTCAAGCCAGGCGATCACGTGGTGACGTGCCTGTCGGCCTATTGCGGCCACTGCGAGCATTGCGTCACCGGGCACCTGTCGTTGTGCGTGTCGCCGGACACCAAGCGTCGCGCGGATGAAGAGTCGCGACTGACCTACGTCCAGAAACCGATGACCCAGTTCATCAACCTGTCGGCCTATGCCGAGCAGATGCTGGTGCACGAAAACGCGCTGGTAGCGATTCGTCGTGACATGCCACTCGACCGCGCGGCGCTGCTCGGTTGTGCGGTTACCACCGGCACTGGTGCGGTGTTCAATACCGCCAAGGTGCGTCCGGGGGAAACGGTGGCGGTGATCGGCTGCGGCGGTATCGGCCTTTCGACCATCAACGGTGCGGCGCTGGCCGGTGCCGGGCGGATCATTGCCATCGACATGCTGGATTCGAAGCTGGAACTGGCCAAGCAGTTTGGCGCCACCGATGTGGTCAACGCCAAGGACGGCAGCGCCGTCGCCCAGGTACTGGAGTTGACCCGAGGCGGCGTGCATCACGCGTTCGAGTGCATCGGCCTCAAGCAAACCGCCGAGCAGGCTTTCGGCATGCTGGCCCGCGGCGGCACCGCGACGATCATCGGCATGATCAAGCCCGGGGTAAAACTGGAGCTGGACCCGATGGCCATGCTGCACGAGCGGCGTATCCAGGGCTCGTTCATGGGCTCCAACCGCTTCCCGGTGGACTTGCCGCGCCTGACCGACTTCTACATGCAGGGCCGGCTCAAGCTCGACGAAATGATCTCGCAGCGCATCAAGCTGGAACAGATCAACGAGGCCTTCGACGAACTGCGCCGTGGTGAGCTGGCACGCTCGGTCATTCTTTTCGACCAGTGACTGTGGCCTGTCGTCCGTTCCCAAACAAGACCGGCCTCAGGCCGGCGACTCATCATTGAGGTAGCAGATGGATATTCATTTCAGTGCCGAGGAAGTGGCGTTCCGCGAGGAAGTCAGGGCATTTCTCAAGGCCCACCTGCCGCAAGACATCGCGGCCAGGATCAATCAGGGCAAGTCGGTGTGCAAAGCCGACCAGGTGCTGTGGATGCGCACCTTGAACGAAAAAGGCTGGCTGGCGGCAAGCTGGCCGGTGGAGCACTGCGGCACAGGCTGGAGTGCTGTGCAAAAGCACATCTTCGATGAAGAGTGCGCGGTTGCCGGCGCCCCACGAATCGTGCCGTTCGGCGTGAACATGGTCGGGCCGGTGATCATCAAGTTCGGCACCGAAGAGCAAAAGGCGCATTACCTGCCGCGCATTCTCAACTGCGACGATTGGTGGTGCCAGGGCTATTCCGAGCCGGGTGCCGGTTCCGACCTGGCGAGCCTGCGCACCCGCGCGGTGCGTGAAGGCGACGAGTACGTGGTCAATGGGCAGAAGACCTGGACCTCCACCGGACACATGGCGGACTGGATATTCTGCCTGGTGCGTACCGATGCCGAAGCGCAGCAGCAGCGGGGCATCTCTTTCCTGCTGATCGACATGAAGACCCCTGGTATCACCGTACGGCCGATCATCACCCTCGACGGCGGTCACTACGTCAACGAAGTGTTCCTCGATAACGTGCGCGTACCGGTCAGCAACCTGGTCGGCCGTGAAAACGAGGGCTGGACCTGCGCCAAGTACCTGTTGACCCACGAACGTACGACGATCGCCGGGATCGGCATCGCCAAGGCCATGCTCACGCGTCTCAAGCAGGTCGCACGTACTGAACAACGCAACGGCAAGCCGTTGCTTGAAGACCCGCAGTTCCGGGCGCAGATCGCCGACGTGGAAATCCAGTTGATGGCCATCGGCATGAGCAACCTGCACATCCTTGCCTCTGCCCGTGACGGCGGAGTGCCGGGTTCGGAAAGCTCGATCCTGAAGATCAAGGGCACCGAGATCCGCCAGGCGATTACTTATTTGCTGAGCAAGGCGGTCGGGGCCTATGCCAACCCGTTCCTCAAGGAGGAGTTGGGCTACGACTATGAAGGAGAGCTGCTGCACAGCGAGTTCAGCAACTCGTCGACCTGTCAGTACCTGGATATGCGCAAAGCCTCGGTTTACGGCGGCTCCACTGAAATCCAGAAGAACATCATCGCCAAGATGATTCTCGAACTCTAAGGGGCAGATCATGGACTTCAAACTTTCAGAAGAGCAGCAAATGCTGCAAGACACTGCTGCCCGACTGGTGCGTGATGCCTATGGCTTCGAGCAGCGCGAACAGTTTCGTGACAGCGCCAAGGGTTTCAGTGGCGAGTTCTGGCAACAGCTCGGTGACCTGGGCCTGACGTCGGTGCCGTTTGCCGAGGACTTCGGCGGTTTCGGTGGCAACGGCGTGGAGGTGATGCTGGTAGCCCAGGAGTTCGGCCGTGGTTTGTGCCTGGAGCCTTGGCTGCAATCGGTGATTTTCGCCGGTGGCTTGATCGATCAACTCGGCAGCGCTGCGCAAAAAAGCGAACTGCTGCCGCAAGTGGCCAGTGCCGGCCTGCAACTGGCAGTAGCCGTCGAGGAGCCGCAGAGCCACTACCAATTGCACGATGTGCAGACCCGCGCCCAAGCGGTCAGTAATGGCTGGTCGCTCAGCGGCCGCAAGTCGATGGTGATGGGCGGGCAGAGCGCCGGTTTGCTACTGGTTTCGGCGCGGGTGTCCGGTGATGACCGTGCCGAGGCGGGCATCAGTCTGTTCCTGGTCGATCCGGCGACTCCGGGCGTGAGCGTCCGCGAATACCCGACCATGGACGGCCGCCGGGCCTGCGACGTGTTCCTGGACCAGGTGTTTGTCAGCAGCGCCGCGGTGCTCGGCGAACACGGCAAGGCGCTTGGTGCATTGCGCTATCAGCAGGGCCGAGCCATCGCCGCGCAGTGCGCAGAAGCGGTCGGCAGCCTGGAAGCGACGTGCGCGTTGACCCTTGATTACCTGAAAACCCGCAAGCAATTCGGCCAGGTCATCGGCAAATTCCAGGCCTTGCAGCACCGCATGGTCGACATGCACATCGAACTCGATCAGGCGACCTCAATGACCCTGCTTGCCGCGTGTGTCGCCGACGAGCCGGACAGCCTGGAACGTAGTCGCACATTGGCCGCCGCCAAGTATGTTGTTTGCCGTGCGGCGCGTTTTGTCGCCGATCAGGGCATCCAGCTACACGGCGGTATCGGCCTGACCTGGGAATACGTGCTGTCGCACCACGCCAAGCACCTGCTGATGATCGCCCGCCAGTTTGGTGACGATGATCATCATTTGCAGGCGTACAGCGAGCTCATGCAGGAAGCCTAGGTTCGTCGAACCTGATCACACAACAATAAGGGAGACAATGTCATGGCTACATCATGGGGTTTGCTATGCCAGCGGCTGCGCGACCTGAGCGTCGCGAGTGCCTTGCTGGCCGTATCACTGTGCAGTTCTGCCGCCGACAAACCGAACGTGCTGGTCATCTTTGGCGATGACATCGGCATCTTCAATATCAGCGCCTACAACCAGGGCATGATGGGCTATGAAACGCCGAGCATCGACCGCATCGCCAAGGAAGGTGTGCTGTTTACCCATGCCTACGGCGAACAGTCCTGTACCGCCGGCCGCGCTGCTTTTGCGTTGGGCGAACACCCGTTTCGCACCGGTCTGCTGACCATCGGCATGCCCGGTTCGGAACACGGGATACCCGATTGGGCACCGACCATCGGCGACGCGATGAAGCAGCAGGGCTATACCACCGGCCAGTTCGGCAAGAACCATTTGGGAGACCGCGACAAGCACCTGCCGACCAACCATGGTTTCGATGAATTCTTCGGCAACCTGTACCACATGAACGCCGAGGAAGAACCGGAAACCTACTACTACCCCAAGGACCCAGCGTTCCGTAAACAGTACGGACCGCGCGGCGTGATCCATTCCTACGCCGACGGCAAGATCGAAGACACCGGTCCGCTGACACGCAAGCGCATGGAAACCATCGATGATGAACTGGTGCAGGCCACCGGCAACTTCATCGACAAGGCGCACAAGGCCGACAAGCCGTTTTTTGTCTGGTTCAACGCCACCCGCATGCACATCTGGACCCACCTCAAGCCTGAGTCCGATGGCAAGACCGGCGTCGGCCTGTATCCGGACGGCATGGTCGAGCATGACGGGCAGGTTGGTCAGTTGCTGAAGAAACTGGATGACCTGGGCATCGCCGACAACACCATCGTGATCTACACCACCGACAACGGCGCGGAGAAATTCTCCTGGCCTGATGGCGGCACGTCACCGTTCGCGGGGGAGAAGGGTACTTCCAATGAAGGCGGGCATCGCGTTCCGTTGCTGGTGAAGTGGCCCAAGGTGCTCAAACCCGGCACTCACGCCAACAACCTGATTGCCCACAACGACTGGATGCCGACACTGGCTGCCGCGGCGGGCGCACCGAATCTGGTGGCGGACCTAGCCAAGGGCACCCAACTCAACGGCAAGCAGTTCCGCGTGCATCTGGACGGCTATAACTTCCTGCCGTTCTTCAAGGGCGAGGTCAAGGAAAGTCCGCGCGAGGAGTATTTCTATTTCAGCATGGGCGGCGATCTCGATGCGATCCGCTGGCGGGAGTGGCGGCTGGCGTTTGCGCAAATGACCGGGGATTTCGCCAGCGCGTCACGCAAGGTCACCAATGTGCCGGTGTTGACCAATCTGTTGGCCGACCCGTTCCAGACCGCGCGCAAGGAATCGCCGATGGCCAAGCGCTGGGCCGCTGACCAGGCGTGGTTACTGGTCCCGGTCCAGGACAAGGTCAAGACGTTCCTCGCAACGCTGAGTCAATACCCGTTCCAGGAAGGCGTCAGCCTGAACCCCGGCAACATCAACTACCAGAGCCTGGCAGTGAAGAAAGCGCTGATGGGCTTGCAGAAACCTGCACCGGCGAACTGATTGCCGCTACCCACTGCGGGGGGGGCCTGCTTGCGAACGACTCAAGGACAATTCGGTTACACAGGGAGCAAGTGGGCGAGGGGTTCGCAGGTATTGCAGCCATTGCACAAAAAACTGTGGGAGCGAGCCTGCTCCGCGCGGCGTTCCGACGATGGGCGTAAACGATGACGCGTACTGTCTGGATAAACCCGTCGCGCTCAGGTTTTTCGCGAGCAAGCTCGCTCCTACAAAAAACAGCTGATTCCCATATTTTCTGGAGTGCTCTGATGAAAGTCCTCGTAGCCGTCAAGCGCGTGGTCGATTTTAACGTCAAGGTTCGCGTCAAGGCGGACCAATCCGGCATCGACCTGGCCAACGTCAAAATGGCCCTCAACCCCTTCTGCGAAATTGCCGTGGAAGAAGCCGTACGCCTGAAAGAGCAGGGCATTGCCACTGAAGTCGTGGTGGTAAGCGTCGGTCCGAGCACCGCTCAGGAGCAACTGCGCACCGCGCTGGCACTGGGTGCCGACCGCGCCATCCTGATCGAGTGCAATGAAGAGCTGAGCTCGTTGCCGGTGGCCAAGCTGCTCAAGGCCGTGGTCGATCAGGAGCAACCGCAACTGGTGATCCTCGGCAAGCAAGCCATCGACAGTGACAACAACCAGACCGGCCAGATGCTCGCCGCGCTGACCGGGTTCGCGCAGGGCACCTTCGCCTCGAAAGTCGAGATTGCCGGTGACAAGGTGATCGTTGCGCGCGAAGTCGACAGCGGCATGCAGACCGTATCCCTGCAACTGCCGGCCATCGTGACCACTGACCTGCGTTTGAACGAACCGCGTTATGCATCCTTGCCGAACATCATGAAAGCCAAGAAAAAGCCTCTTGAAGTGCTGACTCCGGCCGCGCTGGGCATTGCTACGGGCTCCACCAACAAGATCCTCAACGTCCAAGCCCCGGCTACGCGCAGCGCGGGGATCATGGTCAAGTCGGTGGCAGAACTGGTCGACAAACTGAAAAACCAAGCGAAGGTGATCTGATGGCTATTTTGGTAATCGTTGAGCACGACAACCGCTCGCTGGCCACGGCCACGCTGAATACCGTTGCGGCTGCGACGAAAATCGGTGGTGAGATCCACCTGCTGGTCGCAGGTCTTGACGCTGGCGCCGTGGCTGAAGCCGCCACAAAAATCCCTGGTGTGGCCAAGGTGCTGCTGGCCGACAACCTCGCCTACGCTCACCAACTGCCGGAAAACGTGGCCCCGTTGGTCAGCAACCTGGTGATCGCGCAGCAGACCATCTATAGCCACGTTCTGGCGTCGGCCACGTCCAATGGCAAAAACGTTCTGCCACGCGTTGCCGCTGCGCTGGACGTCGACCAGATCTCCGAGATCATCGCGGTTCAAAGCCCGGATACGTTCAAGCGGCCGATTTATGCCGGGAATGCCATTGCCACCGTTCAGTCGAACGCTGCGGTCAAGGTGATCACCGTGCGTGCCACCGGTTTCGACCCGGTAGCGGCTGTTGGTGGGGCGGCCGCCATTGAAGCCTTGGCCGCTGTTCACGATGGCGGTATTTCCAGTTTCGTCAGCGAAGCACTGGCCAAGTCCGATCGCCCTGAGCTGACCGCTGCGAAAATAGTGGTATCTGGCGGGCGTGGCATGCAGAACGGCGACAACTTCCAATACCTGTATTCGCTGGCCGACAAGCTCGGCGCGGGTGTCGGTGCTTCGCGCGCTGCTGTCGATGCCGGTTTTGTACCCAACGACATGCAGGTCGGCCAGACCGGCAAGATCGTCGCACCACAGTTGTACATCGCCGTCGGTATCTCCGGTGCGATCCAGCACCTGGCCGGCATGAAGGACTCGAAAATCATCGTCGCCATCAACAAGGACGAAGAGGCCCCGATCTTCCAGGTGGCGGACTACGGCCTGGTGGCTGACCTGTTCGAGGCAGTCCCGGAACTGGAACGGGCCCTCTAACAAACACCACATCCACTGTAGGAGCGAGCTTGCTCGCGATGGACGTCAACGATGACGCGTTTGTTCTGGTTTAACGCGTTGTCCTTGAGTCCATCGCGAGCAAGCCGCAAGCGGGCGCTCGCTCCTACAGTGGATGGGGATCACCCATAAGAAAGGAGAGCCGCATGAGTCATGCTGCTGAGCACTACCTGCCGGCGTCCGTCGAACAAACCCGCGCGGTTTATCGCAAGGTCATCCTGCGCTTGTTGCCTTACCTGGTGCTGGCCTATGCCATCAACACCATCGACCGGCTGAACGTGTCTTTCGCCAAGTTGCGCATGGCCGAAGACATCGGGCTGACGGATGCTGCCTATGGCATTGGTGCCGGCATTTTTTACCTGGGTTACATCCTGTTCGAAGTCCCCAGCAATATCTATCTGCAACGCATAGGCGCTCGCGCCACGCTGACTCGCATCATGGTGCTGTGGGGCCTGGTCACGGTGGCCACGGCGTTTGTTACCACGGCGAATCAGTTGATTGTCGCGCGGTTCCTGCTCGGCGTGGCCGAGGCCGGTTTTTTCCCTGGCGTCATCCTGTACCTGACGTACTGGTTTCCAGCCGCCCTGCGTGCACGCATCACCGCTGTGTTCCTGATGTCAGCCATGGTCGCCGGCATCATCAGCGGGCCACTCGCCGGGACCATCATGAGTCACTTCCATGGCTGGCTGGGGCTGCGCGACTGGCAGGTGCTGTTTGTACTGGAAGGCATCCCGGCCATACTGCTGGGGCTGTTCGGCTGGTTCTGGCTGGTGGACAAACCGGACGATGCGCGCTGGCTCACCGCGCAGGAAAAAAGCCTGCTGGCAGCCGGCCTGGCACAGGGGCGCCCGGCGGACACAGCCCATGCAACCCTGGCCCAAGTGCTGCGTAATCCCCGGGTGTACGTGGCCGGCCTGGTGTTTTTTTGCATCTACAGCGGTTCCAATACGGTGTCTTACTGGATGCCGACATTGATTCGCGGATTTGGCGTGCATGACCTTAAAACCATCGGCCTGCTGGCCAGCGTGCCGTATATGTGCGCCTTGATCGGCATGTACTTGCTGGCCCGCAGTTCAGACAAACGCCTGGAAAGGCGCTGGCATGTGAGCCTGACCCTTTTGCTCAGCGCCACCTGCTTCTTGCTGCTGGGGCCGGTTCAGGACCATCTGCTGTTATCCGTGGTGTTCATGAGCATCGGGGCCGCCGCCGCAATGTCCGCGCTCTCGCTGTTCTGGAGCATTCCGCCAGCCTTGCTGTCCCCCTCGGCAGCGGCGGTGGGCATCGCGGTGATCAGTTGCATCGGTGGTATGGCCGGGGTCATCAGCCAGGTCGTAGTGGGTGCGATCAAATCGGCAACCGGGGACTTGTACCTGGCATTCGATGTGATCGCCGGTGTGTTGGTGCTGGGCGCAGTGGTGTTGCTGGTAGCCATTCCGGCCAGTCACTTGAAGGAACGCGCGAAGCCGTAGTCATGCTGGCCAGCTCATCGCGGGGGGATCGCGCGATGAGCGCTGCTTTCAGGTAATCCAACCCCGCGAGCGGGCAATGGCCAGGGTTTCGGTGCGTCCGTTGGTCTCCAGTTTCGCGTAGATCTTTTGCAGGTGGGATTTGACCGTGAACTCGGAGAGGAACACTTTCTCGGCGATTTCGCGGTTACGATGCCCGGCAGCTAGTAATTGCAGGATCTGATACTCGCGCACGGTCAGCACTTCGTGGGCACCGTTGTCAGTACGGGCATCTTCCATGTTGCCGTCGCTGACCCCCAAATGTTGCATCAGCGTGTCGACGAATCTGCACTCGATCCCCAGCTCTTTACAGCGTGCCTTGCCGGTCGTGGCCCAGCGTTGCAGGAGGCCGGCCATCCGCTCGCCTTCTTCAATGAACGTGGCCAGGAAGCCGTCCTGGCTGGCCAGGCGCAGTGCTTCGTTGAGTGCCTGAAAGGCCTCTTGCGGCTGCTGAATGCTGTCCAATGCCAATGCCAGAAGTATTTGCAGCTTCAGTTCACGGCGGTGATGTTGCCAGTGCCGCGCCTGCTCGATTGCCGTGCGCAAGGCCTTGGCTGCCGCCGCGCCTTCACCCTGGAAAATCCGCAAGCGTTGTCGCGCGATGCTGGGGGTATCTACGTCGTTGGCGAGCCGGATGAAGTCGGGGCGGTCCCAATCGCCGGCCAGGTCCGCCGAATGCAGGGCTTGCGTCGCAGTGTCCAGGCGCTGCTCGAGCAGCGCTACGCGGACTCGCTCCAGCCATGCCGAGCACTCGACACGCCGCGAGCCAACCTGGCGGCCAATCTGTTCGAGTTCCACCAGGCATCGGGTCCAGGTGGTGCGGTCGCCCTGGCTGTAAGCGATGCGCGCAGTCAGTACGTGAGTGACGATCTGGTTCTCGGGGGAACTGACTTGCTTGGCAAAAAACAGGCAGCGTGAGAGATGACTTTGCGCCTGTTCAAAGTTGCCGTTTTCGTACAACAGCAAGCCATGCAGGATATCCATCGACAGCTTGGCTTCGTGCGGTTTGCGTTGGCCGTTGGTTTGCGGGCGCTCCGGCGTGCTTTGCATACGCACGAGGGCACTGCTCAAGCGGCCCTGGATCAAGTCCAGGGTGCTCTCGTTGACGCGGAAGATGTGGCGCAGAAAACTCGAATGAACCCGTGAGTCGCGTTGCAACGCGCTGGACAACAGGTTACGCGCCTCATCGTAGCGACCGCTGGCAACCATGTTCATCGCGACCGAGTTGGCCAGCACTATGTACAAATTCACTTCGTCGGCAGGCATGCGCGCGAGCAATTCGACGCCCCTGCGGCAACAGTCTTCGGCCTGATCGGTCACCCCAAGGCGCAGGCATTGAACGACCTGGGGAACATAGGCATAGTCGGGTCCCGACTGTTGCTCCAGACGTTCGGCCACCTGCATCGCGTCCTTGAGGCGGGTCGTGCTCGCCAGCAGCCACGCGTAGGCTTGATTGAGCGACGGATAGCGGTCGCGAGTGGCCTCTGGGATTCGGTCCAGCCAACGCAGCAGCAAGCGCGTGCGGCCACTGTCGATCAGGGTATCGAGGTGGCGATTGAGTCCTTCGGCGGCTTCATCGAGAAGCCCGGCGCTGAACAGGTGCTCGACTCCGGGGATCGGTTGCCCAGCGTCGAAAAACCATTGTGCGGCGGTTTCATGGAGCGTTTGCGCCATGCCGGGGTAAAGGCGATCCAGGGCGTGGCGCAAGAAGCTGGCAAACAGGTGGTGATAACGAAACCACTGTTGCTGGCTGTCGACCGGCACCAGGAACAGGTTGGTGCGGTCGAGGTGATCAATCATCGCGCGGCTGTCCTTGCGCCCAGTCACCGTTTCGCAAAGCGGCACGCAAAACTGCTCGAGGATGCTGGTTTGCATCAGAAACACCCGGCAGTCCTCGGTTTGTCGCGCCAGGATGTCTTCGGTGAGGTATTCGGCCAGTTCCAGATTGGAACCGGAAAAAGAAGCAATAAAGGCGCTGTGATCGTCCCGGTCCTTGAGCGACAGACTGGCCAGGTAGAGCCCGGCGATCCAGCCCTCGGTGCGTCGGTACAGCGTGGCCAGTTCGTCGTCATGCAGCGGGATTTGCCGCTTGCCGCGAATGAATTCCATGGCTTCTTCAGGGGTGAAACGCAGGTCGCCTGGGCGGATTTCCAGCAATTGCCCACGAGCCCGAATACGCCCCAGACCGATACCCGGAGTGGAACGCGAGGCCATCACCACAACGCTGCCCGAAGGCAGTTGTTCTACCAATTGCTGGAGAAAATCGAGCACCTCGGGATTCTGGATGACTTCGACTTCATCGAGCAGGATCGCAAATGGCGAAACGCTGCTGACCAGTTGTTCAAGCATTTCCTCGGCGCTGGGTGGATCGTTGCGCAGCGTCTGCTCGCCAGCCATGGGCAGTAGGCCGCCGATGCCCTTGTCCAACAGGTTGATGAACCGTTGCAGGTCGTTATCGGCGGGTTCCAGGTTGATCCACAGCACTTGCTTGCCGCGGGTCAGGCAATGCTCGCGGTATTGCTGCATGAGCGTGGTTTTACCGAAGCCGGCGGCGGCGCGAATCAGGACCAGGCGGGCCGCATCGGCGTTGGCCATTTGCTCTAGCAGGCGCGAACGCGACAAGTGGCTGTCGGCCGACTTCGGACTGGCGAACTTGATGGAGCCACTTCTTGAGGCTGACGGCTCACCCGAGGTGGCAGAGAGACCAGGGCCGGCAGATCCGACCGTTGAGTAGTCCCAGTGAACTGGCATTGAAAGTACCTCCCTACGGACCACTCGCCTTACGCTAGCGCATGGCAACGTGACCTTTTTATTCTTGTAAATCCGACCATAGTGCCACGTTTGGCCTTTGCCCGAGACTATGGTCTAACGCAACCCTCAAGGCGCACCGTTGAGCCGCAGCGTCATGCAATGAGCTCGGCCGATTATGGTGCGCGCACCGTGTCTTGCAAACCCGCCCCCCCTGTGAGGGTGGCTCTCGATCCACCCGGTCCCATGCAACGATTGCCTCGACAAATTGGAGCGGGCTATCCCGTTTTCCCTATGCAATCGGGCGATGGCCAAAGGTTCCGGATGGACGTTGAGCGCACTCTCTACCGTGAAGACCATGAAATGTTTCGCAGCGCCGTGCGACGCTTTCTCGAGCGCGAACACCTGCCTCAGCTCAATGGTCGGGAACATGCCGCAGATGTGGAACGGTGGGTCTGGTTGAAGGCCGGCCGTGAAGGGTTGTTGTGTGTAACGCTACCGGCGCAATTCGGTGGCGGAGGTGACTTTGGCCACGCTGCGGTGCTGCGTGAAGAATTTGCCCGGGTCGGGGTCTGCGACCGGGCGTTATCGTTGCACTCGGACATCATCGCACCGTGCATTGCCCAGTTGGCTACCGATGAGCAGAAGCGTCGCTGGCTACCGGGCATCTGCAGCGGCGGGGTGGTCCTGGCCCTGGCGGTCGACGAACCTGGTGGCGGGCTCAAAAGAATCCAAACCCAGGCCGTGCGCGACGGCGACGGTTACCTGATCAACGGCAGTAAAAGCGCGGTCGGCAATGGCATGACCGGCAACCTGGTCCTGCTCGCTTGCCGCACCGAAGACACTGACGGCGAGACGGGCATCAGCCTGATCATCGTCGAAACCGACCGCCCTGGCGTGCAACGCAGCCGCAGCCCGCAAAGTAGTCTGCAACCGAGTGCCGCTCAATTGTCCTTCGACAACGTACGTGTGCCGGTGAGCAATCTGCTGGGTGAAGCGGGCAGGGGCCTTCACTACCTGAACCGGGCAGGCGACGAGGAGCGCCTGTTGGCAGCGATTTCTGCCGCGAGTCGCCTCGAACACCTGCTGGACCTGACCTTGATTCATCTGCGGCAACCCGATGCCAGCGGCCATTGTTCGTGGGAGCTGGCGCACACCCGCAAAAAAATCGCCGACATCAAGGCTCGCGCCGTCGCGTTGCGCGTACTGGTCGATCACTACCTGGACCGGCGCATGCGCCACCCGTTGAGCGCCGAACACGCGGCAATCGCCAATCTGTACGCCAGTAAAGCCCTGCGCAAATGCGCTGACGAACTCTCGCGATTGCGCGCCGCCCAAGGCCGTTTACGCACTCATTCCATTGCCTACGCCACGCTTGATCACGGGGTAACCGGCAAGGCCATGCACGAAATCATCGCGCAAGCACTGTGACACTCCTCAAACCAGTAAGGACCTAGCCATGAGTCAGAACGCATTAGTAGCCGGGGTCGGCATGATCCCTTTCACCAAGCCAGGCGCGAGCCCAAGCTACATCGACATGGGCGCCCAAGCGGTGCGCCAGGCGCTGGCCGACGCCGGCCTGAGCTATGACAAGGTGCAGATGGCATTCGCCGGTTACGTCTACGGCGACACCACCTGCGGCCAGGCCGTGCTGTATCGGGTCGGGCGCACCGGGATTCCGGTGTTCAACGTCAATAACGCCTGCGCCACCGGCTCCAGCGCTTTGTTCCTGGCGCGTGCTGCAGTAGAAAGCGGGCAGGTCGAATGCGCGCTGGCCGTCGGTTTCGAACAGATGCGCCCAGGCCCGACCCGTTCCAACTTCGATGATCGACCATTGCCCCGTGGCGATTACTTGCCGATTCAGGATGAGCTGTGTGGCGACGCCGGCGACATCCCGCGCAACCTGATCACCTTCGGCGGTGCCGGCCGCGAGCACATGCGCAAGTACGGCACGCAGATGAGCACCTTCGCCGCGATCCGCGCCAAGGCCAGCCGTCACGCGGCCAACAACCCGCTGGCCTTGTTCAAGAAAATCGTCAGCACTGAAGAGGTGATGAACGACCAGTTGATGTGGGACGGCGTGATGACCCGCATGATGGCGTGCCCGCCGACTTGCGGCGCAGCAGCGGCGATCATTTGCTCGCCGGCGTTTGCCAAAAAACATGGTCTGCGCACCGACGTGGCGATCCTCGCCCAGTCACTGGTGACAGATCCCGTGGAGTCGTTCGAACCGAAAACCATGATCGGTTTCGTCGGCGCGCACATGGCCGAACGCGCCGCCGGTGCGGTGTACGAGAAAGCTGGCGTCGACCCGCAGGACATTCGTGTGGTGGAGCTGCACGACTGCTTCGCCCACAACGAATTGCTGACCTATGAAGCCCTTGGCCTGTGCCCGGTCGGCGAAGCGGAAAAATTCGTCCTCGATGGCGACAACACCTACGGCGGCCGGGTCGTGACCAACCCGTCCGGCGGCCTGTTGTGCAAAGGCCATCCGCTGGGTGCCACGGGATTGGCGCAGTGCTATGAGCTGACCCACCAACTGCGCGGCTCGGCCGGTGCGCGTCAGGTCGACGGCCTGCAACACGCGTTGCAGCACAACCTCGGGCTCGGTGGGGCCTGCGTCGTCACGCTTTATGGCAAAAACTGAGTGATCTGCAGCGCCGCGCCTGGCGCGGTGTTCTCTTGAGCGTATCGAGTAGTTCAAAGAAGGATTTCATCGATGACCACCACGCCCCCTGATTCGCCTACCCGGACTTTGCTGCATACCCGTGAAATCACCTGTAAGGGCTACCAACGCAGCGATGGCCTGTTCGACATCGAAGGGCGCTTGCAGGACTTGACCAACGAGCCCACCGACCTGCCGTTTCACCGGGTTCCCAGCGGTGGCGCGATCCATGACATGCGCCTGGTGATGACCCTTGATGCCGATCTAGTGATCCAGCACATCGCAGCGATAACGGCCACCGGTGCCAGCCAGTTTTGTGGCGAAGCCGCAGCGGCGTATTCGCGGCTGACCGGGTTGAAAATCGCCGCGGGTTTCAAACAGAAAATGAAGGCCATCGTCGGTGGCGTGAACGGTTGCACGCACATGACCGAACTACTCGAACGCATGGCTTCCACCGCCATGCAGACGATGTTTTCAACCTACCGGGCCGAGGCAGCCCGCCGCAGGGCCACAAGCACCGAACAGGTCGTCGCCGTGCGCTCGTGGGTCATTGGCACCTGCCATGCCTATCGCGAAGATGGCGATGCCGTTCGGCTGCTGTGGCCACAGGGCTTGCCCGAGGCCTGATCTGCGATCCTGGATAACTGCGGCGCGCCTGACTTTATTGCTAGCAGGTTCGCTACACAGTGAATCTGGCTGCCCGTAAATTTTGCGTACGGCCAGCACCCCTGTGAACTGGGCTTGCTCTGGATGGCGGTGTGTCAGGGACCATAAATGTTGGCTGTGCCGCCCCCATCGCGAGCAAGCTCGCTCCCACAGGGGAAACTCGTACACCAGGAAAAGCCAGGCCGACTGTCAGGTCGCCTCGCCCGCTTTTACCACTCAGGCCGACTGTCAGGTCGCCGTGCTCTTGCTTTTGATCTTGATCCACACGCCCATCGGCAGGCTGAGCGAAGGTATCCATCTGGGGGGAGGCGCGCAGCGCCGTGCGGCGAAGCCGCACACATCGAGAGGAGGTGCAGCGCAGCAAACCGGAGGCGATGCCCCCGGATGGATACCGTAGCGAAGGTACCCCGAGCCTAAGCGAGGGGCCGTACGCCTGGGGAAAGAGCCCTTGGTTACTTGGGGCTTTTCCAAGTGACCCGCCGTAAGGGCGGAACCATTACCCGCCACAACCCCACCAACGGATAAGCCCACAATCCCCAGATCAAAAGATCGCAGCCAACGCGCTGAAGCCCTACAATGCACTGCGAAATATCATGCAGTCGTGACACCGTCTGTCCCGCATCGTTTGTCGCCTGGCTCGCCATTCCGGAAGCGTTCTCCAATGTCGTTACCTCCTACCCAAGACACCGATCTTCGTTCCTCGATCGACGCCGATCAGTCGATTGCCGACACCAAGCTCGTCCCGCCACGCGGGGCTCGTCGGCTGGTGCCTCGCGAGGGGTTGATGGCGCGACTGCAGGACGTTCGGCGACAGCGCTGCGTGGTGATCCAGGGGCCGGCCGGCAGTGGCAAAACCAGCACCTTGCTGGCCTGGCGCCGGGAACTGCTGGCGATGAATTTCGAGGTCGCCTGGCTGTCACTGGCGGCCGAGGACGACGAAATCGGGCGCTTCTGCCATTGCCTGCAAGCCAGCCTGGCTGAAGTGGTGCCCGAGCAGGTTCGCGACGCAGGTGTGTTGCTCGGTCGCGACAATCAGCAAATGGCCGTGGAACACTGGGTCATCACCCTGGTTCAAGGCATCGCCCAGCACTCGCGTGAAGTGCTGCTGATGCTCGATGACATGCAGCACTTGCAGGCGCCGCGAATTATCCAGGCGTTGCAATGGTTGATCGACTACGCCCCCCCCAACCTGCACCTGGTGTTCGGCACACGGATCGCCTTGCCGTTTCCGCTGGCACGCTTGCGGGCAAAAGACCAGGTCAGTGAATTCGATCTGCGCGACCTGCGCTTCACACGCGCCGAATCAGAACGCTTCCTCCAGGAGCACCTGGGCGCTATCGACGCCCGTGATGCCGCGACGCTGCATGAACTGACCGATGGCTGGGTCGCTGGTCTACAGCTGTTTGCGGTTGATCTGAAAGCCAAACAGATGACGCGCTTTGACCGGGTACAGATTCGCGATGCGGTCGGGTTTGCCGACTATTTCGAACGTGAAGTGCTGGTGCGCCTTGAGCCTGAAGATTTGCGCCTGCTCACCTGCGTCTCGATCTGTGAACGTTTCTGCGCCTCGTTGTGCGCGACGCTGCTCGGCCAGCCGCACGCCATCGCCGGCATGATGATCCAGCTGGCACGTCTCGATGCCGACAATCTGTTCATCACCCAGGTCAAGAGCCACGACCGCGAAACCTGGTATCGCCTGCACCCGCTGCTGGGCAGCGTATTGCGTGCGCGACTGGCGGCGCGACCGCAGCAGGAACAGGTCCTGCATGCCGTCGCACGAGGCTGGTTCACCGAGCATGAACACCTTGATGAAGCGGTACGCCACGCGGTGCGCGCGGGTGACTCCGAGGCCGCAGCGGATATCGTTGAAGCCTGCGCCTATGACCTGCTCGCCAAAGGCAACCTCAGCCAGATCTCCGGATTGCTCAAGGGCTTGCCGCCGGAGCAGACCGCCGAGCGTTTCGGGCTGCAGATCGTCATGGCTCACCTGCAACTGTACTCGCGCAATTTCCAGGCACTGGACCAGACCCTGGAGCATCTGCAAGACCATCACGCAAAACTCGACCACAGGCAGCGTCACGCACTGACCGTGCTCAAGGGCAGTCAGGCGATCCATCAGGACGACACGAGCGCGATGCTGGCGATCTTGCCCGAACTGTTGGCAATCCCTGCCAATGCCGACGATTTTGCCTGGTCCGGACGCAGTAACACCCTGGCCTGGCTGTACATGTACCAGGGCGAGTTCGAGAAGGCCCGCGAGATTCTCGAGGGTGGCGAGCGCCTTGGGTCGCCGCGCCGCAGCCTGCTGGGGCGATGCATGAGCGGCATGAGCCTGGCCCTCGAAGGCCGCGCGACCCAGGCCGAGCATCTTTACCGTGAAGTGCTGGAAGAAGCTGAGAAGCACGGGGTGGCTTACCTCGTGGTCAGCACCATGGCCGCAGGTTTGCTCGGCACCGCATTGTATGAACAAGGCGATTTCGACGCTGCCTGCCTGTTACTTGAGCGGCGGATGAAGCTGCTGGAACAGGTGGCGATCCCCGACACGGTGTTGCAGTGCATGCAGACGCTGGCCATGGCGCACTGGCTGGCCGGGCGACAGACCGAAGCACTGAGCTGGCTCGATCGCCTGGAACAATACGCCAGCCGTTATGACCTGGACCGCTTGCTGGTCTGTGCGTTGCTGGTGCGCATGCGTTGGTTGCAACTGACGGCGGATGAGCCCGGCGCTGAAAGTGCACTGCAGCGGATCCTGCAAACGGCGCAGCATCAGAGTGAGCTGCAATCAGGCACACCACTGGAAGTGCGGATCATCGCCCGTCGGGCCGAGATTGAGCGGCACCTGCACCGCGCAGACTTCTCGTCGGCGGCTGAGCGCTTGCCGGACCTTATCGATGTCTCACAGAGCAACCGCCGTTGGCGTCGGGTCGTGGCCATGCGCGTGCAGATGGCCGTGATCGAACAGGGCAGGGGACGGCCAACCGAGGCCCGCGAGCAGCTTATCGAGGCGTTGCGCCAGGGACATCGACTTGGACTGGTTCGCAGCTTGCTGGATGCATGGCCAGGAGTGCCATCGATGCTTGAAGCGTTGATGGCCGAAAAGGTCCTGGATCCGGTGCTGACGTTTTACGCACAACGCCTGCTCGACATTGCCTGCGCCAGCGACGGCAACGACCAGCAGGCCCCTGCAGCAGGCACCGCAAACGTACTCAGCGTTCGCGAACTGGATGTGCTCAGCCTGGTAGCCCAGGCACTGCCGAACAAAAAGATCGCCCGGGTACTGAACCTGTCACCGGAAACGGTGAAATGGCACATGAAGAACATCTTCTACAAGCTGGGCGTCACCGGGCGTGACGAGGCCATCGCCAAAGTCCGCGACCTGGAACTGCAACTCCCTGGCAACCCGCAGCCTTGATCAGTCCTGGCGGCGCTTGCCGTGCAGGCTTGGGGTGTTGGCGATAAACGTCGCCTTGCCCCGGGCGACCAGACGCTCGCCATCGAGCAGGTCCAGGCTGGCGTGAGACAACGAGCGGCCGACCCGATGCACCTGAACGTGGGCCTCGACCCAAGCGCCTAGATTGGCCGGGCTCAAGTAGTCCATGCTCAGGTTGATGGTCGCTGGCGGCAGTTCGCTGGCCGTGGCCAGTCTCAGTGCCCGGCCGAATGCCGTGTCTGCCAGGGTAGCGAGGAAACCGCCGTGGGCAATGCCCAGCGGGTTGAGGTGCTCGGGGCGGATGCGTGCGGCCAGCACCGAGCGTTCTTCGTGGACATACAGGCCGGTGCAATGTACGACGAAACCGACGCGGCCCATTGGCAGGAAGCCGGCGGGTGGCCGGTCCTCGTGGGTGGCCGCTGCAAAGGGTTCGGGGATTGAGTTCATGGGCATGTGCTCGTTTTCACAGGCGCAAAAAAAACCTGTGGGAGCGAGCTTGCTCGCGATAGCGGTGTGTCAGTCAACAGTAATGTCGAAAGCGATTCCGTCATCGCGGGCAAGCCCGCTCCCACAGGGATTGGGGATAGTTACAGGGTGCGGGCAATCAGCTCTTTCATGACTTCGTTGGAGCCGCCATAGATGCGCATCGGTCGGGTGTTGACGTACAGGCGGGCGATCGGATACTCCATCATGTAGCCGTACCCGCCATGCAGCTGCAGGCATTCATCGATGATCTGGCAGGCTTGAGTCGAGGACCACCACTTGGCCATGGCGGCAGTGGTCGGGTCGAGTTCGTGCTTGACCATTTTGTCCAGGCAATCGAAGACAAATGTGCGCGCAATGGTCACGGTGGTTTGCATTTCCGCCAGTTTGAAACGAGTGTTCTGCATGTCCAGCAATGGCTTGCCGAACAGCTTGCGGTCATTGGTGTACTTGATGGTCTCTTCGACCGCGCGCTCCATGGACCCCAGGGCGTTCATGGTGATGAACATGCGCTCTTCGGGCAATTGCTGCATCAGCTGGACGAAGCCCTTGCCTTCCTCCGGGCCAAGCAAATTGGCCACCGGCACGCGCACGTCATCAAAGAACAACTCCGAGGTGTCCTGGCCTTTCTGGCCGATCTTGTCGAGGATCCGACCACGCCGGAAGCCCGGAAGATCGTTGACCTCCAGCACGATGATCGACATGCCCTTGGCACCCAGGCTCGGATCGGTCTTGCACACCAGCAGTACCAGGTCGGCTTGGGATCCGTTGGTGATGAAGGTCTTGGAACCGTTGATCACGTATTGATCACCGTCACGGATGGCCTTGGTCTTGACGCTCTGCAGGTCGGTGCCTGCGCCCGGTTCGGTCATGGCGATGGCGGCAACCATTTCGCCTGTGGCCATCTTAGGCAGCCAACGCAGTTTCTGCTCTTCAGAGGCATAACGCAGGATGTAGTGAGCACAGATCGCGCTGTGCACATTGGTGCCCAGGCTGGTCGCGATCGCGCGGGCCAGCTCATAGCCAATGATTGCGTTATGGGCGTGGCTGCCGCCGCTGCCGCCGTACTCTTCAGGAATGGCGGGGCACAGCAAGCCCATTGCGCCAGCCTTCAGCCACGTCTCTCGGTCGACATGCTTCTGCTGCGCCCAGCGTTCCTCGTGGGGTACCAATTCTTCGGCGGCAAAACGGCGAACCGATTCCTGGAAGATCGCCAGGTCTTCAGTTAGCCACGCGGGTCTGTATTCGCTCATTTCAATCCTCGGTAGGTCAGGGGACAGGGACTCTTGCAATGCTGGGCGTGGTGAAGATTTTCAGCGAGCGCCGAAGGGATGATGCTGCGGAGTAGGTGCGGGATCGTTCGAAAGGATGCCGTGGGGGAGTACACCTGTTTGCCTTTGCTTTTCTGTGGGGGCGAGCTTGCTCGATCCCACAAGGATTTGTGGCTGACCCCGCCTGACTACCTCGGCATTACTCCCTCCAATCGTTCCTTGGAACGCCTCCCACTACCTCCGCAACTTCATCCCTTCGACGGTCGAAGCGTGCCGATGGGCAAACCTAGGATGAATCCCACAAGAACCCGCCGGCCGGCAGGTACGACAACCGAACGTGTATGCCTAAGGAAATTCATCCATGAGTGAAAAAGTCGTCGTCGCCGGGGTCGGGATGATTCCCTTCTCCAAGCCGGGCAAAAGCCCCAGTTACACCGACATGGGCGCCGAAGCTGTACGCCTTGCACTGAAGGACGCCGGCATCGGCTACGACAAGGTGCAAATGGCGTTCACCGGCTATGTCTACGGCGACTCCACTTGCGGGCAGACCGCCCTCTACGAAGTCGGCCGCACGGGCATCCCGATCGTCAACGTCAATAACAATTGCTCCACCGGTTCCACCGCCTTGTACCTGGCCCGCGCCGCGGTGCAGAGCGGCCAGGCCGAGTGTGTGCTGGCGCTGGGTTTCGAGCAGATGCAGGCCGGCGCCCTCAAGTCGCATTGGGATGACCGTCCGCAGACCCGCGCCAGTGTGGTTCACGTGATGGAAGGCCTGACCCGCGACGTCGACCTGCCGCGCGCGCTGAAAACCTTCGGCGGTGCTGGTCGCGAACACATGCAGAAGTACGGCACCCGCATGGAAACCTTCGCCGCCATCCGCGCCAAGGCCAGCCGCCACGCTGCGAACAACCCACTGGCACTGTTCAAGAACGTCCTGACCACCGAGGACGTGATGAACGACCAGGTGCTGTGGCCGGGTGTGATGACTCGCCTGATGGCCTGCCCGCCGACTTGCGGTGCGGCGGCTGCAATTATCTGTTCGCCAGCCTTCGCCAAGAAGCATGGCCTGCGCAGTGACGTGGTGATTCTTGCCCAATCGATGGTCACCGACCCGGTCGAGTCGTTCGATCCGCCGTCGATGATTGCCTACGCCGGTTTCCACATGACCCAGCGCGCCGCGCAATTGGTCTACGAGCAGGCGGGCGTCGGTCCGCAGGACGTTCGCGCGGTAGAACTGCACGACTGCTTCGCCCACAACGAATTGCTCACCTACGAAGGCCTGGGCTTGTGCGGTGTCGGCGGTGGCGAGCAGTTCGTACTCGATGGTGACAACACCTACGGCGGTCAGGTGGTGACCAATCCGTCCGGCGGCCTGCTTTCCAAGGGCCACCCATTGGGCGCCACCGGTCTGGCGCAGTGCTACGAGCTGACCCAGCAACTGCGCGGCACCGCCGACAAGCGCCAGGTCGAAGGCCTGAACATCGCCCTGCAACACAACCTCGGCCTGGGCGGCGCCTGCGTAGTCACGATGTACGGGCGCAACTGAGTCTTTCCAAGCGCGTGCCTGGACCGGCACGCATAACAACAAGAGGAGTGAGGCAAATGGCAGACAAGAGTCTGATCGGGCACAAGCTCGATAAATTCAGCGTCGATGTGGAGAAGGGCCGTTTGCGCTTCTTCGCCAAGGCAATCGGCGAGACCGACCCGGTCTACACCAACGAAGCGGCTGCTGTTGCCGCTGGCCACAAAACCCTGCCGGTGCCACCGACGTTTCTCAAATGCCTGGAAGGTGAAGGTCGTGACTTGACCACGTTCCTGAAACTGGTCGATTTCGACCTCGGCCGGATCCTGCACGCCGAACAATCCTTCGTCTATCACGCCATGGCCTACGCCGGTGACGTGCTGACGTTCGATGCCGCCATCACCGATGTCTACGAGAAAAAGGGCGGGGCCCTGCAATTCGTGGTCATGGAATCGCGTGTGACCAACCAGGACGGCGTGCACATCGCCGATGTCCGCTCGTCCCTCGTACAGCGCTGAGGAAATCTCGATGACGCTCTCCAACACCACCCACGCGCAGTTCTCCGATATCCAGGTCGGCGATGAGATCCCGTTGTTGAAGCTGCAACCGGTCAACCGCACCACCCTGGCGCTGTACTGCGGCGCTTCGGGCGACCACAACCCGATCCACATCGACATCGATTTCGCTCGCAAGTCGCGCATGCCCGACGTGTTTGCCCACGGCATGTTGTCCGCCGCCTACCTCGGTCGCCTGTTGACCCAATGGGTGCCGCAGCAACAAGTGCGCAGCCTGTCGATCCGTTTTACCGGCATCACCCAACTGGGGCATATCCCGACCTGTACCGGAACCATCACCGAAAAGTTCGAAGAAAACGGTGAGAAACGCGTGCGCCTGGCGATTCGTTGCGCCAACCAGTACGGCGAAGAAAAGCTGGTTGGCGAAGCCGTCGTGGCCCTGGCCTAACCCCAAAACCTTTATTTCACAGGAAAAACAACAATGAAAAAGCTTGAAGGCAAAGTAGCTCTGGTGACCGGTTCCGGTCGTGGCATCGGTCGTGAAGTCGCCCTGCAGCTGGCAGCCTACGGCGCCAAGATCGTGGTCAACGACCTGGACGCCGAGCCGGCTGAGGCCGTGGTTAGCGAAATCCGTGCCGCCGGCGGTGAAGCCGTGGCTTGCGTCGGTAGCGTGACCGCCGCTGATTTTGCCGATCGTTTCGTGCAGACCGCCGTCAAGAACTATGGCGCGATCGACATCATCATCAACAACGCCGGTTTCACCTGGGACAACGTGATCCAGAAGATGAGCGACGAGCAATGGTACGCGGTCATCGACTGCCACCTGACCGCGCCATTCCGCATCCTGCGTGCCGCGCAACCCGTGATCAGTGCCCTGGCCAAGAAAGAGGCCGCAGAAGGCCGCGAAGTACTGCGCAAAGTGGTGAACATTTCCTCCGGCGCCGCTGGCGGCAACGTCGGCCAGTCCAACTATTCCTCGGGCAAGTCGGGGATCCTGGGCCTGACCAAGACCCTGTCCAAGGAGTGGGGCCGTCTGAAGGTCAACGTCAACGCCGTGGCTTTCGGCCTGATCGACACTCGCTTGACCCAGGCCCTGGCCGGTGATGACAGCAAGACCGTGAACATCGAAGGTCGCGAAATCAAGGTCGGCGTGCAACAGGCACGCCTTGATGGTGTCGCTGCCACCATCCCGTTGGGCCGTGTGGGCAAGCCAGAAGAAGCCGCGGGTGCGGTGGTGATGTTCTGCCTGCCGGAATCCAACTTCTGTTCCGGCCAGGTCATCTATTGCGGCGGCGGTCCAGGTTCCAACTTCTAAGGTCGTTGCGGTTTCTGCCCTGAAACGCAGGGCCAATGCGTTGTCGCGCCTGTTGACCCTCGTCGGTCGACAGGCCCCAGAACCCGAGGAATCTTTAATGTTGGAAAACTATCGCTCACCCTGGATGACCGAAGACCTGCAACCGTTCAATGACATGGTCCTGCGCTTCGCCAAGGAATACATGGAGCCCAATGAGCTGAAATGGCGTGAGCAGCACTATGCCGATCGCTCTGCCTGGCTCAAGGCTGGCGAGCTGGGCTTGATCCTGCCTGATGTATCAGAAGAGTACGGCGGCGCCGGTGGCAGCATCGGCCACTACGTGTGCGTGATCAACGCCATGAACGCCAATGGCAGCGGCCTGGGACTGGGCCTGAGCCATATCGTCGCGCACTACATCCTTGAGTCCGGCACCGAAGCGCAGAAGAAGCATTGGCTGCCGAAAATCGGTTCCGGCGAAATCATCTGTGCCATCGCCATGACCGAACCCGGTGCCGGTTCCGACCTGCAATCGGTGCGTACCCGTGCGGTGAAGCAGGGCGACAAGTACGTGATCAACGGCGCCAAGACCTTCATCAGTAACGGCCAGACCAGTGACATGGTGCTGGTGATCGCCAAGACCGACATCAGCCAGGGCGCCAAAGGCGTTTCGCTGTTCATGGTCGATACCAATACCCCGGGTTTCCGTCGCGGCAAACTGCTGAGCAAAGTCGGCATGCACGCCCAGGACACCTCGGAAATGTTCTTCGACGACGTCCAAGTGCCGGCTGACTGCCTGCTCGGTGAAGTGGAGGGGCAGGGGTTCTACACCCTGATGAGCCAGCTGCCGTACGAGCGGGCGCAAATCGGTGTCGGCGCCGTAGCGGTGATGGAGCGCGCGCTGCGCCTGACCGTGGAGTACACCAAGGAGCGCAAGGCGTTCGGCAAACCGGTGATCGAATTCCAGAACAGCCGCTTCGTGTTGGCCGATGTGAAAGCAACCGTGCTCGCGTCACGGACCTTTGTCGACCTGATCATCCAGCGCTGGATCGACGGCACCCTCGATACCACGCTGGCCTCGATGGGCAAGTTCTGGCTGACGGAACGCCAGGGCGAGGTGCTCGACCGCTGTCTGCAGCTGTTCGGCGGCTACGGCTACATGAACGAATACCCGATTGGCCGCATGTGGGCCGATGCCCGGGTGGCGCGCATCTACGGCGGTTCCAACGAGATTCAGCGCGAGGTCGTTGCACGGTCGCTGTAACCGGCGAGCCAGCGTACCAGGCGTCGACATTTCCAAATCGATTGAATAATAAAAAAGCAATTTGGAGTTTTCATGTACATCACTCAAGGGCTGCACCGTCATCTGCAGCAACGTCCCAATGCCGTGGCGATCCGCTCCCAGGGTCGGCGCATCACCTACGCCGAGTTCGGTGACCGCGTGGCGCGCCTGGCCAGTGCGCTCAAAGGCCTGGGGGTCGCCAGCGGCGATCGCGTGGCGATGCTGTCGTTCAACTCGCAACGGTTCATCGAGTATTACCAGGCTGTGCCGTGGGCTGATGCCGTGGTCAACCCGGTGAACTTTCGCTGGAGTGCAGCGGAGATCATCTACTCGCTGGACGACTCGGAAACCAGCGTGCTGATCGTCGACGATCACCACAAAACCCTGGGCGCCCAGGTGCAGGCACAAGCGAAAACCGTGCGCGTGGTGATCTACGCCGGTGACGGCGAGACCCCGGCAGGAATGCTCAACTATGAAACGCTGATCGAGATCAGCGAGCCAGTGGAAGATGCCCGCCGCAGCGGTGACGCCTTGCTCGGTATTTTCTACACCGGCGGCACCACGGGCGATCCCAAGGGTGTGATGCTCAGCCATAACAACGTCGCATTCTCGGCGTTGAACTCCCTGACGATGGGACGCTGCCAAAAAGGCGCAGTTTTCCTGCACGCGATGCCGATGTTCCACCTCGCCGATTTTGCGGCGATGTCAGCACTGTTCATCTCTGGAGGCACCCACGCGGTGCTGCAGACGTTCTCTGCGCAGGGGGTTCTGCAAGCCATCGAGCGCGAGAAAGCCGATGAAATCCTGCTGGCACCGACGATGATTCAAATGCTGCTGGACTGGCACCAGGAGCACGGCCAGGCACTTGATGTCAGTTCCTTGAAACGCATCGTCTATGGGGCGTCGACGATCACCCCGGCCTTGCTTGACCGCGCCTGCAAAGTGTTCACCGGTGCTGAATTCTCCCAGGGCTACGGCATGACCGAATTGTCACCGGCCGCCGCAATCCTCGACACCGAGTACCACAGCGCCGAGCACCAGGCCAGCGGCAAGATGTATTCGGCGGGCCTGCCAGTGCTCTGTGTAGAAATCCGCATCGTCGATACCAACGACAACGAAGTGCCGCGCGGTACGGTCGGCGAAATCATCGTGCGTGGCCCGAACGTGATGCTCGGTTACTGGAAGAAACCCGAAGCCACCGCCGAAGCGTTGCGTGGCGGCTGGATGCACACCGGTGACGGCGGCTACATGGACGAAGACGGTTTCATCTACGTCTGCGACCGTCTCAAGGACATGGTGGTCAGCGGCGGCGAGAACGTTTACTGCGGTGAAGTAGAAGCAGCCATCGGCAGTCATCCTGCTGTGGCGCAAAGCGCGGTAATCGGAATTCCGAGCACCAAGTGGGGCGAGACGGTGCATGCGGTGATCATTCTCAAGCCCGGTGTCCACGCCAGCCAGGAACAGATCATCGCCCACTGCCGCGAGCGGATCGCTGGCTACAAGGTGCCGCGCAGCGTCGAGTTCCGCGAGACGTTGCCGCTGACCAGTGTTGGCAAGGTGCTCAAGACCGAGCTACGCAAGCCGTTCTGGGATAACCGGCAGCGCGGCATCGCCTGATCGACCCTCGCTACCTACAACACCTCAATAAAAGCCGCCCGCTAGTAGGTGGCTAGATCTCCCTACGCCAATGCACCGGAGAAAACGCATGAGTATTTCGAAAATGCGTGGAGTTTGCTATCCACACCTGCTGGCAGTCGCCGTCGCTGCAACCATTGCCCCAGAGGCCTTTGCCAAGGATTTCAGCATCGGTGAGATCGAGGGCAGCTTCGACTCGTCACTGTCCGTTGGCGCCAGTTGGGCGGTTCGCGGACCTGACCCCGATTTCATTTCCAACTTTAATTCGCAAGGCACCAGGGGCAACGCGTCAGCACGCACCAACGATGACAATCGCTTGAACTTCAAGAAGGGCGAGACCTTCTCGAAGATCTTCAAGGGTGTGCATGACCTGGAACTGAAATATGGCGACAGCGGCGCCTTCGTGCGTGGCAAGTACTGGTATGACTTTGAGCTGATGGACGAGAGCCGTCCGTTCTATGACATCGACGATCATGGCCGCCAGCGTGCCGCCAAGTCGTCGGGGGCGATGTTTCTCGACAGCTTTGTCTATCACAACTACACCCTCGACGATTTGCAGGGCAACGTGCGCCTGGGCAAGCAGGTGGTGAGTTGGGGCGAAAGCACCTTCATCGGCAACTCGATCAACAGCATCAACCCGATCGACGTCGCTGCTTTGCGCCGCCCGGGGGCCGAGGTCAAGGAAGGCTTGATCCCGGTGAACATGCTCTATGTATCCCAGGGACTGACTGAGAACGTTACCGCCGAAGCCTTCTACCAGATCGAATGGGCGCCCTCGGTGATCGACAACTGCGGCACCTTTTTCGGCAATGATGTGACGCCTGAAGGCTGTAATGACCGCGCCGTGCTGGCTGGCCTCGATCTGCCGCCCGGTGTGGCCAACAACACCGGCGCACCTGGACTGTTCGACGATGCCTACATTCCGCGCACCAAGACCCAGGATGCCCGCGACAGCGGCCAGTTCGGCCTGGCCCTGCGCTGGTTTGCCGCCGAACTGAACGACACCGAGTTCGGTGCCTATGTCATGAACTACCACAGCCGCAATCCCAGCCTGAGTTTCACCCGCGCTACCAGCAGCGCCAACGCGGTAGCGGCGATTCGCAGCGCTAGCTACAACGTGGTCTATCCCGAGGATGTGCGCCTGTATGGCCTGAGCTTCGCGACCAACGTAATGGGCACGTCGCTGGGGGGCGAGGTGAGTTTCCGGCCGAACATGCCGCTGAACCTCAACGGCGCCGACATCAACCTGGCGGCCGTGGGCAACGCGTCTTCGCCGCTGTTCATCAGTGGCCAGTCCTCCAATGTCGCCGGGGCCAGCGTCGACGGCTACAAGCGCATGCCCGTGTTGCAAGCGCAGATGAGCGCTACGCAATTCTTCGACCAGATCCTTGGTTCCTCGCGCCTGACGCTGGTAGGCGAGGTGGGCTACAACCACATCAATGGCCTGGGCGCCAGTGATGGTACTGAAGAGCGTTTTGGCCGTAGCACCGTGTTCGGCGCCGGGCAACTGGTCAACCAGGCTGTCTGCGTCGGGCAGAACACGCCGGTGCCAGGTCAGCCCGGCGCCACCCGCCCAAGCAACCCGCAGCAGGAATGCAACAGCCATGGGTTCTACACCAGCGACTCCTGGGGCTATCGCCTGCGCGGCAAGCTGGATTACCCCAACGTGATTGCCGGTATCAACCTCTCGCCCAACCTGGCCTGGTCCCATGACGTCGACGGCGTAGGGCCCAACTTCGAGGAGGGCAACAAGGCCATCAGCCTCGGGCTCGATGCCGACTACTTGAACACCTACACCGCAAGCCTCAGTTACACCGACTACTTCGGCGGAAAGTGGAATACCAACACTGATCGCGACTATGTCGCCCTCAGCTTCGGCGTGAACTTCTGACACTGATCAGACGGAGATAATAAAAATGCAATCCAGCACTCTGATGAAAGCCTGCACCTTGACCCTCAGCCTGATCGCTTCCAGCGTCATGGCGGCTGTTTCCCCACAGGAAGCCGCACAATTGGGCACCACACTGACTCCCCTTGGCGGCGAGAAAGCCGGCAATGCCAGCGGCACCATTCCCGCCTGGACCGGTGGCCTGAAGCCCGACGCCGCGCCGATGACCAATGACTTTCTCGGCAACCCCTTCGAAGGGGAAAAACCGCAGTTCGTGATCACCGCCGCCAACGCCGCGCAGTACAAGGACAAGCTGACGGCCGGGCAACAGGCGATGTTCCAGCGCTATCCCAACACCTACAAGATTCCGGTGTACAAGACCCAGCGCACCGCCTCGGCGCCGCAAGAGGTTTACGATGCGGCGAAGAAAAGCGCGGTGACCACCGAGTCGACCAACGATGGCTACTCGTTGAAGAACTTCGAGCAGTCCCACTATTACGCCTTCCCGATTCCCAAGACTGGCCTTGAGGTGGTGTGGAACCACTTGACCCGTTCTCGCGGCAACAACTACATCAGTCGTCAGATGCAGGCCACGCCACAGGTCAACGGTGACTACACCCCGGTGCAAATTGAGTTTGCCACGGGGCTGCCGTGGAAAATGAGCGACGCCAAGCCCGAGGACAGCGCCAACATCCTGTTCTACACCAAGCAAACCGTAACCGCGCCGTCGCGTCTGGCCGGTGGTGTGCTGCTGATCCATGAAACCCTCGACCAGATCAAGGAACCGCGCATGGCCTGGGCCTACAACGCCGGCCAACGCCGCGTGCGGCGTGCACCGCAAGTGGCCTATGACGGTCCGGGGACTGCGGCGGATGGCATGCGCGTGGCTGATAACGCCGACATGTACAACGGTGCGCCGGATCGCTACGACTGGAAGCTGATCGGCAAAAAAGAAGTCTACGTGCCCTACAACAACTACCTGCTGCAATCGCCGAAGTTGAAGTACGCGGACATCGTCAAGCCCGGCCACATCAACCAGGACCTGACCCGCTATGAGCTGCACCGCGTTTGGGAAGTGGAGGGCACCCTCAAGCCTGGCCAGCGCCACATTTACGCCAAGCGTCGCATGTACTTCGACGAAGACACTTGGGCGGCGGTTGAAATCGACCAGTACGACGGTCGCGGTGCGCTGTGGCGTGTGAGCGAAGGGTATCTGGTCAACGATTACAAGCAGGGCGTCGCGGTGTACGCCGCGATGGGCGTCTATGACTTGCTGGCCGGTCGGTACCTGGTGTCGAACCTGGGCAACGAGAACAAGCGCGGTCCCGACTACGCCTACCAGCCGTCCATGAACGACTTCACCCCGGCAGCACTGCGCAACGCCGGCATCCGCTAAGCCATTCAGGCCCATCGCTGTTCGTCCTCGCAAGAGGGCGAACGACTGCCCCCTGAGTCACTTTCACTGAATCTGGAGAAGAGTAATGTCGCAAAAACCTTATGTTGTCGGCGTTGGCATGATCCCGTTTGTCAAACCCGGTACCAGCGGTACTTACATTGAAATGGGCTCGCAGGCGATTCGCCTTGCCTTGCAGGATTCCGGTGTGGATTACCGATTGGTCCAGCAAGCCTATGCGGGTTACGTTTACGGCGATTCCACCAGTGGCCAGGCCGCCCTCTATGAAGTAGGTATGAGTGGCATCCCGGTAATCAACGTCAACAACAACTGCGCCACCGGCTCCAGCGCCTTGTTCCTCGCACGGCAGGCAGTGGAAAGCGGTGCAGTCGAATGTGCCCTGGCATTTGGCTTCGAGCAGATGCAACCCGGCGCCCTGAAAGGCAATTGGGACGATCGCCCACGAGCGACCACTCACATGACCCAGTCGGTCATCGATGAGCTGACCGCTGACGTGGAAATCCCCAGTGCCCTGCGGATGTTCGGCGGCGCCGGGCGCGAGCACATGCAAAAGTACGGCACGCAAATGAGCACCTTTGCGGCAATTCGCGCCAAGGCCAGTCGCCATGCCGCCAACAACCCGCTGGCGCTGTTCCGCAAAGTGGTGACCACTGAAGACGTGATGAACGACATGGTGATGTGGCCGGGTGTGATGACCCGCCTGATGGCCTGCCCACCGACTTGCGGTGCGGCGGCGGCGATCATCTGCAGCGAAGCCTTTGCCAAGAAACATAACCTGCGTACCGATGTGGTGATCCTTGCCCAGTCGATGACCACCGACAAGCCGGTGTGCTTTGAATCGCGATCGATGATCGAGGTAGTGGGTTTCGACATGGCGCAACGTGCGGCCAAGGAAGTGTACGAGAAGTCCGGCGTGGATCCGCTGGATATCCGTGTTGCCGAGATGCATGACTGCTTCGCCCACAACGAGCTGCTGACCTACGAATCCCTGGGCCTGTGCGATGTCGGCGGCGCCGAGAAGTTTGTGCTCGCTGGCGCCAACACTTACGGCGGCCAGGTGGTTACCAACCCGTCTGGCGGCCTGCTGTCCAAAGGGCATCCGCTGGGTGCTACTGGCCTGGCGCAATGCTATGAATTGACCCAGCAGTTGCGCGGTCATGCGGACAAACGTCAGGTCGAAGGTGTGAATGTCGCATTGGCGCACAACCTTGGGTTGGGGGGGGCTTGTGTTGTGACGCTGTACGGTCGCGCTTGATTTGTCCGCCGGGGCATTCTTCAAGGAGTGCGCCGGCGACTGAGCGTTGTCCTTTTTGCCGGGCATTAGGCCTAGTGCCCGGTTTTTTATTGGCCATTTTGCAGCGGGTACTGCCATTGGTGGGAGCTAGCCTGCTAGCGATGAGGCCGGTCAATTCAACATCGATAGTGCCTGACATACCGCTATCGCTGGCAAGCCAGCTCCCACAGGTTGAGTGGGTGTACCCAAAATGTGCGAACACCCCAGAACCACTGTGGGAGCGGGCTTGCCCGCGATGGGGCCGGCAAAGCCAACTTCGATAGTGCCTGACATACCGCTATCGCTGGCAAGCCAGCTCCCACAGGTTGAGTGGGTGTACCCAAAATCTGTGAACACCCAGAACCACTGTGAGAGCGGGCTTGCCCGCGATGGGGCCGGCAAAGCCAACATCGATAGTGCCTGACATACCGCTATCGCTGGCAAGCCAGCTCCCACAGGTTGAGTGGGTGTACCCAAAATGTGCGAACACCCAGAACCACTGTGAGAGCAGCTAGCCTGCTAGCGATGAGGCCGGTCAATTCAACATCGATAGTGCCTGACATACCGCTATCGCTGGCAAGCCAGCTCCCACAGGTTGAGTGGTTGTACCCAAAATGTGCGAACACCCAGAACCACTGTGGGAGCGGGCTTGCCCGCGATGAGGTCGGCACAGCCAACATCGATGTAGCAGTCATAGAAAACGCCGGCCTTCAACGAAGGCCGGCGTACTTGACGATGCTCTCAAATGCGCGCGTATACCCAGGGAATACGCGTCATCGTTGGCGTTTTTCGCGAGCAGGCTCGCGCCTACTGTTTGGCAACCTGGTCGACTTTCTGCATGCGGTTGGTGTCCATCAACACCATGCCAAAGGCCATGCCGTACATGATCCGGCCTTGTTTATCGACTTTCAGTGGCGCGTACATGCCGTTGAAGATCGGGTCGCTGCCGGTGGCGATTTCCAGGACGGTCTTGCCGGTATCGAGGTCCATGCCGAGGTGGAAGCCTTCGCCCAGGCGGTCAGAGTAGAAGCCGTTGATCAACGCCATGCGGCTGCCACCGCTGATCATTGGCACGATCGAAATCGAGCCGACATCGTTACGCGTCCACAGAGTACTCCACTGGTCCTTGGCGTTGTCCCACTTGAACATGGCCACGCCACTGGGCGCCGGACGGGTCATGCCGTTGAGCATGGTCACGTAGTAGCCGGACTTGGACAGCACCGGTTTTTCCACGGCCGGAATGTTGTTGACCACAAAGGCGTGGCCGTCGTACACCGCGACCGATTGTTCCGATTGCACGGTAGTAATGTCTGCCCCCAGGTCGACTTCACGCTGATCGGCAACGCGCGGCGACGAGGTGCCGGGTTTTTGCTTCCAGCCAGCCGGGATCTGGTCGCGCCACATGGCGACCAGGTTCATTTTTTTCGCGCCGTCGGTGAACACCACCAGCTTGTCTTCATCCGGGCCGTAACCCATCAGGGTAGGGGTGGCGCCGGTGCCGTCGGCGATCTTGATCGAAGTGAAGCGCGGGCCGCGCTCGTAAGGCGCTTTCCACGCACCGCTGGCTTCGTCGGCGTGGATCTTGCCCTGTTTATCGACCACCAGGCGATACATATTCTGGTTGGACGCCACGTACACCGCGCCACCATCGACTTCCGGGCCGGTAGCGAAGGAGTTGAGGAACAGCTCGTCGCTACCTTCCACGCGGTAGCTGTCGATCAGTTTCAGGGTGGTGCGATCAAGGGTGGCTACGGTGCCGCCCATGGTGTTGACCACCAGGAAGCCGTTCGGCGTCATGCCCATGCCGAAAGTCGTGTCCACCGGGATATTCATCCCGCGCTTGGTCTTCTCGTTATCGAACAAGGCATCGGGCAGTTGCACTTCCTGGGTGAGCTTCATGCCCGACTCCGGGTCTTTATGGTCATTCTGGTCGATGCGGAATACTCGACGGGCGCTGGCGCCGATGAACGCGTCCTCGCGGGTCAGCAATGAGTAGATGGCCCCACCGAGGAGTTGATCGGCGGTGGCGGTCAGCATGCGGTTGGGTTGCGCGCTCATGTAGTCGAGCAAGCCCTTTTCGTCCTTGGCTTCAAGGAACTTGCGGGTCTCGGCGGCCTGCTGCAAGCGCTGTTGCGGGGTGATCGGCTGGTAGTTGGGCAGTTTGACCGGCAGGTCGACGCGGGCCACTTCAGTGAATTTGAAGTCGTCCTCGATCTTCACCTTGCGCAGCGAAAAACCCGCCCAGAACCAGTACAGGTCAGTGTCGCCAACCTTGTCGGTGTACTGCATCAGGCTCGCCGATTCATTGGGCAATACGCGGTAGGCGTCCGGCGTGATCTTGAAGGTGCCGCGTGGTACGGCAATATCGGTGCTGTCCGAGGCGCCGTCGTTCCAGTGTGTCTGGTTGTTGTAGGACTGTGCCAGATACGGGTTGACCGGCGCGCTCTGGCCGGCCATTGCCAATACCGGGACAGTCATGCAGGTGGCCAGAAGCGCCCAATGAGAACGTAGAGCAAACATGTCGTCTTCCTTTGTCTTGTTGTTATTGCCAGCGGAGGAAGGCCGAGAGTAGCGACGCCTACTTGTACCTGTAGCCACCCATGCCGGGGGGGATGTTCGATAGGGGGGCTCTGTTAGCGTATTGGTGACGTTATTGGCCAATCACGGGCGTTTGATGCCCGGTTGTCAGGTCCCGACAAATAAGGAAAAAACATGCTGTCAGGTATCAAAGTCGTAGAAATCTGTGGCATCGGCCCGGGGCCGTTCTGTGCCATGCACCTGGCCGATCTGGGCGCGGAGGTGATCGCTGTCGAGCGTGCGGAATCCGTCTCGATCACTGGCGAAGCCAACGCGCCGGCCAACCCACTGAACCGTGGCAAGCGCTCGGTGGTGGCTGACCTGAAAAGCCCTGAAGGGCGCGCAGCGGTGCTGAAACTTATCGAGAGCGCTGACGTTTTGATCGAGGGCATGCGCCCCGGCGTCATGGAACGTCTTGGCCTCGGTCCGCAAGAGTGCCAGGCGCGCAACCCGCGGCTGGTTTATGGGCGCATGACCGGCTGGGGCCAGAACGGCCCGATGGCCAGCGCCGCCGGTCACGATAACAATTACATCGCGTTGTCCGGTGCGCTGTACCACAGCGGTACCGCTGGAGAAGCACCTTCATCGCCGATCACCCTGATCGGTGATATCGGCGGCGGCGCGCTGTACCTGGCGGTCGGTGTATTGGCGGGAGTCCTCAAGGCCCGGCAGACCGGCAAGGGCACGGTGGTCGACGCCGCCATCGTCGATGGCTCGGCGCACATGATGCAGTTGATGATGTCGCTGTCGCGTCGTGGCTTGCTCCAGGAGCAGCGCGGCAAGAGCGTTCACGATGGCTCGCACTTCTATGCGACTTATCGCTGCGCCGACGACCAATATGTCGCGCTGGGCTCGATGGAGCCACAGTTCTACGCGCTGTTGCTGCAAAAACTCGGCCTGCGGGATGATCCGCGCTTCGCCAAGCAGTGGGATGCGCAACGTTGGGCCGAACTGCGCGGGTTGCTGGCCGAGACATTTGCCAGCCAGCCACGCGCCCACTGGTGTGACCTGCTTGAAGGCAGTGATGCGTGCTTTGCACCGGTGTTGAGCCCACGTGAAGCCGCGCAACATCCACACATGGTGGAGCGGGGCGTGTACTTCGAGCGCGACGGCATGCTGCAAGCCAGCCCTGCGCCGCGCTTCGATGGGCAGGTCGCGACACCGGGGGCGATTCCGACTCGCGGCGCGCACACGGCCCAGGTCATGGCCGGCCTTGAGGGCGACGACCTCGCGGCTGTCTGGCGCTCGTAAGCATTGGAACGACATCTTCACGCAAGGTACAACACTCAATGAACCGTCGCATTTGCGCATTGGACGGCCCGGGTCGCAGGCTCGATGGCGGGGTGATGTTCGGCAATACTCCGCGCTCGCGCTGGGCCGACTGGGTCCGCCCCGACCACGACAACCAGATCCGCCTCGCCTCACGTGCCTTGCTGGTGCAAGAGAACGGCAACAACATTCTGGTGCTGGCTGGCAGTGAAGCGCTGCTGGCACCGTTACCCAGAACGTGTCGCTGCCAACAACACCCCAAGGGCCTGCTCGATTCGCTGGCCCAGCATGGCTTGGGCGAGGCCGATATCGATGTCGTGGTGTTGGTTCACCTGCACGCCCGGCTATCGTCCCAGTTGCTGAGCGCCATCGAGGACGGCGACATGCCGCGACTGTTGTTCCCGAACGCCCGCTACCTGGTGGGTGAGCGTCATTGGGAGCGTGCCCGTCGGCCACATCCTCGAGACCGCGCACTGTTCATCTCGCCACTGCTTCACCGACTGGAAGACAGCGCTCGCCTGACGTTGCTCAATGGCGTCGACAGTGACCTGCTTGGCAGTGGCTGGCAGTTTCACCTCAGTGATGGTTTCACCCCCGGGCAACTGCTGCCGGAAATCGCTATGCCGGGTGGGCCGGTGCTGTTCGCGGGTGACTTGATCCCCGGTAGCCATTGGTTGGAACTGGCGGTCACTAGCGGCTATGACCGCAACCCCGAATGCCTGATCGGCGAGAAAGAGCGCTTGCTCGATCACCTCGTCAGCCAGCGTGGGCGGATTTTTTTCAGTCGCGATCCGGACGTGGCGATGGCCAAGGTCATGCGCGACAGGCAGTCGCGTTACCTGGCTTTCGACCTGTATTGCACGCTCAGCCAATTCGAAAGCTGAGTACCCGTCTATCCCGTAGCCGTTTCAACGACGGCTTGTCGTACCCCCCCCCCCGAGCAGGGGAGTTCTGCGCGACGCACGAACATCCGAGCATAGGGCATACGCGCCCTGACAGGATTTTTGTGCATGAACTCCATGACCGACTCCCCCTATGCCGCCTTGATCGGGCGCAGCGAACAGACGACTGAGCATCTGAGCGCCAGCCTGGTCAAGCGCATCGCTGCAACGTTGGGCGAAAAACCTCCTGCTGCGGGCCAAGCATTGCCGGCGCTGTGGCATTGGGCATTCTTTCAACCTGCGGTAGATGAGGCTGGTCTTGGTGACGACGGCCATCCGGCCCGGGGTGGAATCCTGCCACCTGCGCAGAATCGCAACCGGATGTGGGCGGGCGGACGCGTGGAGTTTGTGCAACCACTGCGCGTCGGCGCTGAAGCCACCCGTATCACGACCGTATTGAAGGTCGAGGAAAAGACCGGACGCAGCGGCTCGCTGCTGTTCGCAACCCTGCGTCATGACTACATGCAGGACGGGCAACTGGCGATTCGCGAGGAGCAGGACATTGTCTACCGCGATCCGACCCCACCCAAACTCGACAGTGGCGAAGCGTTGCCCCTGGCGGGTTGGCAGGAGTCGGTCACGCCCACGCCGACCTTGTTGTTTCGCTACAGCGCCGTGACGTTCAACGGCCATCGCATCCACTACGACTGGCCTTATGTCACCGACACCGAAGGCTACCCCAGCCTGGTGGTGCAAGGACCTCTGATCGCCACACTCAACCTGCGCGCCTTTTGCCGGGCCAATCCGCAGGCAAATATCCGTCGCTTTGAATATCGCGGCATCCGACCGCTGATTTCGCCGCAGCCCTTCATCGTTGGCGGGCGTCTCTACGCGCCCGGCAAAGCTGAACTGTGGGCCGGCAACGAGGCCGGAATAGCCCAACGCGCCGAACTGACTTTCGACTGATGGGTTGCTTTTGCCTGGCAACCCCCTAACAAGAACCGAGGAAAATCGATGAATCCCCACAGTGAAGAACTCAATGCGATCCGAGAAGGTGTGCGTGCGTTGTGCGCTGAATTCGATGCCGCTTACTGGCGTGGAATCGACGAGCAAAAAGGCTTCCCGGAAGACTTCGTCGAGGCATTGACCAAGGCCGGTTGGCTGGCGGCGATGATCCCGGTGCAATACGGCGGCTCGGGCCTGGGCCTTGCCGAAGCCTCGGTGATCCTCGAGGAAGTCAACCGTTGCGGTGGTAACTCCGGCACTGTGCACGGGCAGATGTACAACATGTTCACCCTGTTGCGAAACGGCAGCGAGGCGCAGAAAAGCTATTACCTGCCGAAACTCGCCAGCGGCGAATTGCGCCTGCAATCGATGGGCGTCACCGAGCCTACCACCGGGACCGACACCACCAAAATCAAGACCAGCGCCGTGCGCAAGGGCGACAAGTATGTGATCAACGGGCAAAAGGTGTGGATCTCACGCATCCAGCATTCCGACCTGATGATCCTGCTGGCGCGCACTACGCCGCTGGCGCAGGTGAAGAAAAAGTCCGAGGGCATGTCGATTTTCCTGGTCGACCTGCGTGAAGCCATCGGCAACGGCCTGACCGTGCAGCCGATCGCCAACATGGTCAACCACGAGACCAACGAGTTGTTCTTCGACAACCTCCAGATTCCTGCCGACAGCCTGATCGGGGAGGAGGGCAAGGGCTTCAAATACATCCTCGACGGCCTGAACGCCGAGCGCACCCTGATCGCGGCCGAGTGCATCGGCGACGGTCGCTGGTTCGTCGAGAAGGCCAGCGCTTATGCCCGCGACCGCGTGGTGTTCGGCCGTCCCATCGGGCAGAACCAGGGCGTGCAATTTCCGATTGCCGAGGCCCATATCGAAATCGAAGCGGCCGACCTGATGCGCTGGCGCGCCTGTGAAGAGTACGACAGCGGGATCAACGCTGGCGCCAGCGCCAACATGGCCAAGTACCTGGCCGCGAAGGCTTCATGGGAAGCCGCCAATGCGTGCCTGCAAACCCACGGCGGTTTCGGTTTCGCCTGCGAGTACGACGTCGAGCGCAAATTCCGCGAAACACGCCTGTACCAGGTCGCGCCGATCTCGACCAACCTGATCCTGTCCTACGTCGCCGAGCACCTGCTCGAACTGCCGCGCAGCTTTTGAGGAGCAACCCATGAACCATACCCGTTCACTGGCGGCGTTCCTGGCCCGGTTGAGCCTTGCCGATTTACCGGAACCGGTGCTTGCCCGCACCGAAGACCTGTTCCTCGATTGGTTGGGGTCTGCGCTGGCCAGCCAGGGCGCGCATCCGATCCCGTTGTTCGAGCGCTATGCGGCAACCATGGGCCCGGCCAACGGTGCGGCGACCATTGTGGTCAATGGCAAGGGCACGTCGCCGTACTTTGCCGCACTGGTCAACGGCGCCGCTTCGCATCTGGTCGAGCAGGACGACTTGCACAATAGTTCGGTGCTGCACCCGGCCACCGTGGTGTTTCCCGCGGTGCTGGCCGCGGCACAGGACCTGGGCAAGTCTGGCGCGCAATTGCTGTTGGCGTCCGTGGCCGGTTACGAGGCCGGCATCCGCATCGGCGAATTCCTCGGTCGCTCGCACTACCGGATTTTCCACACTAGCGCGACAGTCGGCACCCTGGCGGCTGCCGTGGCGGTCGGCAAGTTGATGGATTTCGATGAAGAGCAATTCATCAATTTGCTCGGCAGTGCCGGGACGCAGGCCGCCGGGCTGTGGGAGTTCCTGCGCGATGCAGCAGATTCCAAACAGCTGCACACCGCCAAGGCTGCCGCCGATGGCTTGTTGGCCGCGTACCTGACCGCCGATGGTTTGACCGGGGCACGCAACATCCTTGAGGGCGAGCAGGGTATGGCTGCCGGCATGTCCAGCGACGCCCGGCCGCATTGCCTGTCCGACCGCCTCGGCAGCCGCTGGGCACTGTTGGAAACCTCCTTCAAGTACCACGCTTCGTGTCGCCACACCCATCCCGCCGCCGACGCGCTGTTGGCGTTGATGCAACGCGAACAATTGCACCATCAGCAGATCGCCAGAGTGGTCACGCGGGTGCATCAAGGGGCTATCGATGTGTTGGGACGGGTCACGGTGCCGCAGAGCGTGCATCAAGCGAAATTTTCCATGGGCACGGTGCTCGGCCTGATCGCCGTGCACGGCAAGGCGGGGTTGCCTGAGTTTCAGCAACTGGCCTTGACCGACCCGGCGGTCAGTGCGTTTCGCGACAAGGTATCGATGCAACTGGATGCCGAAGTCGACAGCGCCTATCCGCAGCGTTGGCTGGGCCGTGTTGAAGTGCAGACCACTGATGGACGCCTGCTGCGCGGGGCAATCGATTCGCCCAAGGGGGATCCGGACAACACGCTGGGCCGTCCTGAACTGGAGGACAAGTTCCGCAGGTTGCTGGCGTTTTCCGGTGCATTCAACAGCGATCAATCCGCGATTTTGATCGAACGCGTCTGGCGCTTGCGCGATGCCGCCAACCTCAGTGGTTTGATGGAGATGGACAATGAACAGTGAAAACCCGCGCCCACTGGACGGAATTACCGTGGTCAGCCTTGAGCACGCGATCGCCGCGCCATTCTGCACGCGGCAACTGGCGGATCTCGGTGCACGGGTGATCAAGGTCGAGCGTCCTGGCAGCGGCGACTTCGCCCGTGGCTATGACCAACGCGTGCGCGGCATGGCCTCGCATTTCGTCTGGACCAATCGCTCGAAGGAAAGCCTCGCGCTTGATCTCAAACAGCAGGAAGCCCAAGTCATTCTCGAGCAGCTTCTGCAGCAAGCGGACGTGCTGGTACAGAACCTTGCACCGGGCGCCGCCGCGCGTATGGGCTTGTCGTTCGAGGCACTGCACAAGGACTACCCGCAACTGATTGTCTGCGACATTTCCGGCTATGGCGAAGGCGGCACCTACCAGGACAAGAAGGCCTACGACCTGCTGATCCAGAGCGAAAGCGGCTTTCTCTCCGTGACCGGTAACGCCGCGGAGGAGGGCATGGCCAAGGCGGGTTGCTCGATCGCCGACATTTCTGCCGGCATGTACGCCTACAGCGGCATTCTCTCGGCACTGCTGCTGCGGGGCAGGACCGGGCAGGGCAGTCGTGTCGAGATTTCGATGTTGGAAAGCCTGGTGGAATGGATGGGCTTCCCGCTGTACTACGCCTTCGAAGACGCCACGCCACCGCAGCGCACAGGCGCGTCCCACGCGACGATTTATCCCTATGGACCGTTCCCGTCAGGCGACGGCGGTACGGTGATGATCGGCCTGCAAAACGAGCGCGAATGGGGGCAATTCTGCGAACGAGTGCTTCAACGTCCCGAGCTGCGAGACGACGAACGCTTCAGCGCCAATTTCAAACGCTCGGACAACCGCCAGGCCTTGCGCGCGATCATCCTCGATGTCTTCGCACAGCTGGACGCCGCGACCATTATCGAAAGACTGGATGCCGCGCAAATCGCCAACGCCCAGGTCAACGAGATGTCAGGTGTCTGGGAGCATCCGCAGCTCAAGGCACGAGACCGCTGGACAGAAGTCGCCAGCCCGGTAGGCAACCTGCCGACGCTGTTGCCGCCGGCCAACAGCAACGCATTTGCACCGCGCATGGCGGCGGTACCGGGGCTGGGTGAGCACAGCGGCGCCGTCCTCGCCGAGCTGGGTTACAGCGCAGTAGACATTCAACGCCTGAGCGAAGCAGGCATTGTCCAAAACGGTTGAGGGAGGCGTATTTATGTCCAGTCTGTTGGTGCGCTCGGCGCTGTTTGTGCCGGGCAACCGTCCTGAGCGTTTTGCCAAGGCGTTGGCCAGTGGTGCCGACGTGGTGATTGTCGATTTCGAAGATGCGGTGGCTCAGGCGGATAAAGCATCGGCCCGTGAGCATCTGGCAGCTTTCTTCCAGCAGCAGCCGGATGCCCGCGTTCTGCTGCGGATCAATGCGGCAGGAACCGCTGAACATGAAGCTGACCTGGAGCTCTGTCGCCAGCAGCCTGGAGTGATCGCAATTGTGCTACCAAAGGCCGAATCAGCAGCCCAAGTGCACCACGTTGCAAGTAGCGGGAAACTTGTTTGGCCGATCATCGAGAGCGCTCTGGGCGTGCTTTCAATAGGCGCCATTGCATCGTGTGCCGGCGTGCAGCGATTGACGTTCGGGGCGCTCGATCTCGCGCTTGACCTGGGTTTGAAACCTGGCAGCCCAGGCGCTGAAACCGTGTTCGACCAGACCCGTTTTACGCTGTTGCTGCATTCGCGGGTGAACCACCTGCAACCGCCAATGGACAGCGTCTATCCAGCCTTCGAGGACGACAGCGGACTGGCCGAGTTCATGCGCCGAGGCGGCGACATGGGCATGGCTGGCGCCTTGTGCATCCATCCGCGCCAGGTGCCGGTGGTGCATGCTGCGCTGGCACCCAGTGCTGAAGAAATAGCGTGGGCGCAACGCGTGGTCAGCGCGGCTGAGTCTGGCGAGGCCGCGTTCAAGGTTGATGGAGCAATGGTCGATGCGCCGGTGCTGGGTAGAGCGCGAATGATGTTGGCGAGGGCTTGTCACGGTTAACGGGGTTGTGTTGAGTAATGCCGATCTGGTCGCGTGGGCGGCTAGGTCGGTTGAGGATCGGCGTGAGGGAAATCGTCCGCAGATTGGCGGAGTCGTATGACGGTTTACGAAGTGGTGTGCGATGAACATATCCTTCATTTAACATAATATACATTATGCGAAGTGCCGTATGGGGAGCCCAGGGGCTCTGGAGGTCAGATTTGAAGACAGGCACTACCTACTAATCAGTCCCCCGGGTCCAGCTTGCTGCCTTGCGATGTCACTGGCAATCCCAATGCCTCTTGTGCACCACGTTCCTGGTGATGATCCGCTACGTTGGCCAACGACGATCTCAGTACTTTCATCAGCACCACGTTGGATAGTTTCGCGCTGTTGGGCGCTCGTCAGTTCCAGCTGTGGCTGCTTTACCTTCCAGGCTGTGAATTGGTTCGTGGCGCTTACGTGCTTGGCCGTCGGCCTGGGTGTTCTGTTGTGTACGCAATGAAAACCTCCCGGCGTCTTACTATTGCCCTGGATCGCCGTGGTTACGGGTTCAACCATCCTGGGGCGTAGATCCGTCTTTGCCATCCGCAACGTCCAGCGTGTGTTGCCGTTCTGTGGCGGTCATGGCGCCGAGCCTGATTGATATGGACCTCGGTTCTTCGTGTGAACGCTTATCCGTATTTGTTCTGCTGGTATGCACCTGAAGGCGCTGGAAGCCCTGTATTTCGGGCCTTTCGTGGTTTCGGCTGCTGTAGGAAATAGCACTTTTTCGGCTTTTTTGACGATGTTGGCTATTTCCCTATTCCACAATTTCCGGGTTCGTTGTGCTGGTGATGGATGGGGATTTACTGGATTTGCGCGTTATCGTTGATGTTCTTCGCGAGCGAGCTCGCTCCTACATAATAGGGAGCATCTTAAGCGTTCATCCATTAAATGCGGGGTGTGCCCTGCCCTTGATATTCCTATAACTTATAACTCAACTAAAGGTCTATTTAGTTGAGTTATATATCAGTGGGCGTTGAGTCGCTTCCGATCACCCTACTCCACAGTTACTGATCTATGTCCGGTGCAGTTAGCGTTGTGCGGTTATCCTGACTACGCTTGAGTTCGGATCCTTATCGGAGTTTGGTTAATGAGTAAGAAAAAACAGGCGCTTGCGAAAGCGCAGCCTCCCGCGCCGCTCGGTCGCAAGGACTACGAGAAGCAACTTGCCGCCCTGCATGTCGAGCTGGTGAAGTTGCAGCAATGGGTGGTTGCCACGGGGGCCAAGGTGGTCATTGTGTTTGAAGGCCGTGATGGTGCGGGCAAAGGCGGCACGATCAAGGCGCTGACTGAGCGCGTGAGCCCGCGGATCTTTCGGGTGGTGGCCTTGCCTGCTCCGTCGGAGCGGGAAAAATCGCAGATGTACCTGCAGCGCTATATGCCGCACATGCCGTCCGCTGGCGAAGTGGTGATTTTCGACCGCAGTTGGTACAACCGCGCGGGTGTGGAACGGGTCATGGGGTTCTGCACCGAGGATCAGGCGCGCGGGTTCCTTGAGCTGACGCCGGGTTACGAGCGGCTGATGGTCAACTCCGGGATCCTGCTGTTCAAGTACTGGCTGGAGGTCAGTCCGGAGGAACAAAGCCGTCGCCTCAAGGAGCGCATCACCGACGGGCGCAAGACCTGGAAACTCTCGCCCATGGATATCAAGTCCTACAACCGTTGGGATGAATACACCCGTGCGCGCGACGAGATGTTCCAGGCTACCGATTCGGGGTGGGCGCCCTGGCATGTGGCCCGCTCGGAGAACAAGAAGTCGGTGCGGCTGAATGTGATCACTCACCTGCTGGAGCACATTCCCTACGAAGCTATCAAGCAACCACGAGTTAGGCTGCCCAAGCGCAAGGTCGGCGAGTACAAGACTATCAACTATCCGTTCAAATACATCGCCGAACGGTTCTGAGCCCCAGGGCAAGTGATACACCACAGGACCGGGCGCAGCTATGGGCAATGCGTGGAAATCGATGTGGTTGCTGGTGCTCGTCCTGTGCGGGTCGGGGTCCATTGCCTCGGCCGCGGACTCCAGCCCAGCCAGCCTGGTGGCCAAGGCTGATCAGGCGACGTTCGTCGTTGCGCAGAATGAGTTGCCGGGCTTGCAGGCCCGGCTCGATGGCCTCAAGCAGCAGGTGTCGCTGGCCGACACCCTGTCCCAACTGGTCAGCCTGCAGGATTTGATTCAGACCTACCTTAACGACGTCGAGCGGCAGCAGTCGGCGCTGCTGCCGGTGCAGGCCCAGCTCCAGGCCCAATTGGGGGTGCTGGGCCCCGCCTCCGCTGACGAACAGGCGCCGGAAAATACCGGCATTGCGATCCAGCGCATCCATATCATCGAGCAGAAAGACAAGCTCGACAGCAGTTTGAAAGCCCTGGCCGGGCTCAAGGCCAGTGCCACCGAGCTGACCACCCAGATTGCCGCCCTGCGCCGCAGTCTGCTGGAAAGCGAAGTGACGCAGCGTATCAACAGTATCCTCAGCCCGAATTTCTGGCGGCCGTTGATTGCTCCGCAAGCTACGGACCGCCAACGGCTCAGTGCGGTGCTGCAGGAGATTGGCGCCACCCTGGCCTCGGTGTGGCAGCCGGGCCAGCGCCTGGTCAGCAGTCTGTTGCTGCTGCTGGCACTGGCGGTCTGGACCCTGGGCCGCAGCGTCGCTGAGCGGGGGCTGTTCTGGGTGTGCATTCATCGCATGCCCGAAGGCCGGTTGCGCCGTAGTTCCCTGGCACTGGCGTCGATCCTGGCCACGTTGCTGACCGCTGCCTGCGCCTTGCAGTTGCTGTTTTATGCGGTGACGCGGCAACTGCCATTGACCCCCATGCTGCAAAGCCTGGCCGAAGAAATCGAAAAGCTGGTGTACACCTGCGTGCTGATTACCGGCCTGAGCCGCGCCTTGCTTTCGACCCGCCATCCTTCCTGGCGACTGCCGGCGATTGCCGACCCTGTGGCCCTGGCGATGGAACACTTTCCGCAGATCCTGGCGGGCGTGCTGCTGGTCCTGGTGACGCTGTCGCAGATCGCCAACGTCAGCGGCATGAGCCCCCAGGCGGTGATTTTCGGGCGTGGGGTGACTGCGCTGATCGTGACCCTGATCCTTGCGATCCTGCTGTTGCGCACCAGCAAGATCCGCCGGGCCGTGGCCGCCAGCGGTGAGGCCCCGGAGGCCGGCACCACCCTGGCCGGGCTGATGTACGCGTTCGCCAGCCTGGCGATCGTGGTCTCCATGCTGGCGCTGTTGATTGGCTACATCTCGCTGGCCCGGTTCATCACCTATGAAATGGTCTGGATCTTCATTGTGTTCTCCGGTTTCTACCTGCTGATACAGCTGTTCAAGGACCTTTGCGAGTACCTGTTTTCCCCCAGGCAAGCCAGCGGCAAGGCGCTCAAGCAGTTGCTGGGGATTGGCGATGCACGCCTGGAGCAGGTTTCGACTGTGCTGTCGGGGGTTGGCCGCGCGAGCATGCTGTTGTTCGCCTTGATTGCGCTGCTGGTGGGCGGCGTTGGCACCACCTTCGGCCAACTGTTCGCCCAGGCCCTGGAGATTCTCGGCGGTGCGGGCTTGCGCAAACTGAACATCATTCCCGGGCACTTGCTCAACGCGGTGCTGGCGTTGTTGATTGGCATCTACCTGATCCGCTCACTGCGCCGCTGGCTGGACAACGAGTTCCTGCCCAAGACCGCGATGGACCCCGGCATGTGTGCGTCCCTGAGCACGCTGTTTGCCAATATCGGTTACGCCCTGGTGATTCTGCTCACCCTGTCATCGCTGGGCGTGCAGTGGACCAACCTGGCCTGGATCGTCAGTGCATTGTCGGTGGGCATTGGTTTTGGTTTGCAGGAGATCGTCAAGAACTTCGTCTCCGGCCTGATTCTGCTGACCGAGCGCCCGGTCAAGGTCGGCGACCTGATCAGTATCAGTGGGGTCGAAGGCGACATTCGGCGGATCAATGTCAGGGCCACGGAAATCCAGCTCAGCGACCGCTCCATAGTGATCGTCCCCAATTCCCAGCTGATTTCCCAGAACCTGCGCAACGTGACCCTGGGCGGTAGCGCCCAGGGGGTGGCAACGCTGGAGCTGACCTTCGCGCTGGATATCGATCCCGAGCAAGTCAACGACCTGCTGTTCAACACCTACTGCGAACACGAGAACATCCTCGACCACCCTGCCCCCTTCGTGCGCTTCAGCAAGTTGACGCCCGACGGCATCACCCTGACCGTCACCGGCTATGTCAGCAGCCCGAGAGTTGTCGGCAAGATCAAGAGCGACCTGCTGTTCGAGATCCTCAAGCGCCTTTCAGCCGCCGGCATCTCCCTGGCCAAACCGGCGGCTACGGAGTGACCGCCGGCAGCGGCCACCCGGGTTTCAGCTGGTTGCTTGCTCGCGGATCAGCTTCTTGTTGATCTTGCCGACGCTGGTCTTGGGGATCTCGCTGACGAACTTGAATTGCTTGGGGATCGCCCACTTGTTGATCCGCCCGATGTCGACAAAGCTCTGTAAGTGCGCTTCGAGGATCTTGCGGTCAAGGTAATGCCCGGGCTCGCACACCACCAGGGCCATGGGCCGTTCACCCCACTGCTCGTCGACAATGCCCACCACTGCCACCGACATCACTGCCGTGTGCTCGCTGATCAGGCTTTCCAGCTCCAGGGAACTGATCCACTCCCCGCCCGTCTTGATCACATCCTTGATCCGGTCCTTGATTTCCACACCGCCCATGGCGTCGATCGATGCCATGTCGCCAGTGTGCAGCCAACCGCCCTGCCACAGCTCGGCGCCCTTTTGCGGCTCCTTCAGATAACCCTGGGTCAACCAGGGTGCGCGCACCACGATTTCGCCCTGGGCTTCACCGTCGTGGGGCACATCATTGCCTGCGGCATCGATGATTTTCAGGTCGACCATTGGCACCGGCACCCCGGTCTTGATGCGCGTGGCCAGTTGGTCCTGCATCGGTTGCTGCAGGTCCTCGGTGCGCAGGTAGGTGGTGCAGAGCACCGGGCAGGTTTCCGACATGCCGTAGCCACTGTGCACCTGGATGCCCCTGGTGCTGGCTTCGCTGGCAATGCCCAGGGTCAGCGCACTGCCGCCGAGGAGCATCTTCCAGCCATCAAAACGACTGTGCTTGCCAGCCTCGCAGTTGAGGATCATCTGCAAAATGGTCGGCACACAGTGGGAAAACGTAACCTTCTCCTCACGGTACAACTGCACCAGGCGATTGGGCTCATAGCGCCCCGGGTACACCTGCTTGAGGCCCATGAGTGTGGCGACATAGGGCACGCCCCAGGCATGCACATGGAACATCGGGGTGATGGGCATGTACACATCATCGGAGCGCAATAGCGGCAGGCCTTGATAGACCCCCAGGGTGCCCACCGCATTGAGGGTGTGCAGCACCAGTTGGCGGTGGGTGAAATACACGCCTTTCGGGTCGCCGGTGGTGCCCGTGGTGTAGAACAGCGTCGCCACCGAGTTTTCATCGAAGTCGGGGAAGTCGTACTGGTCCGCGGCCTCGGCCAGCAGTTGCTCGTACTCCCCCACCACCGGCAGGCAGGTGTCGGCTGCCGTCTCGTCGCTCAGTTGCAGGTAACCTTTGACCGTCGTCAGTTGCCCCTGCAACTGTTCGACCAGGGGCAGGAAGTCGTCATGCACCAGCACCAGGTCATCCTCGGCGTGGTTCATGGTGAAGAGCACCTGTTCCGCCGACAGGCGAATGTTCACGGTGTGCAGTACCGCGCCGATCATCGGCACGGCAAAGAAACACTCCAGGTAGCGGTGGCTGTCCCAGTCGAGCAAGGCCACGGTGTCCCCGGCCTTGACGCCGGCGGCGGTCAAGGCGTTGGCCAGGCGGCGGATCCGCTTATTGAGGGTCTGGTAGCTGTAGCGCAGTTTGTCGGCGTAGACGATTTCCCGCCCTGGCTCGTAGCGCACCCCGGACAGCAGCAACTGCTTGATCAGCAGAGGATAGGCATAGGCGCCGGCGGCCGGTGGAATGATTTTTGTCGCGATCATGCTGGGGTTCCTTGTCCGTTCAATCAGAACTGCGTGGCTGGCAGTTCATACAGGCAGGCGCTACCGGCCCTGACCGAGGCGCTCAACGAATGGATGCGCGGCAACAGGCGGGCGAAATAGAAACGCGCGGTGCAAAGCTTGCTGGCATAGAACTCGTCTTCATTGGCCTTGCCCATGGCCGCCTGGGCCATCAGCGCCCACATATAGGCGTAGGCGGTGTAGCCGAACACTTGCAGGTACTCCACCGAGGCCGCGCCGATTTCATTCGGGTTGTCCTGCGCCCGATCCAGCAGCCAGGCGGTCAGTTCGTCGAGGTTGTCGACGGCGGCGCCCAGCGGCTTGCAGAACTTGCCCATGTCGGTCCCGGTCCCGGCATTGGCGATGAAGTGGCGAATTTCTGCAGCAAACAGGCGGTACAGCGCCCCGCCGCTGCCGACGATCTTGCGTCCGGCTAGATCCAGGGACTGAATGCCGTTGGTGCCTTCGTAGATCTGGGTGATCCGCACATCACGCACCAGTTGCTCCTGCCCCCACTCACGGATGTAGCCGTGGCCGCCGAACACCTGCTGGCCGTGCACCGTGGTTTCCAGGCCCATGTCGGTGAGGAACGCCTTGGCCACCGGCGTCAGCAAGGACACCAGCTCCTGGGCGCGAGTGCGGGTTGCCGAATCTTCGCTGTACTTGGCGGTGTCCAGTTGCAGCGCGACGTAGCTGGAGAAGGCCCGGCCGCCCTCGTTGAGAGCTTTCATGGTCAGCAACATGCGTCGCACATCCGCATGCACGATGATCGGGTCGGCGACCTTGTCGGTAGCCTGCGGCCCCGTTGGTGCGCGGCTCTGCAAGCGATCGCGGGCATACTCGACCGCGTTCTGGTAGGAGCGTTCACCCAACGCCAGGCCCTGGATACCCACGCCCAAGCGCTCGTAGTTCATCATGGTGAACATCGCGGCCAGGCCCTTGTTTGGCGCATCGACGATCCAACCGGTGGCGCCGTCGAAGTTCATCACGCAGGTGGCGGAAGCCTTGATGCCCATCTTGTGCTCGATGGAACCGCACGACAGCTCGTTGCTGGCGCCCAGTGAGCCGTCGTCGTTGACCAGCACCTTGGGCACCAGGAACAGGGAAATGCCCTTGGGCCCGGCGGGTGCATCCGGCAGTCGCGCCAGCACCAGGTGGATGATGTTCTCGGTCAGGTCGTGCTCACCGCCGGTGATGAAGATCTTGCTGCCGCTGATCCGGTAACTGCCATCGGCTGCCGGCTCGGCGCGGGTGCGAATCAGCCCCAGGTCGGTGCCCGCATGGGCTTCGGTCAGGCACATCGAACCGGTCCAGGTGCCGGCGTACATGTTCGGCAGGTAGCGTTGCTTGAGCGCCTGGCTGGCATGGGCGTTGATCGACAGGCAAGCGCCGGCAGTCAGCATCGGGTACAGGCCAAACGACAGGCTGGCCGAGTTGACCATCTCCTCGACCTGGGCCGAAATCGCCTTGGGCATGCCCATGCCACCAAACTGCGGATCGCCGCCAACACCCACCCAGCCACCTTCGGCAAATGCCTGGTACGCCTCGGCGAACCCCAGGGGTGCAGTCACCTTGCCGTTGTCCCAACCACAGCCTTGCTCGTCACTGCTGCGGTTGAGTGGCGCGATCACTTGTGCACTGATCTTGCCGGCCTCCTCAAGGATCGCCGCGGCTGTCTCTTGATCGATGACCTCGGCCAGGCCCGGCAATTGCGCCCATAACCTGGAGACCTGGAACACCTCATTGAGGACAAACTGCATGTCACGCAAAGGGGCTTTGTAATCAGACATAGTTGGCTTTCTCACAAGTTGTCAGTGCATCAGGTGTGCCCTGACGTTGGGATGTACCGGTTGCACCGGCGGGGGCCACGGGGTTTTCGGCTGCCAGCCGACGCTCCAGCGCCGGGTCTCGCAGCAGGAAGTACGACAGGGCCGGAATCAGGATCAGCGCACCCAGCATGTTCCACAGGAACATGAAGGTCAGCAGGATGCCCATGTCCGCCTGGAACTTGATCGGCGACCAGACCCAGCACACCACGCCGGCGGCCAGGGTGATGCCGACCAGGCCCACGACCCGGCCGGTGAACGACACGGCATTGCGGTAGGCCTGGGCCAATGGCAGGCCCTGGCGCTGGTACTGCAGTTGCACACTGAGCAGGTACAAGGCGTAGTCCACGCCGATCCCCACACCCAGGGCGATCACCGGCAGCGTTGCGACCTTGACGCCGATGCCCATGACCACCATCAGCGCTTCGCAAAGGATCGAGGTCAGTACCAAAGGCAGCAGCGCCACCAGGGTTGCCCGCCAACTGCGGAAGGTAATCAGGCAGAACAGCGTGACCGCCGCGTAGACATACAGCAGCATGCTGCGATTGGCTTCGCGTACCACGATATTGGTGGCTGCCTCGATCCCGGCGCTGCCGGCGGCCAGCAGGAACTGGCGATCTTCGCTGCTGTTGTCGCGGGCGAATTTATCGGCGATGGCCACCACCTCATCCAGGGTCTGGGCCTTGTGGTCCTTGAGGTAGGCAATCACCGGCATCAGCGAGCAATCGGTGTTGAACAACTCCGGGGAGTTGACCGAGGCCTGCTGGGCCGCATAGTTCAAGACGTCCTGGTTGCGCTGGATGCTGTTGAGCTTGGGGTTGCCCTCATAGGTGCCCGCAGTGATCTGGCGCACCGCATTGACCAGCGAGGTGGTCGCCTGCACGCCCGGTGACTGCTGCAGCTCCCAGGCCAGTCGGTCGGCGAGTACCAGGGTCTTGTAGTTCAGGCAGCCTTCGGGGGCGGTCTTGATCATCACCGCGAACAGGTCGCTGGACAGCGCGTAGTGCTGGGTGATGTAGGCGTTGTCGCGGTTGTAGCGAGAATCGGCGCGCAGCTCCGGGGCCCCACTTTCCAGGTCGCCGATCTGCAGCTGCAGGCTGATCATGAAGCCGCCGATGCCCATCACCAAGGCCACCAGCACTGCGCCCGTGGCCCACTTGGCGCTGGTGAAACGGTCGAGCCAGTCCCACAGCTTGCCAAAGCCCTTGTGGCCGTCAGCCCGGGTGTCGATCTTCAGGGCACGCTCGGCCGCTTTGCGGCCGACACCGACATAGGACAGCGCCACCGGCATCAACAACAAGGAGGTAAAGATCAACACCGCAACGCCAATGCTGGCGCTGATGGCCAGGTCCTTGATCACCGGGATGTCGATCAGCATCAGCACCGCGAACCCCACGGCGTCCGCCAGCAGTGCGGTGACCCCGGCAATGAACAGGCGGCGAAAGGTGTAGCGCGCGGCGATCAACTTGTGGGTGCCACGGGCGATGTCCTGCATGATCCCGTTCATTTTCTGCGCGGCATGGGACACGCCAATGGCGAAGATCAGGAACGGCACCAGCACTGAATAGGGGTCGATGGCATAACCCAGCCAGGCGACGATGCCCAGTTGCCAGACCACCGCGATCAGCGAGCAGCCAACCACCAGCAAGGTGCTGCGCACGCAACGGGTATAGAGGTAGATGATCAGCAGCGAGGTCACTACCGCCAGGCCGAAGAACATCATCACCTGGATCAGGCCATCGATCAGGTCGCCCATCAGTTTGGCGAAACCGATCACCCGGACCTTGTACGGGCCCTTGCCCTCCTCCCCGGACGCGTGGGCGGCCTTGTCGCCGGCATACTCGATCTTGTCGCGCAGTTGCTCTTCGAGCATCTGCGAGAACGCATGGTAGTTGATCGGCTGGCCACCGGCGGCGGCCTTGTCCAGCAGCGGGATGATCAGCATGCTCGACTTGTAGTCACTGGCCACCAGGCTGCCGACGATGCCGGCCCGGGCGATGTTCTGGCGCAACTGCTCGATCTGCTCGGGCTTGCCCTCATAGGTATCGGGCATCACCGGACCACCCTGGAAGCCTTCCTCGGTGACTTCAGTCCAGCGTACGGCCGGGCTCCACAACGACTTCATCCAGGCGCGGTCGACGCCTTCGGTGAGGAACAACTGATCATTGACCTGCTTGAGCACGTCCAGGTAGGCCGGGTCGAAGATATCGCCCTGGGTGGTCTCGACCACCACCCGCACCGAGTTGCCCAGGCCGCGCAGGGACTGGCGGTTCTCCAGGTAGTTCTGGATGTAGGGCTGGCTTTGCGGAATCATTTTTTCAAAGCTGGGGCGCAATTCCAGGCGCGTGGCGGCCATATAGCCCAGCACCAGGGTCGCCAGCGCCATCAGCAGCATGAACAGCGGCCGGTAGTTGAACACCAGGCGCTCCAGGCGGTTGCCGGAGCGTTGGTCGAAGTCACGCACGTCGCGGATGACCGGCATGGTGTCTTGCTTGATATTGCCCATGTCTGGGTTCTCGCTCTAAGGATTCGAGGTCTTATTCGGCGGCCAGCGCCCGTGCACCACGGCTGCCCACTACCACCAGCGCGCCATTGACGGCCTGGGTGGCACCGGTCACCGGTGTGGGCGCGGCTTGCGGCACCAGGTGCAACTGCGCGCCAGGCCCCTGGCTCAGCAGCACCTGCCCGCCCTGGGTGAACAAGTGGTACTGGCCCTTGCTGTCGAGCAGGCCGGCGGTGATGCTGGTGTGCAGGCCCGTGTCCAGCGGCATCCAGCTCAGGCCGCCATCGACACTGCGCAGCACGTTGCCGCGCAAGCCGTAGGCAAGCACCTCGCCGGGTTTGCCGAGCACCCCGAAAAAGCTGCCCTGGTAAGGCGTAGTCAAGGCCACGAAGCGTTGCCCGGCCTCATCCCAGCGCAGCATCAAGCCCTGCTCGCCGGCGATGTACAGCGCATCGCCGGTGGAGGCGATGGCGTTCAGGTGAAAGCCCTGGGGGTTGTCGGTGCGGTCCTGGAACGGCGTCCAGGTCAAGCCACCGTCCTCGGTGCGCAGGATCAGGTTGAACACGCCGACCACATAACCGAGTTGGTCGTTGGCGAACCAGACGTCGAGCAACGGCTTGTCGGCGCCCTGCTCCACCATGCGCTGGCCTTCGTCTGCCAGTTGCGCCCAGCGCTCGTTATCCGGCTCGGCCCTGGCCAGGTCGCCGTAATGCTTGACCAGCAAGGCGCCGATCTGGCGTCCGTCGAGTTGTCTGGTCCAGCTCGCCCCAGCATCGCTGCTGTGCAACACCACGCCGTCGTTACCCACCGCCCAGCCTTGTGCTGGCGATGGAAAACTCACCGCGTTGAGATCCGCGCTCACCGGCACCACGGCTTGTTGCCAGTGGGTGCCGCTGTCGTCGGAATACAGAATATGGCCACGCTGGCCGACCGCGATCAGTCGCTCGCCGGCCCGCGCCATGCCTGACAACGGGCTGCGCACCGCCAGCGGGCTGACTTTGGCTGGCAGGTCCAGGACATCGACGTAGCCAGCGGCCAATGTCAGGCCCTGGCCAACGGCAAGCACGGCGCCCAGCGCCCATTGCAGGTACTTTTTGTACGAACCCATACCGCGTCCTCTTCGAAAAACTGCGCCAGGCCACACAACCGTGTGGCCTGGCGTTGACACCTGGCGTCCTTGCCGATCAGCGAATGCCCGAACCTGCCAGGGACTCCGGCGACCACTGCGCCTTGGAGAGTGGCTCGATGTACTTGATGCCGCCGTACGGGCCGACCACACCGTTGATGTTGTAGGAGCCACCGACCAGGTCGTAGATCATGAAAGGCGTGGAATCCGGGATCTGCTTGTCATAGCTCTGGCTGAGAAACGCGAAGGAGCCGCGATACAGTTGGCCACGGGCGTCGTACTGGTCTGAGGCCAGAGCGGTCCAGCTGTCTTCATCGAGGTAGAAGCGGCGTTTCTGGTAGATGTGCCGGGCGCCGGCCTTGAGGTTGCCCTCGACCACCCACACCCGGTGTTTTTCCCAGCGTACATAGTCCGGGGCCAGGTGATTGGGGGTCGCCAGCGCCTTCGGATCCTGGGCGTAGGTCAGCTTGTAGGTGTTGTAGGGCACGATCATTTCCTGCTTGCCCACCAGCTTCCAGTCGTAGCGGTCCAGCGCCCCGTTGAACACGAATACATCGTCGTAGGTGCCCGCGCCGGCGGTACCTGGGTTCGGTGTGTCGTAGGCCAGGTTCGGGGCCAGCTTGACGCGACGCTGGCCAGGCAGGTATTGCCAGGCGCGACGTGGTTGTTGCAGCGGGTTGGCGGCGTCCTTGAGCATGATCGCTTCGCCGGCCCGGCGTGCAGGACCGGTGTACGACAGCTTCATCTGGTAGTACACGTCGGCACTGCTGATGGGCTGCGCGAGGTTTTCGTAGATCGGGTAGGAAATCATTGCCTGGCCGGTGATCGCCAGGCTCGCCACGCCGGCGGAGTCGACGTTCCAGGAGTCGTACTTGGAGTTGATGTTGACCCCCTGGTAGCGCAGCAGGAAGTTCCACATCGCCTCGTTGCCCGACTGCGGGATCGGGAACGGTACGCCGGGCAGCACGTTGTCGATGGCCAGGCCGCCGTCCAGGGACTTGGCGCCGGTGGCGTTCTTCAGGCCATTGTCCAGCACGGCCTTGGGCAAGGTGACGGTGCGGTGGGTCGGGTAGACGTTGACGTGAAAGGTCGGGAAACGCTTGGCCAGCTCCAGGGTGGTCGCCGTCAGCGCGCCCTTGTACTGCTCGGCATTCTTGCCGTCGATCACCAGCACCGGCTTCTCATCGGCAAAAGGGTCCGGACGCATGCTGTCGCCGGCCTTGAAGCTGGCCGGTGGCGTGGTCAGGCCGCCGCTGTAGGCGGGAATCGAGCCATCGGCATTGCCGGCCTTTTCTGCCCCGACCAGGGTCAGGCTGCTGCCCAGCTTGGCGGCTTCCTGGGCGGAGACGGCGGCTTGGGCCTGGCCGGCTATGACCAGGGCCAGTGAAGCGGCCAACACGGTGTGCACGAATTTCATCTTGTTATTCTCCTGCTGATTCGAGTCAGCGATTCGTGAGTTAAAACGTGGTTTTCATCGTCAGGTACAGGGCACCACGGTCTTGGGTAGTGGCTCCGCCACCGGAAAAGGCTGAGTAGCCCCCGCCATAGCAGGCGTAGTTTTCGTTACCGCTGAAGGCGTTCGGGGTCGAGCCGTCGCCGCTGCCGGCATTGGCTGCGCCGGTGCTCGAACCGCTGTTGTCACACTTGTCGGACTTGCCGAAGGAATCGACGTACTTGAGGTCGACAAAGTATTTGTTGTACGCCACGGCGCCGAAGCCGACTGCGTAGTTGCCGGTGTCCTTGGCGCCCCCGCCGGAGACTGGCGAGACACCGTCCAGACCGACGTTGACCGACAGCGGCATGTTGAGGTCGACGCCCGGGAATACCTGGTACCAGGTCGGCGTGAAGTTGACGGCAATGCCCCAGTTGTCGCGGGTTGGCGCGTCGATCCCGCGATAGCTGCCGTTGCCCTTGTACAGCGCCTCGTTTTTGTCATCGAGCTTGAGCAGGTTGCTGTAGTACAGCTCGGCGAGCAGGTTGGCCGAGTCGTACAGCGGGCTTTTTGGCAGGCTCACCAGACCGTTGAGGGTCCAGTGCAAGGTGTCGCCCGTGGCGCTCATGCTGTCGCCCCGGCTCGGGGTGTCATAGACCACACCGGTGGCGGCAGTACGGGCCGGCAACAGGCCAAGGCCGGCGCCCAGGCCCAGTGGCCCGGAAGAACTGACAATCGCCGGAATGCTCGCCAGCGGCATGTTGTGGCGGATATTCAGGTCCGAGCCGACGCTCACCCCACCCACGTCCTTGGACAGGCTCAGGCCGAACACCTGGATGTTGTCGGCATAGGCCAGTTGGTAGGTGCTGGTGCTCAACGAGTTGAGGGTGTTGATCACGGCCGGCACTTGCCCGGTCGGCGGGGTGCCGCTGGGGTTGGCCGAGCTCAGCCCGGTGGCGTTCAACCAGGCTTGCGGCAGGATGTCCGAGGTGTTGCGGTAGTAGACGCCGAGGGTGCCGTCCAGCCAGGCCGGAGACCATTTGGCCATCACGCCCCAATCACCGCTGCTGCCCGGCGTCAGGTCATGCCCACGACGCACGTTGGTCAAGCCGTTGCACGGTGCCAGGCCACAGCCCAGCGGGCTGCCCGGGACCACGGAGTTGGTGTTGCCGAGCAGGAAGGATTGCGCGCCGAAGCCCACGAGGTCGGAGCCGCCATAGTAGGTGCCGGCTTCCGGCAGGCGCGCGGCGTCCCAGTCGAGGAAGTACTGGGCGCCGACGGTCAGCTCCGGATTCACGGTGAACGACATCGACAGCTGGTTACGCGGAACGAACAGCTCCTTGGCTTCAGTGCCCGGCGACGCCGCCAGCTTGGCCAGGTCCAGGCCCGATTGGCCGTAGCTGACCGAGTGCACCGGGTTGAGCAGGGTTTCGCCCCAGAACACGTTGTGCTGGCCGGCCTTGACGCTGAGCAACGACTCCTCGCCCACTTCGGTGCTGTAGAACACGAACGCGTCGAGGATTTCCCCGGACGGCCCGGTGTAGTAACGCTGGGCGTAGTTGCTCAGGTGCGGGCTGCCGTTGCCGACATTGTCGCCCGTGACACCCGCCAGGCGTGGGTCATTGGCCACCAGGCCGGAGCGCGCATCGTTGCCGTTGACGAACGGATTGGAGTTCGAGCCAGCGTTCTCATAGGCCTTGTCGTACCAGCTGGCGGCGCTGACCCGAAAGCCCATGCTGTTCTTGTAGACCACGTCCATCTCGGTCAACAGGTCGATACGGTTGCTGATGTTGGTACCGGCCTTGCGAAAGTTGTAGTCGCCATCGTTGTTGTTGGGTGTCGCCAACATGCGTTTGTCGGCGCTTTCAGTGCGTACCCCGTAGTTGTACTTGACGGTGTTGTCCAGGCGCGCGGTCCAGTCCGGGTTCCCCGTGTCGAGTTCAAAACCGTGGGCCACCGGCATGCTGGCGGCGAGGATGGCCGAGGCCAGCAAGGTGTAACGCGATGGGGTGAAACCGTGACTCTTATTGTTGTGCATTAACGTGTCTCCGCCTTTTTGTAGTTGTTTTAAGCGCAGCCGCCCTCTCGTCACCCCTTGTTCCAGGGGTTGACGCTAATCAGCAATGAGGGCAATAGCCGGTTGACTCGGGGTCTTGCGGTGCCTGGACTAACGATCCAGTTCCTGGATCAGGGTGTAGGCCTGTGGCCAGGGGCCGAAGCCCGCGGCCGGGTTGAGATGACCGACTGCGCCGATGTTGCGCAGTTCGGCGCCCCAGCCCTGGGCCATGCGTTGCACGGCTTGTAGGCTGGCCAGGTGATCATTGGTGCTGGCGGCGACCAGGCTGCGGAACGGCAGCGGGCCATTGGGTAGCGGGTCCCAACCTTGGGTGCGCAAGGTTTCAGGGGATGGGTAGCCTTGCGGCCAGGCGGCATCGAGGTCGGGTGGCGCGGCCAACAGGGCGCCCTTGATCGCACGTGTGTGGCGGGCGGCCCAGTGCGCGACCATCAGCACACCGGCACTGTGGGCCACCAGGATCACCGGCCCGTCGATCTGCTCCAGCGCGTGCTGAATCGCCTCGACGCGCTTGGCGCAATCCAGTTTGTCGGTGGTCAGTGGGGGAACGCTGCGCACCTTGCAAAGTTGCTCGGCCAACAACGTTTGCCAATGCTCGGCAACGTGCTCGCGCAAGCCCGGTACGATCAGAACGGTTGCGGCAGTCTGCAATTTGTCCACTTCAACACCTACGCTTTCTCGATGACTCGACTGGCTCTATCGCCAGAAGCTTTTTGTAGTGCTGACATTAAAGAGCGCCTACCCCCGGTGCTTTTCATTAGACGTCAGTGACTTTTCTTTTGATGACAAATTTGCCGCCGGGGCGTTGGCACGACCGTTGGTCAAAAAACTCGACGGTTGCGCGCCAGCCCACTGTAATCAATGGGTGGACGCCGATGGCGGGTGTCAGCGTGCCTGCCCCGGACCACAATCGGCGGCAGACTAGTGCTGACTTCACAACTGTTCAATTGATCAGGTGCTGGATATAGTCGCCCCGCTCGCTTCCATCGCAATCGGCTCAGGAAAGACTTCCGCATGACCAAGCTTGTTCGCGCCGCCGTCTTGACCAACTACCTGGAAGTCACCCAGTACCTGGGGTTCAACCCACGCGATGTGATGGCCGGGGTCGGCCTCAGTCGCGCCCAGTTGCTCGCCCCGGAACAGCGCATCCCGATCGATGCCGCCGTGCGCCTGCTGGAAGACTCGGCCCTGGCCAGTGGCTGCCAGACCTTCGGCCTGAGCATGGCCGAGTCGCGCCAACTCTCGGATTTCGGTGTGGTCAGTCTGTTGCTCAGCCACCAGCGGACCTTGCGCGACGCCTTGCAGGTGGTGGTGCACTACCGGCACCTGATGAACGATTCGCTGGCGATTTTCATCGAAGAAGCCGGCAAGATGGTGATCATTCGTGAAGAAGTGGTCACCGAGACGCCCATGCCCTCGCGCCAGGCCACTGAGCTGGCAATCGGGGTGATGTTTCGCCTGTGCGCCGCCTTGCTCGGCAGCCATTGGCATCCTTACCGCGTGCATTTCACCCACCAGCCTCCCGATAACCTGCAACTGCATCGGCGGCTGTTTGGCTGCACCCTGGAGTTCGGCAGTGAGTTCAACGGCATTGTCTGTTCCGATGCCAGCCTGGACATGACCAACCCCCATGCCGACCCGGCCATGGCCCGCTATGCACAGAGCTACCTGGACTCGTTGCTGAGCCACGAGGGCGCCTCGATGTTGTTTGAGGTGCGCAAGGCCATCTATCTGTTGCTGCCCATGGGGCGCGCGACCATCGAGCAGATCGCCCAGACCCAGGGCATGAACGTGCGCACCCTGCAGCGCCGGCTCAAGGAAGATGGCTGCGCCTTCAACGACCTGGTCAACGAGGTCCGGCGCGACCTGGTGCTGCGCTACCTGGACAACCCCAACTACACCCTGGGACGCATCGCCGACATGCTTGGCTACTCCATGGCCAGCTCCTTTACCCGCTGGTTCATCACCCAGTTCGGCATGCCCCCGGCGGCATGGCGCAGCGCGCAAAAACAGGGCAGCAAACAGCCAATCGACCTGCCTCCCCTCCCCGGCGAACTGTAGGCGCCGGCACGGGCTGAGTACGCTCTGGACCGTCATCGCGGGCATAGGTATCTACACAACTTTGTAGCGGCCTGTGGCGAGGAAGCTTGCTCCCGTGGCGGCCTCTGGGGGGTTGGATTAGACCG